>JAJZWU010000014.1 GCA_021846515.1 Actinomycetes bacterium
TGTAGAAATGTCACCACGAGCCATGAATGACTGAGTGGGGAAAGGTCATTACCGCAACTGCCACCGAGAAGGGGAATGGACTGATATTTCATTATCTAACTGTCCGGCCAGAGGGGAGAAAAGAGTGGTGCTTGCATTCACTTACCAATCAATAATATAATGCTGTAAGATTGGATTGCAATGGGCAGTGATGCTGGATCGTCTTTAGACACCTTTAATAGCTTAGTGCCTTAAGTGCACTGTATATCGTTAGTGTATTGCAATTTAGAGAATAAGGGAACGGTGAATAAAGATGAAGACATTCAGGCTCATAGGAACTAAGCCAGCTATTCTATCCAGGCATAATCGTCAAAGTCTGGGCAATTACTACAAGAAAAAGAGACACCATATAGGCTCTGCAATCTCTATTTTGGTAATAGTTATTGGAACCGTAGCAGGAGGATTGGCTTCTCTGGTAATAGCGGCGCATCCGGCCTTTGCTGCGGCTACCTATCTCTATGCATCTCCCAGTGGCACTGCCTCTGGTTTATGTACTACTCAACCCAGTAGCTCGTCTGGGGACTCGGGGGTTTGTTCGTTGCAGAATGCACTGGATGCAGCAGCGTCCAGTACTTATACCTCTAGTGATGCCGTGACCATCTATCTCGAACACACCAACGGCGATACATGTAGTAGTTCATCTGTTTGCACTTTTAAGGACGATTACACATTGAGTTCTAGCACTAAAGCAAGTAGTATAACCATCGAACCGTCTGGTACTGTGTCTTTGGCTTCTTCCAGCAATGTAGTGCTAAATGGGAATGCTTTGGGCACTGTCTTTACCAATGATGCTCCATCGGGAACAACGGTTGCACTGGAGGGTATGGAGATTACCAATGGTAGTGCTCCCGGCGGCGACGGCTACGGCGGCGGCGGACTCGACAACTCCAACTCCGGCACCGTGAACGTCACGGACTCAACCATCTCGAACAATATCGCCACCAGCGGTGATAGCGATGGCGATGGCGACGGCTACGGCGGCGGTATCTACAACAACAGCACCGGCGCTGTAAATGTTACAGACTCGACCATCTCGAACAATAGCGCCAACCACGGAGGCGGTATCTACAACAAGGGTACTGGCACCGTGACCGTCACAGACTCGACTATAGGTGGTAGTACTGCCACATCGGGCAATACCGCCAGTGGCGGCTCCGGCGGCGGGATCTACAACGACAGTACCGGCGCCGTGGCCGTGACCGGCTCGACCATCTCGAACAATAGCGCCTACGGCGGCGGCGGGATCAACAACAACAGCACCGGCATCGTGACCGTCACGGACTCGACCATCTCTGGCAATAGCGTCACCACCGGCGTTGGCGGCGGGATCAACAACAACAACGGCACCGTGACCGTCACGGACTCGACTATAGGTGGTAGTACTGCCACATCGGGCAATACCGCCAGCGGCGGCTATGGCGGCGGGATCTACAACTACAGCGGCACCGTGACCGTCAAGGACTCGACCATCTCCGGCAATAGTACCACCTATGGTGGAGGGATCGACAACAGCGGCACCATGACCGTCAAGGACTCGACCATCTCCGGCAATAGTACCACCTATGGTGGAGGGATCGACAACAACGGCACCATGACCGTCACGGACTCAACCATCTCCGGCAATAGTACCACCTATGGTGGAGGGATCGACAACAACACCGGCAGCATGAATGTCACGGACTCGACCATCTCCGGCAACACCTCTAACAGCTACGGTGGTGGGATCTACAACGACACCTACACCGTAAACGTCACGGACTCGACCATCTCCGGCAATACTGCTACCTTCGGCGGCGGGATCTACAACTACTCCGGCGCCATTGATGTCACGGACTCAACCATCTCTGGCAATAGTGCCACCAGTGGCGGCTCCGGCGGCGGGATCTACAACTACTCCAGCACCATTGATGTCACGGACTCAACCATCTCTGGCAATAGTGCCACCGGCGGTGGCGGTGGGATCTACAGCTACAGCTCCGTGTACATGGCCGGATCCATCCTTGACAACGCTACGGGCGGCAACTGCTCCGGCTACCTCAGTCGCTTTACAGACGATGGCTACAACCTCTCCAGTGATAATACCTGTGGTTTTTCGGAATCTACCAGTCAACCCACTACTACGGACACAACGGTACCCAACCTGGATCTCGGAACATTGGGAAATAACGGCGGCCCGACTGAAACAGTGGCTGTTACCTCATCTTCTTCTGCGGCTGCAGCTGCCATTACAAATCCAAATGTGACTATTGGCACCACTAGCGTTGATCTCTGTAGCGGATCATATAATGGAGCCAATCTTAGCCAAGACCAGAGGGGAGTTTCACGCCCGGCTACAAGCTGCAGTGCAGGTGCCTACCAGTACATACCGCCACCACCACCACCTGCACCATCTATAACCTCCATATCTCCTACTACGGGTTCCACATCAGGTGGAACTACCGTAACTATAACCGGAGACAACCTTTCAGGCGTTGCCTATGTGTTCTTTGGAAGCACAGAAGCTACCTCTTTTACAGTAATCTCATCTACAGAGATACAGGCTACGTCACCGGCAGAGAGTGCAGGTGCAGTAAATATGACCGTTACATCACCGGGAGGTACCTCACCCGTGACATCGGCAGATGAGTTCACCTATACATCTCCCACGCCTACACTAAAGCCACCTACAGTAACTGGAATAAGCCCCACCAGCGGGCCTACCACAGGAGGTACATCTGTAACCATTACAGGCACAGGTTTCACCTCTTCTGCAACAGTTATGTTTGGTTCTGTTACAGCAACTGCTGTTACAGTTAATTCAGCTACCTCAATCAGTGCGACCTCTCCGGCAGAGTCCGCAGGCACTGTCAATGTAACTGTCACTACCCCAAGTGGAACAAGTGCCACCTCTACGGCTGACCAGTTCACCTACGTAGTACCCGTAGCACCCGTTACAGGTGATGCATATACTCCTGTGAACCCTGCAAGGCTCGCAGACACCAGGTGCTCGGCTACACCTACTCCAAGTTACTGTGCATCCGAGAATCTGCCAACTCAGAACTCCAAACTAACCCCTCTTTCCGGTGAAGCTACCGAGAACATTACCGTGACAGGATTAGATGGTATCCCAATCAGTGCAACAGCCGTTGTTGTCAACGTAACAGCCGTGAACATGACAAGTGCAGGCTACCTGAGCATCTACCCGGAAGGATCCACCCTGCCGGTTGTATCCAGCCTGAACTGGACATCTACATCAGGTATTGTTACAAACCTGGTAACAGTACCTGTGAATAATGGCCAGATTGCAGTGATGAACGGCGCCGGCAGTACTGTAAATGTCATCGTTGACATAGAGGGTTACTATGCTCCGCCAGGAAGTACACCGGCAGGTCTCTACAACTTTGTCACACCTACACGTGTTGCAGATACGAGATGCTCCGAATCTCCGTTGCCAACAAATATAGCAAGTTCCTACTGTGCATCTCTTCCCTCTGTAAACTCCAATGCAACTACACTTGGAGCCGGACAGACAGAAAACATAGCTGTAACAGGTATTGATGGTATTCCAACAAGTGGAGTATCTGCTGTAGTTTTGAACCTTACTGCCATAGGCCCAACTGCCGGTGGCTACCTGGCTGCATTCCCGGCAGGTTCTACCAAAGCTCTTGTCTCCACAGTGAACTTCAACAAAAATGAGACTGTACCAAACAGTGCGATAGTAAAGGTCGGTACCAATGGTGAGATAAGTATCTACAATAACTCCGGTAATACAAACTTTACTGTAGATGTCTCCGGTTACTACACAGATGGCTCAAGCTCATCTCAAACAGGGTCATTGTTTAACCCTGTGACACCGGCAAGGATATTAGATACCAGATGCAGCCAGTCGCCACAGCCAAGTTCTTGCGTGAGCGAAAATCTGCCGACAGCCAATGCCAATCTCTCTGCAATCCAAGCAGGAAAGTCCATTACCGTACAGGTTACAGGAGAGGCCGATATCCCATCTGATACAACCGCAGTTGTTGGCAACCTAACTGCAACCGGTAGTGCAGGTAGTGGTTATCTCACTGTGTATCTGGGAAGTACTGCACCCACTACATCAGATGTGAACTTCACGACTTCCACAACTGATGCAAATATGGTCATCTCCCAGCTAAACTCCTCCGGTCAGATGAACATATCAGCCAGTGCAACAGCAAATGCACTGTTTGATGTATACGGCTGGTTCACGGCCGTCACATCATAGCTCGCAATTTAGGGTGTCCATAGAAGACAGAGATGAGCCATATTTTGCAATATATTGTGTAACGTATCTTTTGGCGGCAGTTATTGCTTCTTCTGCTGAGTATCCGTGTACGATATAGCCTGCTATGGCGGATGAAAACGTACACCCGGTACCCCTGATCTCCCCTACCTGCAAGCGTGGGGATACCAGTGCACCTACATCATCATTCAATCCTACTATGATATCTAGCATCATCGGTGCATCTGGAGATGTGTCTGGCGATATGTATTTCTCCGGAGTTTCCCAATTGGCATGACCGCCTTTTATGATCACTACCTGAGCTCCCATGTCATGCAGCCCCATGGCAGCATCGACCATGCTGTCTACATCGGATATAATCGTTCCTGCCAGTAGCTCTGCCTCGGGAATGTTTGGCGTTAGGATATATGTATGAGGTATCAGTAATTCTCGATATGCCTCTATGCCGGCCTCTTCGATTAGCGGCTTACCTGATGACGCCGCCAATACAGGATCTACTATTGCATTTGGGAGTTTTCCAGCTTTCATCCGATCTGAAACGACTGCAACATTTTCTGCCGTAGCAAGCATGCCCACTTTGGTGGCTGCAGGTGATTGTTCTCCAATAGCCAGGTCTATTTGCAGGCCAAGCAGATCTTTCGATACAGGCATTACCCCCGCAACAGAAGTAGAGTCTTGTGCGGTGACTGCCGTAACTGCATACACTCCATCTATATCAATAGATTCCAGGGTACGGATATCGGCCTGCATTCCTGCCCCTCCACTTGAATCAGATCCGGATATTACAAGAACCCTGGGAGCCTTTTGGGCAGGCATCATAGATTGGCTATGCCGTCCATGGGGGAGGAGGCCAGTGCCCGGAATCTCCTTGGTATTCTTCCGGCCAAGTATGCATTGCGGCCGGCTATAATGGCGTGTTTCATTGCCGCTGCCATCATTGGGGGGTTTTGTGCTCTTGTAATTGCTGAAGCTATAAGTACTCCAGAGCAGCCCAGCTCCATTGCATGGGCCGCCTCTGAGGCAGTGCCGATACCTGCATCCAGTATGACAGGTACGTTTACACTATCGACTATCAAAGCGATATTGTGCGGATTGCGTATTCCAAGTCCACTTCCTATTGGAGCTCCAAGAGGCATGACAGCAACACAACCTGCCTGCTCCAGACGTTTGGCAATTATAGGGTCATCGGTAGTGTAGGGAAACACCTTGAAACCCTTGTCATATAAGATCTCCGCTGCTCTTAACAGTTCATTTACATCCGGCAATAGAGTATCTTCATCTCCTATTACCTCCAGTTTTACGTAGTCTGTTTCGAGGGCATCTCTGGCCATTTCAGCGGTGAGGACTGCTTCATGTGCACTATAACAGCCTGCGGTGTTTGGCAGTATGGTTACATTATGCGCATCGAGGACATCCAGTATTGACTGTTTGGAGGTAGCCGATACCCGTCGCATTGCAACTGTTGCTACCGAGGCTTTCGATGCTTCTATGACCTTTTCCAGTACTTCGTGGCTCTGCACTCCGCCTGTACCGAGCAGCAACCGATTGGCTACCTTCAGACCCGCAATATCAACACCCTCCTCAATCATCCGCCTGCCACCGCCGTGATGATCTCTACCCTGCAATCTTCTTTTAGCTGGGTCTCTGCCCACATGCTCTTCGGTACTATGTCGCCGTCTATTGCTACAGATATTCCTCGAGTCGCAGGGGCGTACCGCTCAACCAGGTGAGCTACCGTAGTACCAGTATCTATATCGTGATACTCCCCGTTTACGGATATACTCATTAAAATATTTCCAGAGTTCATGCACTTTTCTCCAGGCGCATAGGACTGAACGGTATTACCTCTTTTGGCAGTTGCCCTTCATCGGATTGCACGAGTGCGCTTACCGCCATAGCTGTAATTGGGGTAAGCAATATGCCGTTTCTATAGTGTCCGGCAGCTACTATCAGCCCATTATCATCTCCCACACTTCCGATTATAGGGCCGTTGTCTGGCGTAGCCGGTCTGAGGCCGGCAATGGTCTCCTGGAACGATAGTTCGGTTACGATGGGCAGCAACGCTCTGGCATCTCTCAACAATTCGAAGACCGCACCGGATCGTACTGCCGTATCAAAGCCCTTTTCCTCCATGGTGGCGCCAATTACCAGCGTCCCGTCAGCTCTTGGTACCATATATATCGACCGGCCGTTGGTTATGCCCCTTATGGTATGTGCGGGCAACAACGAGGGATCAGGTGCTGCAACCCTGACTATCTCACCCTTTACCGGCCTTACTGCCGAAGTAATGGATCGCGGGATGCCCTTTAGTTGGGATGTCCATGGCCCGGTGCATACAATGACCCTGCCAGCATGCAATTCGTCGCCAGACTCAAGGGTTACGTCAAAGCCATTTTCAGAATTGCCCCCAGAGCTCTTTTTGGATGCCGCATTGATAGATGTTGCCCTGGTTGCCAGGAATGAGTAGTTTCTATCTGTTGCCAGCTTCATCAGTGCCTTTATTACCAGGCGTGGATCCACCTGGTAATCATCTACCGCGAGCATCGCTCCCCGTACAGATGGTGCAAGTTGAGGAACCAGCTCTCTTGCTTCAGCTGCGCTCAACCACTCGACATTCAATTTGAGGCCACGCTGGTAATCGTAGAGTTCTTTTATGTAAGACCTGTCATCATTGTCACCGGCGACCACCAGGGTGCCTACCTGCCTGTAGCCAATGTCGATCCCGCTTTTTTCGCTCAGTTCCCCGGCAAATGATTTCCACAGCTTTGCTGATGCCATATTGAGATTAAGGTTCATATCTTCGCCGTAGTATGCTTCAGTGACCGCGGCAAGCATTCCTGCGGCAACCCAGGTGGTACCCTTACCGGGGGATGGATCGACTATTGCCACTCTATTGTAGATGCTCGGGATAGTGTGGGCGACACTGAGCCCTATTATCCCTCCTCCAATTATTACTATGTCGTAGTTGCTGCTATCTACTGTTGTAATTTCTCTTGTGATTCCTTCTGCTATAATAATATTTAGTATAGTACTGTTTGTAACGATACCGAATTTCCTCAATGGTGTGCGGGGATTATGTATCGTAGCAGACAGGGATACTTTCCCTGGTATACAAAACTGATGGGCCAATGTCGTCCCTTAACGTTAAACCTGTAAGGTATTAGTTGGTAAAGGAATGGTTGTTGGATGACGATTGGAACGTTAGAATGAAGGCTTTTGGCACGGGCGAAAGCGGCTATGTGTCTGGAGAGGGCACAGGTCGGGGTGCTGTTGGCCTGTATGATCCTGCATTCGAACATGATTCGTGTGGAATAGCTCTGGTAGTCGACATCCACGGGAATAGGAGCCATGGCATAGTCGAAGATGGCTTAACCGCTCTCCAGAACCTGGCACATCGCGGTGCGACTGGAGCTGAAGAGGAGACCGGCGACGGCGCCGGGATACTGCTTCAGATCCCCCATGACTTTCTCAGCTCGCAGGTGGAACTGGGCATAGGGGGGTTGGAAGAAGGCGCCTATGCATGTGGGATCGTGAACATGCCCAGAGACGATTATTTGGTGCGGAAGTCGATGAGGCGTATAGAGGAGTTGGCTGCAGAGGAGTCACTCAGGGTTCTTGGTTGGCGGCAGGTTCCGGTGGACGATACATCTATAGGCGCTACCGCTGCCGAGTCTATGTGCTCATTCTGGCAGCTGGCAGTGACCCCGGCTTATCCTATTGGCCATTGTGGTGAAGTCGGTATGTATGAGGCCAGAGAGGATGATGGACTTGAGGCTGGTATGCAGCGTGAGGCCAGGGGAGGCGACAGCTCTGAGGCTGGTCAATACTCCGGACAGGATGGCAGGCTGGCTATCGACAGGATGGCGTTCTGCCTCAGAAAGCGGGTGGAGCATGAGTTGGATGATATCTACATAGCTTCATTATCATCCAGGACGATTGTGTATAAGGGCATGCTCACCTCCCACCAGCTCGCATCGTTTTATCCAGATCTCTCGGAACCTTCATTTAAATCGGCTATTGCTATGGTCCATTCCAGGTTCTCTACCAATACTTTCCCATCATGGCCACTCGCGCACCCATATAGATATATTGCCCACAATGGCGAGATAAACACCCTAATAAGCAACCGTAATTGGATGCGTGCAAGAGAAGCGCTACTTGAGTCGGAGCTTATAAAGGGAGATATAACCAGGCTATTTCCAATATGTACTCCCGGTGCATCCGATTCAGCTTCTTTTGACGAAGTAATAGAACTGCTGCACCTTGGTGGCAGGTCATTGCCTCATGCAGTTATGATGATGATACCTGAAGCATGGGAGAAAAACTCCGATATGCCTCCACGGATGAGGGATTTTTATACATATCATGCATCCATTATGGAGCCATGGGACGGCCCTGCAGCGATGATATTTACTGACGGCACCCTTGCCGGGGGAGTGCTGGATAGAAACGGCTTCAGGCCGTCACGCTGGCTTCTTACCGCAGATGGGAAGCTGGTACTTGGATCCGAGACGGGGTTATTGGATATAGATCCTGCTGACATAATCAGAAAGGGACGGCTACAGCCAGGAAGGATGTTCCTTGTGGATACAGCGCAGGGGCGCATCATAGAAGATGCGGAGATCAAGAATGCACTTGCGTCTGAACATCCCTATGGTCAATGGTTGGAGGAGCAACAGGTGCATCTAAGCGACTTGCCATATCGGAAGATGCTGACTCCCCAACACTCCTCGGTTGTCACCCATCAGCGACTCTTTGGATATACCAATGAGGATCTGAGGGTCATTGTTGCCCCTATGGTGTCGGGAGGTCAGGAAGCAATCGGCTCTATGGGAAACGATGCTGCTATTGCGGTGTTGTCGACGCGCCCCAGGCTACTTTATGATTACTTTACCCAGCTTTTTGCGCAGGTTACCAACCCCCCGTTGGATGCCATTAGAGAAGAGCTTGTTACCGCCACAAGGACGAACGTAGGATCCGAGGGCAATTTACTTGATCCACAACCGTCTTCGTGCAAACAGATCATCCTTGAATCTCCAATAATAGACAACCAGGATCTTGCCAAATTGATGTACGTCAATGAGCATGGTGAGACTCCGGGATTTAAGGCATTTACCGTCGACGGGCTATTTGATGCTTTGGGTGGGGTGGATGCCCTTAAAGATGCTATCGAATCGGTGCGTTCTCGAGTAAGCGATGCTATTGTAGGCGGGGCAAATATCATAATACTTTCAGATCGCAACGCCAGTGCAGAGTTGGCTCCTATTCCAATGCTATTGCTGGTATCTGCGGTACATGAGCACCTGATAAGAGAGCGCACCAGAACCAAAGTTGGCTTGATTGCTGAAAGTGGTGAGGCCAGAGAGGTGCACCATATGGCTCTCCTCGTGGCCTATGGAGCCTCAGCTATCAATCCCTACCTGGCTTTTGAAACGATAGATGATATGGTCGCCGGCGGACTGCTCGAGGATGTACCTGCATTAAAAGCTCGCAAGAACTACGTAAAGGCTTGCGTCAAAGGGATAGTAAAGGTGATGTCGAAGATGGGAATATCGACGGTTGCATCTTATACCGGTTCACAGGTCTTTGAAGCTGTCGGCCTGGACAAAGATTTTGTCGACGAATACTTCAGCGGTACGACCAGCCGGATAGGTGGCGCGGGACTGGAGGTTATCGTCGGAGAGGTATTGGCACGCCACCGTCGTGCATTCAGCCCATTGCAGTCAGCCCGTGCTCATCGTGAGCTGGAAACGGGTGGAGAGTACCAGTGGCGGCGTGAGGGGGAGGCACACCTGCTTACCCCAAAGGCGGTCTTCAAGGTTCAACAGGCTGTCAGAAACCGGGATTACTCGCTGTTCAAGGAATATACAAACCTGATAGATCAGCAATCCGAGTATCTCTGCACCCTGAGAGGGTTAATCAGGTTTAAGAAGGGAGTACATCCGCCTATTCCGTTGAGTGAGGTAGAACCGGTATCCAGTATCGTAAAGCGTTTCTCGACCGGTGCGATGTCGTACGGATCGATATCGAAGGAGGCTCATGAAGCACTTGCCGTTGCAATGAACCGTCTGGGTGGGAGGTCAAATACAGGTGAGGGCGGAGAAGATGCGGATAGATTCTTTGCCGATCCGAACGGAGATTCCAGGCGCAGTGCCATCAAGCAGGTTGCTTCGGGGCGTTTCGGCGTAACCATAGATTATCTGGTCAATTCGGACGATATACAGATAAAAATATCTCAGGGAGCCAAGCCGGGAGAGGGTGGTCAGTTGCCACCTCATAAGGTATACCCGTGGATAGCGCGTACCAGGTACTCCACTCCGGGAGTAGGGCTTATATCCCCACCGCCACACCATGACATCTATTCGATAGAGGACATTGCTCAGCTCATACACGATCTCAAGTGTTCCAATCCCAATGCCCGTATACATGTCAAGCTCGTTGCCGAGGTGGGTGTTGGGACGGTTGCAGCGGGAGTAGCCAAGGCAAAATCAGATGTAGTGCTCATATCCGGTCATGATGGTGGTACGGGTGCGGCTCCGCTTACCTCCATCAAGCATGCAGGCATACCCTGGGAGATAGGGCTCGCTGAGACCAACCAGGTTCTGCTAGCGAATGGACTGCGTGATCGCATCGTCGTACAGGTAGACGGCCAATTAAAGACTGGCCGTGATGTCATGATAGGAGCGTTGCTAGGTGCTGAAGAGTTTGGTTTTGCGACTATGGCTCTGGTTGCACTTGGTTGCGTCATGATGAGAGTATGTCATCTCGACACCTGTCCGGTAGGGATAGCCACCCAAAATCCTGTATTGCGTAATCGTTTCACCGGAAAGCCGGATTACGTAGAGGCGTTCTTGGAGATGATTGCCGAGGAGGTACGGGAGTATTTGGCCGAGTTGGGATTGAGATCACTGGAAGATGCTATCGGCAGGGTAGATCTACTCGATGTAGAGAAGGCTACCGGCCATTGGAAGGCAGGTGGCCTCGATATATCTTCGGTACTTGCCATTCCTGCCAATAACTATGGAACCGAGCGCTTTCAGTGTGTTGCTCAGAACCACGGGATCGACTCGCAATTGGACTGGGAGTTTATTGATGAGTGCATGGCAGGTATCGAACGTGGGCATCCGATAACGGTCGAACTCCCTATCAGGAATGTTCACAGGACTGTGGGAACGCTGCTTAGCCATACTATTGTTTCACGCTTTTATGCAGGAGCCGACGAGGATACAGGGCGTGCTGGCGCTAGTGCTGGCGGTAGTGGCTTGGGTAGTGGCTTGGGTAGTGGTGGTGGTTTTGATGGCTTGGGCGGTAGTGCCGGTAACGTGGGAAGCGTAGACAGTGCTGGCAATTCAAGGAGCCAGCTGCCTGATGATTTTATTACGATAAAGTTTAATGGTTCTGCCGGCCAGAGCTTTGGAGCCTTTCTGGTAAAAGGGGTGACTTTACAATTGGTAGGTGATGCCAACGATTACCTGGGTAAGGGACTTTCAGGCGGAAGGATTGTTGTAGTACCACCACCGCAGTCGGTCTTTGCAGCTGAAGATCAGATTATTGCAGGAAACGTAATACTCTATGGAGCCACCGGTGGTGAATTATTCTTGAGAGGACAGGTCGGTGAGAGGTTCTGCGTAAGGAATTCCGGTGCTATCGCTGTCGCAGAAGGTATAGGTGACCACGGTTGCGAGTACATGACTGGCGGCATCGCTGTCGTATTGGGGCAGATAGGGAGGAACTTTGCTGCCGGCATGTCGGGTGGAGTTGCTTATCTTTATGCCAGAGACAGGGGAGAGGTGCTTCGGAGTGGCAACAGTACTGCGGCTATGCAGGAAGCTGCCGGGTACGATATAGTTCAGGACGAAGCCATCCAACGCCATATTGCCAAGCGCATCAATACAGAGATGGTAGATATTATTTCACTTGATCATGATGACATGGAACTGCTGAGGGGATTGCTGGTCAGGTACCATCAGGAGACCGGTTCAACAGTTGCTGCGAAGTTGCTCGACGATTTCGATGTGGAATCGAAGTTGTTTTTGAAGGTAATGCCACGGGAGTATGCGAAGATCATAGAGATTACAAAGTTGGCTGAGGCAGAAGGCCGCTCGGTCGATGATGCGGTGATGGAGGAGATACGATAATGGAACAGACAAGCTAAGCCATGGGTAAGGTAACTGGATTTCTCGAATATACAAGGCAGTTGCCTGCCAGAAGGCCGGCAGAGAAGAGAGTACATGACTGGAATGAGGTATACGAGCCTTTTCCTGAAAATAGGGCCAGAATCCAAGCAGCCAGGTGCATGGACTGCGGTATTCCGTTTTGCCATCTTGGATGCCCTCTGGGTAACCTGATCCCAGAGTGGAATGATCTTGTTTATAGGGGACATTGGCGAGAAGCTTCAGATCGGCTTCATGCTACAAACAACTTTCCGGAGTTCACCGGCAGGCTCTGTCCTGCACCTTGCGAGGCAGCCTGTGTGCTCGGTATAGCCGATGATCCAGTTACGATTGAACGCATGGAATACGAGATAGTAGAGACTGCATGGTCAAATGGTTGGGTTACTACTATACCTCCCGAGATTGAATCAGGAAAGTCTGTGGCTATCGTAGGATCAGGTCCGGCCGGGCTGGCATGTGCCCAGCAACTGAGACGGGCAGGACATCGGGTAACCGTGTACGAGAGGGATAGCAGACCCGGCGGTCTATTGCGTTATGGTATCCCGGAGTTCAAGATGGAGAAGCGGGTAGTGGACAGGCGCCTGGAACAGCTTAGCGACGAAGGTATTGAGTTTGTCTGCGATACATATGTAGGCATAGACAGCTATACGTCGGACGGCGCCTATTACGGTTGGGATGCTACAAAGAAAAACCGCATTTCTGCAAGAGAACTGCTTAACAACTACGATGCTATTGTACTCGCAATAGGAACTGGTCTCTCCAGGGATCTCGCTATCCCAGGACGAGACCTCGGTGGCATTCACTACGCGCTTGAGTATTTGAGGCCGTCGAACCTTTTACGCGAGGGTACAAGATGTGAAACATTCATATCTGCCGAAGGCCGAGATGTAGTGATACTTGGTGGTGGTGATACCGGCGCTGATTGTCTGGGTACAGTCCATCGCCAGGGCGCAAGGTCGGTACTCCAGCTGGAGATACTACCCAAGCCGCCACTGGATAGGCCGCTTGATCAACCATGGCCTACCTACCCAATGATCTTTCGTACCACATCGGCCCATGAAGAGGGAGGTGAGCGTTATTACTCCCTGAATACGAAAGAGTTCATAGGTGATGCCGCTGGCAACTTGAGTGGGATATTGGTAGAGGAGGTATCCATGGACTACCAGGATGGCCGTCCGGTATTCTACAGCATTGAAGGCACCATGCGAGTAATAGAGTGTAATTTGGCGTTACTGGCACTGGGATTTACCGGCCCTGAGCAGGCCGGTGCAGCCTCCGAGTTGGGGCTTGAGTTCAATTCCAGGGGCAACATTATTGTAGATAGCAATTGGATGGCCACCACTGAAAGGGTGTTTTCGTGCGGGGACGCAGCCAGAGGCCAATCGTTGATCGTGTGGGCGATAGCAGAAGGAAGGTCGGCAGCTCAATCTGTCGATGCTTTTTTGACGGGCCACCCTAGCATGTTACCTGCTCCGGTCAGACCGGGTGATCTGGCCATACGATAATGTCCTTTTTGCTTGCCTCCCAAGATTATTGCGTCATGGCGAAGCGTTCTACTTCTACTTCGGCCTTTAGTGTATAAAAGCGAGAGGGTCATGACGCAATCGGCTTTTACCGGCGTTTAGGTAGTTGCTGGATGTGGCACCAATTCTAATACTGCACCCATTTGTCCCTCTATCTTACTTATTTTGTTGCCCAAAGATATAAGCTCTTTGCCCTGGTCATCAATCTTGGCTTCAAGTTTATTGTCCAACGCCTCAATCTTGCTATCTGTACGTACAAATAGTGTAGTAGTGACCGTGATAGACGAAGCAAATAAAACTATCATCGGTCCTAATATTGTCCACAACTGTGAAGTGCTCATGTTTATACGATACCGTAGCTAATCCGATCTTGTATCATATGGCCAGATATATGCAGGTGCTTACGTGAATATGTGCTGGCAGCGAAAATATGATTTAACGGACATGTGAGCCAGGGTTTGTATAGCCATCTTCAGCAGCTTATATGGTCAAACCCTAACCCTTAAGTTGACAGTTAGAGTTTGAGGATAATATTTTTTATATAAAATTGTGTGTTATAATAACGTTATTAAAATTGCATTTATGCATAATCATGCAGTATGCATCTGCATATTATTTTACTCGTACGGTGAATATGCATAAATGAATATATGCATATTTGCTAATTGCCTGTTCAGGGTAGTAATTACTATTATGTGACTTTCAACCACCAGTAGATGTATAGTCACGAATAGGTATATGTACATAGAAATTGATTAATAGCTAAAAGGGAGGTTGCAACTATGAAAGGCAGCAAAACTGCAATGACAGAAAGTACAGTCGTAGATGACGATTTGGACACTACCAACACAGAGGGTGCCGCCCAGGAGGACAATCGAAGTTTCACTGCGGGTGGGTCGGATACTATGACAGAAGATTCTGCGGTAGAGGGGTTCAGGGGACCCCAGGTCTGTAAACTAATCGGGATATCCTACCGGCAGCTCGATTATTGGGCCAGAACCGGCCTATTGACTCCCTCGGTAGTGCAGGCAGCAGGGAGCGGTACGCAAAGGATCTATTCTTACAGTGATTTATTGGAGTTAAAGGTACTCAAACGCCTTCTCGACTCAGGGGTATCGCTCAGAAGCGCTCGTAAGGCTGTCGACTGTCTCCGTGATGGGGTAGGCGGTGAACTTGGGTCATCTACATTGGTATTTGCCGGCGGTAAGTCTCTTCTGGCTCATTCCAATGATGAGGTGGTTGACCTTCTTCGCAATGGCCAGGGGGTGTTTAGCATGGTTGCACTGCAAGGTATAGTTGAAGAGCTGGACGCAGACATTACTACATTATCCAGTAGGTATGAATCTCCTGTTTCTTCCGATGAATCCACCTATTCTGGTCAGTCCGATCCTGATAAAAAATCCAACAAGGCATCTGATGGCTCCAGTCTGAGCCATGCTATATAGAATCTCTGCAGCGCCTGTTTTATGTACCAGCCTGTATGCTCATACCCCATATGATCTACATTGTCTGAGCCCTCTGATATACCGCGCCGTTCAGTCCTTTACGATCTACACAAGTCGATTGACGCCAGGTTCACAGTATTCAGCGGATGGGAGATGCCACTTCGTTATTCAGGTGGCACTATAGATGAGCACCTGGCCTGCAGGAATGCCTGCGCAATCTTTGACACAAGCCATCTTGGTTCACTTCTTGTAGAGGGAAACGATAAGTTCGATATGCTGCAAAGAGAGCTGACCAATGATTTGAGGAAAATATCTCCAGGTCGAGCTCAGTATACACATTTGGTGGATCCCTCTGACGGCTCTGTCCAGGATGATTTAATTGTATGGTGGCTTGAGCCTGACAGGTTCATAGTGCTGGCCAATGCGGCAAACACTCAATTGGTAGCAGATATCCTTCGTGCAAAAGACATCACTCTGTCGAGGGCGCTAATAGCGGTTCAAGGCACTCATGCACGTAAAGTACTCTCTGCAGTAAGCTCAGAACTGCCCACCGTCAAGAATAACCAGGTACGCACTCTTATGGTAGACGGTGTTGCCTGCATGGTGGCCGGAACGGGATACACCGGCGAAGACGGCGTAGAGATAGACGTACCGGCCAGTCATGCCGAGCGGATTTTCAGCCAGATTATGGATGCAGGCGCCACTCCTGCCGGACTTGGAGCCAGAGATACCCTACGACTCGAAGCGGGGTTGCCTCTCTTTGGCCATGAATTAGGTCCCGGTATCTCTCCATTGCAAGCAGGACTCGATTGGGTAGTCGGCTGGGAGAAGGAGTCTTTCAGGGGTAAGGCGCCGCTGGAGAGAGAAAGAGATTCTGGTCCCGGGCGTAAACTTTGGGGATTGGCCGGTGAAAGTCGTAGGCCACTCAGAGATGGCTCTTACCTTTACTTTTCAGAGGGAGCAGAACACGCAGAAACACAGGGAGCCGAGTCACAGGGAGGAGACGGCCAAAAAGACGACCAGAAATGGCGACATGACCCAAAAGAAGGGCTCAATCAAGAAGGGCAACGTCATCCCATTGGAATAATCACCAGTGGAGGGTATGGCCCTACGGTAGGTAGAGGTATAGCTATGGCGCTAATATCTACTGATGTGGAAGTACGTATAGATATGAATATAGATACGATCCATGAAGAGCATGGAGAGAGAGTAATGCCTGCACATATAACCAAACTGCCCTTCGTTCCTCGTGGCAGGTTATCGAAATCCACCTCGGACACTATGCCCTCGGATGATTCTCGCCACGGTAAGCGGTGGTAATTAGCCTGATATGAGTACCTATATTCCACATACAGAAGATGAAATAAGCGTGATGTTAAGCGATCTATGCTGCAAGTCGCTGGACGACCTGTACGCTGCAGTACCTTCAGAGATACTTTTGGAAGAAGGGTTCGATCTACCTATGGGCATTAGTGAGGCAGACGTTGTAAAGCGCATACGTGAATTGGCTGCCGCCAACTCCTACGGTGGATATGCAGGTACCGGAATCGACCATAGCTTGGTGTGTTTTGCCGGGGGTGGGGCATACGATCATTATGTACCGCCGGTTGTATCGAGCTTGGCATCAAGGTCGGAGTTTGTCACATCCTATACTCCGTACCAGTCGGAGGTATCTCAGGGTGTCCTGCAGGCGCTGTTTGAATACCAGACTATGGTGTCAAGGTTATCAGGACTTCCTATCGCAAACGCCTCTCTCTACGACGGCGCCTCTTCCCTGTATGAAGCGGTAAACATGGCTATTTCATATACCGGTCGCCATGACGTATGGATTTCCTGTGGAGTGAATCCGAGATGGCGCTCCGTGCTGGAGACCCTGGTGTCCGGTAGGGATATAAGAGTGCATCCAATCAAACTGCGGGGTGCATCTACAGATTGGGATGCCGTACTGTCCTCGCCAGACCTTTCGCCACCTGCAGCTATCGTAGTAGCCTATCCGAATTACTTTGGAGCGTTGGAAAATGATATGGAGCGGGTGAAGGGGCTGGCAGTCAACCTTGGCGCATTGCTTATAGTTGCATTTGATCCGATATCTATTGGGATGTTACCTACACCCGGGCACTACGGTGCAGACATTGCTGTAGCAGAAGGACAATCACTGGGAATCGGATTATCCTTTGGGGGTCCTTATCTTGGTCTTCTGTCCTGCAGGGAAGAGTATATGCGCATAATACCTGGAAGGGTGATAGGGGAGAGCGTAGACGGTAATGCCAAGCGGGCATACACTATGACACTTCGTACCAGGGAACAGGATATTCGCAGAGAAAGAGCCACCTCGAACGTCTGCACCAATCAGACGCTTATGGCGATCACGGCAACAATCTATCTTTCCTGGCTTGGACCCGCCGGGCTTAAAGAGGTATCCCGGAGGTGCTATTCAGGGGCGCATTACCTGCAAGGGCTCCTGTGCGCCATAGATGGGGTAGAGCCGCTTTATGATGAGCCATTTTTCAACGAGTTGGTATTGAGGTTGCCTATAAGCAGCGAAGCCCTACTTACAAGACTGGCCGACGATGGTTTTATTGGTGGCATTGCGCTTGATGATGAATATGTGCAGGAGTGCATTTCAAGCTCTCAGGATATGAGTATAACAAGTGACAGTGGACATCCAACCGGCGCCAACTTGCTCATTGCAGTGACCGAAAAGCGGACAATTCAGGAGATCGAGTCTTATGCCTCATCTTTCGAAAAGGCCATACGATGAAGGGTCATACGATGAGTGATCATCCGGCTAACGATGTATCTTTGACCGCTACACAGCAAAAGCCTTGGCTAAGGAGATTGCAATGACTGACCGTCCTTCTGCTTCTGTATACGGAACCTACGGAGGCAGTGCTGCCAGCACTCCTTTGATGGGAGGTAGCGAGGAACCACTTATCTTCTCACTTTCAAGTCCAGGAAGGAGGGCATTCCAACTACCTTCTACCGGAGTCCCTGATCTTGCACCGGACGATAACAACGTTGAGCTACCGGCGCTTCCAGAAGTATCTGAACGGGATTTGGTAGGCCACTATACCCGTCTTACTCATAGACAGTACTCAGTCGATCTTGGGTTTTATCCACTTGGCTCTTGTACCATGAAGTATAACCCCAAGGCATTTGACGAGGTTGCGGAGATGCCCCTGCTTAAAGATGTGCATCCTCTTATATCTGCACAATTCTCCCAGGGTTGGATGGAGATAATGTGGACGCTCGATAGGGCACTGTGTGCGATTACAGGCATGTCGGCATTTACACTACAGCCACCCGCAGGGGCGGCGGGAGAGCTGACCGGTCTTTTGGTCGCCGGTGCTTATCACAGGTCACTGGGAGAGCATCGTACAGTTGTGTTGGTACCGGAATCGGCACATGGCACCAATCCTGCCTCTGCCACTCTTGCGGGATACCGAACTGTAACAGTCGCTACAGACAGCGATGGATGTGTGGATATGGCCTCCCTGGAGTCGTCTCTGTCTGAAGATGTCGCTGCCATTATGCTTACCAACCCAAACACCATAGGCATATTCGAGAAAGACGTAGTGGAAATCTGCAGGCTTTTGCATGAAGCAGGTGCTCTTGCATATTACGATGGCGCCAATCTAAATGCCATAATGGGCATCACTACACCGGGCAAAATGGGATTCGATATAGTACATTTAAATACCCATAAGACATTTGCCACCCCACATGGCGGTGGTGGACCTGGAGCCGGGCCGGTAGGGGTACGTGCTGGGCTTGAGCAGTATCTACCAGGCCCAAGGCCGGTGCTCAATGAGGACGGTACCTGCCAGTGGAAAATGCCCGATCACTCGATAGGCAGGGTTCATTCGTACAATGGCAATGCTATGGTGCTGATAAGGGCGTTTGCGTATATCCTCTCCAATGGATCCGACGGCCTAAAAAAGGTTTCACAGACGGCTCTGTTAAATGCCAACTGGCTGCTTAAAGCTCTCTCCGGAACATATGAGGTTCCCTATGGAAGTAGCTGCATGCATGAGTTTGTGCTATCAGCCTCTACATTCAAGCGACGTTATGGGGTAAAAGCCCAGGATATAGCAAAGATGCTGCTCGATAGGGGGTTCCATCCGCCTACAGTATCTTTTCCACTTGTGGTAGATGAAGCACTTATGATAGAGCCTACAGAGACCGAGAGTTTGCAGACCCTACAGGCATTCACTTCAGCCATGGTTGAAATCGCTTCCGAGATAGAAGCCACCAAAGGGGCATCCGCCAAGGCTGCACCTGAGCGTACCCCGGTTGGCAGAATTGACGAGGCACAAGCCGCCAGACACCCCATTGTCACTGCTGTTCCCCGGACGTAGAGAGGACTTATATTTGGCGATCCCTGTCGGCCAGAGGCTCGGCCAGCGGAAGGCGCACCACTACCGATGTTCCATCTATACCGCTTTCGTGCGAATATATTGACACGGTACCGTGCATAGCTGACACCAACTCCGATACTATGGAAAGTCCCATGCCGGTGCCACCGCTAAGGTTTCTTGATGTGTCCGCCCGGTAGTGTCTCTCGAATACATGAGTCAGGTCTTTGGCGGCTATACCAGGGCCGTCGTCCAGTACCTCTACCATGGCTTGACCATTTTCTGTCCAATAACGCAATTGTATGGTGCTGCGTGCGTACTTGAGTGCATTGTCTACTATGTTTCCGACTAATTGCACCAGCCTACCTTCATCGCTATTGACTATTATCCCTGCACTTGGCGGATTGGGTATCCCCGCTCCGGCTGGATCGGGTGTCGCAGCGGTTGATCCGCCAGCGCCGCCTGCACCAGTAGCAAGACTATCGTTTGGAGTACCGGCCGCCGCACCGGCCATACCAGCACCACCACCATTTCTTGCAATACCTCCGGCACCTTGAGGAGATAGTACCTCGATAGCAATGCCGTGCCGGCTTGCAACGGGCAGGAAGATATTTGCCACCTGCTGTATGACTGCTGTTATATCTACTGGCTCCATATCGAGCGAGAACCTTTTTGCCTGAAGGTGGGCCAGGTCAAGGAGGTCACGTATCAGGCCATCCAGCCGGTAAGACTCGTCTCTTATTATTTCTACCGCATGGGTGGTATCATCTACGGCTCCATCAAGTACAGCTTCCGCATAGCCGCGAATCGAGGTAAGCGGAGTTCGCAGATCATGAGAGACGGAGAGCAGGAATTGCCGTTCGGACTGCTGCGAACTCTCCAGTTGGGCGGCCATGTCGTTAATTGCATCCGCGAGGCTGACTACTTCCTGGTAGTCTCCCCTCGAGCTCTCTACCCTGGCTCCAAGCTCGCCCGAGGCCAGCCGGTTAGCGGTAGATACTACCTTGCTGATCGAATTTGCAAGCCGTCTGGAGAGGATCCATGCCACGAGCCCGGCTACCACCAACGATGCCAGCCCGATTAAGATGAAATACTCCAGCCCGGTGGAGGGTGGTTTGATCCTGCGAGTAACTACCATTACGACCAGTTCATCTGTAGCTACATGCAGTACCGTATTTATACGGGTGGAAAGATACAGAGGAACTGCTGCATATGCCAGATGACCACTGGCGCCCGCTATTGCATATCCACTCAATAATTTTTGCATGTCGAGTTGAGACGCTGTAACACCTGAAGGCAATGTGATAAGTGGGGGAGTTATCTGACCGTTGGGCGAGACAGTAATTACCCCTCCTCCTGAAAATCCCGCTGCCAGAAGGAGCTTTCTGGTATCGCTTACACTTACATGCGGAGCTATCGTGGCTACCTCCCGGGCATCGGTGAGGATGGACGATGCCTCCGACGAAGTGGCAACATGGCCTACCAGTATGTAGGTTCCGAGCCAGGTGATAACAAGGGTACCTACAGCAATCAACACCATGGAGAGCAGTATCCTGTTACGCAGAGATCCAGCCCTGTTTTGATGTACACTTTTAGTACCACCAGCACCGGGGTTGTTGGTCGCAAGAACCTTATTGCTGACATCTCCCATGGTGTTATTTTCCGGTAGGGATGAATATCTGTCAGTCAAGGCGATAACCCACGCCCCATACCGTATGGATGTTGAGCCCCTCGCCCAGTTTCTTACGAAGTTGGCGTACATGGACATCTACAGTTCTTTCATCTCCAACCCAGTTGTTGCTCCATGCTCCATTCAGGAGTTGCCTACGAGATAGTGCCATTCCACGCCGCATCGCAATAAACACGAGTAGATCGAATTCACGTGATGTCAAGTGCACCTCGCTCCCCGAAACGGTCACTTTCCTGCTGTCTATGTCTATAGTAATATCATTGATATTGATTATGCGGCTGGAAGAGTCTGCCATCCTTATAGATCTACGCAAGATTGCCCTCACCCTCGCTACAAGCTCCCTTGGGGAGAATGGTTTTACGATATAGTCGTCTGCACCGATTTCAAGTCCGACGATCCTGTCGATCTCGTCACTTCGTGCAGTAAGTATAACAATCGGTACGTCACTTGTAGAACGCAATGTCCGGCAAACTTCAAATCCGTCGAGCTCTCCAGGTAATCCAATATCAAGTATGACCAGGCACGGATTCTGCGACCTGCAAAGATCCAGCGCTCGGGCACCGTCACCTGCCTGCCAAACCTTGTATCCGGCCTTGGATAAATAGGCTGACGCAAGATCCGCTATATTCGAATCATCCTCTACCACTACTATCGATCCACTATCTGATGCCATATTCTTAATAGTCTGGCACATTTAACGTCAGCAGTGATGGCTATTGGATGGTAAAATATTTATTATGTCGAACTCGCGACAAAAACCAATGGTCGTCATTGCCGGGCGTCCCAATGTGGGCAAATCGACTCTCATTAACAGGATTATCGGACGCAGGGTCGCAGTAGTGGAGGATACTCCAGGAGTCACCAGAGACAGATTGGAGATGGAAGGTGAATGGCTGGGAACCCACTTCATACTCGTAGATACCGGTGGATGGCAATCATCGGCTGATGGTCTGCAGGGTAAGGTATTCAAAGAGGCCAGAAGGGCCATTGAGTGCGCAGACGCAGTTGTGGTAGTAGCTGACGTATCTGTGGGAATTACCGACGACGATATGGAGATAGCTCGCCATGTCAGACGTCTGGGTAAGCCTGCGTTGCTTGTAGCCAATAAATCGGATAATGCCCGTAGGGATATGGATGCCTGGGAAATGCTCTCACTGGGCTTGGGCGATCCTATCCCGTTAAGTGCGCTACACGGCAGGAGAGTAGACGACCTTCTCGATGCAATAGTCAAGATTATCGACAACAGTATTCTTGGCCATGATATTGAGCGTTCAAACCATAAACTGAAAGGAGAAACCATGACACTAGCTGACACTGCAGAAACCGGCAGATCGGAAGAGATACCGGGTGAAAATCACCCCAGGATAGCAATAGCAGGACGTCCGAATGTAGGTAAGTCCACCCTGTTCAATCTCTTGATTGGTGAAGACCGTTCAATAGTACACGACATGCCCGGCACCACCCGGGATGCTGTCGATACATTGGTAGAGACTGATCACGGTACGTTCTGTTTCATCGACACTGCAGGCATGCGTCACAAAGATTCCAAGGGGGGTAGGGTAGAACACTTTTCCGTATTGCGTTCATTGGATGCTATTGACAGCGCTGATCTTGTACTTATGCTAATAGATGCAACTGAGGGCATTACCCGTCAGGACCAGCGTATAGTTGAGCGGGCAGCACAATCGGGAAGCCCTGTAATAGTTATAGTAAACAAGTGGGACATCGTGGCGCATGACACGCGAGACGACTTGATAAATGGCATCAAAGATCAGCTGGCATTTCTTGGAGATCCCCGTATTGTAAGAGTTAGCGCCAAGACAGGGCTGGGGGTACAAAAGATATTTCCTGCTATTCAGGAGGCACTTTCTGTATACCATCAGCGCATCCCTACCGGAGAGCTAAACCGTGCTCTCAGACTGATTCAAGAGAAGCAGGTAGCGCCCGGTGGGGCAAGGATAAAGTTTATTGTGCAGGGAGCCGTTGATCCACCAACTTTTGTGCTGTTTGCCACCAAGAGACTACCTGCTACATACCTGCGGTTTGTGGAGGGCAAATTAAAAGAACAATTCGGGCTTGAGCGTACTCCCATCAAGCTTAAAGTCCATACAGGCGCTGGAAAATAGGAGATTAGATTCTATGTATAGTTGTGTAGTAATCATTAGATACCCGGGTAGTAGAGGTGTGAGACAATACCTGGGTAGGTAGCGGACGGGAAGATCGCAATGGCGTGGTGTGAAGAATGCAGTCGGCATATCGATGATGATGAACTGGGTGACGATGGCGAGTGTCCTGATTGTAGTTCGATTACCCTGGCACGCAGACCGATCCCGTGGCACTTCAAACTACTGATTGTGGCTACGGTGATATACTTGGGATACAGAACATTCCAGGGGGTCACCTGGGTATTGCATCACGTATAATGCTTAACACAGTGCTTATCGTGTAACGGCTTTATTAAGCTTTTATCTCAGAGATTAACCACTGGGCAGGTTGTAGTCCGGGTAATGCCGTCAATAAGTTGTATTTTACTTACCACCAGGCGCCCAAGCTCGTCAACCGATTCAGATTCTGCTTTAACTACTACATCATAAGGGCCAGTGACGTCATCTGCCAGTATGACACCCTCTACGAACTTGGCCTGTTGCGCCACAGTGGCTGCCTTACCTACCTCGGTCTGTATGAGGATGTAAGCACTTACTGTCATTCTTTCTGCTCCTTTGCTATCATTGTCTTGAAATGGTTCTCATCTGTCCAACAGTTCCAATAGTTATAGTGTAGCTACTATTTGCCTTGAAATTAACAGACCGACCAATATATAGCTTAGCATTGCATTGTGACCAGTTCGCATAGACGTCGTCGTAACCTGCGCCCATCGGTGGTCTACACACGTGTCATCGCGCAATTACGCAATTCAATATCTGCACTTTTTGATCAGAGCCAGCCTTTTGGCAGGCTGGCCATGGTCCATGTGTTTTCCATTGCGGGTGATGCCATGGTTACTATATCGTTGGCAGGGTCTCTGTTCTTTTCCATATCCCCGAACGCAGCCAAGGGTAAGATTATTCTCTATTTACTCGTGACTATGGCGCCTTTTGCTATTGTCGCTCCAATACTCGGCCCGCTTGTCGATCGTTCGACCAACGTTCGCCGGGCAATTGTTGCATTATCTACAGGTGGAAGAGCATTGCTGTGTTTTCTTATGGCCAGCAACCTACATAGCCTGGCGCTCTTTCCGGAGGCATTCAGTATTCTGGTCCTGTCGCGACTCTACATGGTTACCAAATCTACACTTGTCCCCGTGCTCACCTCCGATCAATACTCCACCTCCGAACACCAGCAATCCTCCTCTGGACATGGCCAAAGCGACGACTCCGCTCCAAGGGTTGAAGGAGCGACACCAAGCTATCACGAAGGGCTTGCTACCCGTAATGCTCAGTTGTCGTTACTTGCCTCATTGGCTGGCACCCTGGGTTCATCCCTTGCTGTAGGCATCTTAAAGGGTGTGGGAGCTTCATGGGTACTTCGGGTGGACATGCTGGTCTATGTTGGAGGTATGGTAGCCGGGCTGAGACTACCGCGTTATATCGGCAGAATACGACCAAGGCAACACCAATCCGGTACTCATGTGGAATCATCCGGCCATGAAGATTTTAATGAGGATGATCGCCAGACGAAACATCTTCACGGACATGCAGAAGGGGTAAACGCTGCTCGCCAATCACTGTGGATGAAGGCATTCGTTGATCCTGAAGTACTGCTTGGGCTAAACGTGATGTCTATCCTAAGAGCCCTGGTAGGGTTCCTCGTTTTCTTGATAGCGTTTGGTTTGCGCAGGGAGCATGCGTCCATGTTTTGGTACGGCTACGCGCTTGTAGCTTCGGGAGCCGGGTCGTTGATCGGCATTTTGCTGGTACCACGGCTCAGAAAGAGAATAAGTGAACAATCATTACTCACTGCAGCTGTGTGGCTTGTAATGATAGGCGCCGGTATAACTGCTGTGTTTGGGAGCGTTGTTGCACAGGGTATACTGGCGTTTACACTTGGCCTGGGGTCATCGGGAGCTCAGCCTGCATTTGATGCTATTGTCCAGAGATTGGTACCGCCAGTCCAGCAGGGGCGAGCATTTGCAAGATTCCAGACAAGACTTCAACTCAGTTGGGTGCTTGGCAGTTTGATATCGGTAATGGTTGCCATCCCCTTTGTATCCGGGGACATTATTGTAGCTTCTGTGGCAGGGGTAAGCGGGCTTTTTTACTTGGCAGGAAGATACGGCAGTAGTCAGCGATTAAGCAGTGGAGATTATGGCGGCAGATAAGCCCACAAGTACCGCATTTCACTCCTGGAAAGACGTTGTCGTTATAGGACCGGCATTAGCTGCAGCAACTGCCGGCATAGGTCAGTTTGGGATTACTGCAGGATTGGCACTTGTAGCCAAGGGGTTTGGTAAACCATACAACGGCCACTCCATTACCGCTATTGCCGGGCTGTCTGCGACATCATTGGGAATCGGGCTTGCCATTATACGGCTGTCATCGCTTCTTGCATTACCGCTGGCATCTATAGCCGACAGGCGCGGGCGGCGTCAAGTCATCTTGGCATGTACTGCTGTCGGTTTGGTCGTTACCGCCCTGGCAGGCGCATCACCATCTTACTGGATATTTGTAGTAATATTCGCTGCCGGTCGCCCATTACTCAGTGCTACCACCTCTATTGCCCAGGTAATAGCATCGGAGGAGACCTCCTCACAGGATCGTGCCAAGGCCATAGCGATGGTAGCTGCCGGATATGCTATGGGTGCCGGCATAATAGCTATCTTTAATGATGTTGCGTCAAAGGTAATTGGATTCAGATGGCTATTTTTTGTCGCGTTGGTGCCACTGATTGCATTACCGTTTATTGCCCGCATGATAGAAGAACCCAGAAGGTTCTTGGATAGAGCGTCCTACGCAACTATGTCCGGCACAACGACTCCCGGTACAAAGCCAACACGTAGCTCGGCCATAAGGGCACTTTCATCGCAGTACCGCACAAGGCTGCTAATTGTTCTCGCTCTCTCGTTTGCAGTTTCCTGGCTAACGGGTCCGGCTGATACTTTTGTCTTTCTCTATGCTGAGTCCTTCTTGCATATGGCTGTTTCAAGCGTTACGGTACTGATTCTTATTGCAGGAATAATTGGTTTGGCTGGGTTGCTTACAGGAAGGTGGCTGGCAGATCATATAGGGCGTAGAGTCACCTCCATGATGGCGCTTATCGCAATGGCCGGTTTTGGAATACTTATCTACACTGGAACCAAGTTTGGCATGGCAACCGGTTACGAGATGGCAATATTTTCAGGTGGCATGTTTTCTGCGCCGGCAGGTACATTTATCCTTGAACAGTTTCCAACTTCTATACGCGCGGCTGTGTCTGGTTGGCAGGTTGCATCAGGAGTTATTGGTGCGGCGGCGGGGTTATTCGTCTTTGGTATCGTGGCTCATATAGGTCATCGATTTCCTATAGCTGCCTATATGCTATTTCCGGGTGTAGCGGTAATGGCTCTTTTATTTTTGCTCTTACGGGAGACTAAGGGAAAGGAACCGGAGGAATTATGGGGATAGACGGGTTTAAGGTAAAGACTGGCTCGCAACGATTTGCCCTGGCTGTCTCGGATGAACTACCAGGGCTCTACCGGTATGCTCACTCAATTACAGGCAACGAGGCAGAAGCAGAGGATCTTGTGGGTGAAACTATAGTACGAGCGCTTGAACGTGGGTCGCAATATCGAGGTGAAGCATCCCTTAGGACATGGCTTCACCACGTCCTCCACAATTTAGCGATCGATAGAGTCCGCCATCATGCTCACGAGCTGGACGTTGAAGAAGTAGAAACTCTCTGGCACGATGACTCTTACAGTGTCGACCCAACGGTAGTTGCCGAGCGTGTAGAGTCAATAGAGGAACTTCACGAAGCACTTATCCACCTACCGTACCATTACCGCAGTGCTGTCGTTCTCCATGATGCTGAAGGGTTTTCCGCAAATGAAATTGCAGCCATTCTGGATATATCGGTGCCTGCCGTCAAGCAACGTATCCGCCGAGGAAGAATGATGCTGGTCAGTGCTTTGTCGCAGCAGAAGGAACGCCAGATAGCAAATACCGGTATTCCTCTTAATTGCTGGGATGCTCGTGAGCAGGTATCGAGCTACATAGACGACGAATTAGACCCGTTACAACGTAGCGTATTGGAGTCTCATCTTGCCGGATGTGCCACCTGTCCGCCACTCTACCAGTCTCTCGTCGGTACTACCGCATCGCTTGGATTGCTTCACGACCCCGACAGCGTGATCCCAGATACCTTGGCTCATCAGGTGCGCCACTATCTTAAAACAGAAGAACCAGAACAGGAGATTGACGATCAAGGTATCGGCCCATCCAGGAAAGAATAGAATATTTTTCAAATTCCTGTATCCTTTTTTCTGCCTCATCCGTCTATGAAGTATTAAGTAGTTAAGAGCGACTAGCTCAGGGAAGAAGAAAGGAGAACATGTGATGAACTTGAATATGGGAAGGATAGATAGGGTATTACGTCTAATCGTGGCAGCGGGAGCTGTTGTAGGCAGTGGCATACTCGGCTTTAGTACTGGCTGGGGAATTGTGTTGCTTATAGTTGCAGTTGTTATGCTGGCTACATCGGCAAGTGGATACTGTCCGCTATACAGCCTATTCGGTATTGATACTACTGGTGATGCCGACTCCACAACCAATAGGCATCGGACGCTGCACCTACACCACCGGGCAATTTAAATAATTATAAGAGTAGCGAGACCATGAGAGTATCACCTTGGAGGGAGAGGTGGTACTTTTCATGATTAGGCAGGGTTAATGGTTTCCGTATAAGTTTTAAGTGTTCACGATAGGTTGTTTGCTACGAATGTAATGGCAGGTATACCCTCCTGGACTTTTTTGAAGATAATCTTGGTGATATATTTCTGCACGATAGAACTTGGAAAAAGGTTCAAGCGTTGTAACTACTTGATTTTTGTATAGTCCTGAAGCATTCACTTTTTCTATCATAGACTCAGCTACTTTGAGCTCTTCCTTGTCCTGGTAAAATATGGCTGACCGATAACTGGAACCTATATCGTTTCCTTGCCTATTCTTGGTTGTCGGGTCATGAATTCGAAAGAAAAAATCCAAAATGCTCATGTAATTTGTCTTAGTGTCGTCATAAGTTATCTTCAGTGCTTCAGCATGGCCGGGGTGATTTTCATAAGTTGGGTTATCGTTTATTCCGCCACTATATCCTACCTCCGTATCGATGACTCCCGGCTGATCGCGAAATAATTCCTCCATTCCCCAGAAGCAGCCCCCGGCAACGTAAGCAGTTCTATTGGCCATCTATTTGTCCTGTGCAGTTTGCCGAAAGTCCAAGCAGGCAGAATTGATACAATATCTCTTCCCGGTCTTGTCTCTAGGGCCATCATCAAAAAGATGACCAAGATGGGCTTTGCATGTGGCGCATAATACCTCAGTCCTTACCATCCCATGAGATAAATCTTCTCGCGAGATGACACTATCAGTATCTGCAGGTTTTGTAAAGCTTGGCCAGCCTGTCTGGCTATCATATTTAGTATCGCTTTTGAATAAGATCAGTCCGCAGTTTTTACATCTAAAGTCACCTTGGCGCTTTTCATGTAAAAGTTCACCCGAAAAGGGGGGTTCAGTTGCTCCCTCAAACATGATACGCCTCTCAAAATCCGTTAAATGCTCGTTCATATAATCTAATTATACCGGTATATATGAATATCCTATCTGTACGGTGATGATTTGAGCTAATCAATGTTTTTATTGCGCAAAGAGGTATTGATCAATCATTTCCCCGGAGACATCAAAAGAAAGAGCTGACTCGTTTGCAATATACCGCATAGGTCATATTACACTGGGGTATACATACTATGGATGATTACGCCGCCAACTCAGACAAGAATAAAGTTTGGCTAATCGACTTGGACGGAGTCGTATGGCTGGCCGGAGAGCCAATAGATGGAGTAGGCCAGGCGGTCAATATGATTAGGGAATCTGGGAAAAGCGTCATCTTCGTTACCAATAACTCCGGTCCCAATAAAGATACCTTTATGGCCAGATTGCACAGAGCCGATATAGAGGCTGACCGGCAGGATATAGTAAGTGCGTCCGATGCAGCCGCCAGTCTTCTTGAGCAGGGAGAGGATGTCTATCTATGGGGAGAGGATGGTCTGGTGGAAGCTGTAGAAGCCAGGGAAGCGCATATAGTTGAAAATCCGGACAAGGCTACCACCGTAGTAATTGGCTGGAGTACTTACTTTGATTTTGATCGGCTTGCCAGGGTATCCAGCGCAATCAGCAACGGAGCGAGATATATTGGAGCAAACGAGGATCCTACCCACCCGACTCCACACGGTTTGCTTCCGGGTACTGGCGCATTACTGGCCGCTGTATCGGCAGCCAGCCATACGCAGCCAATTATAGCCGGAAAGCCCCATGATCCCATGGTTCGGCTGGTTCGAAGCAGGGCAACTGGGGGATTGGAACTGGTTGTAGGTGATAGGCCATCTACCGATGGCCTGTTTGCTGCAAAGCTTGGACTGCCATTTGGACTTGTCGCTTCAGATGCGACCGCCAAAGAGGGAGACAGGCAGGGCGTGAATCCACAGTATAACGCCGGTAGCCTGCTGGAAATCGTCAGACTGATACTTATGGATGGCGCCGTATAGCACGAGAATAGTTTGAACCGATGGAATCGCAATCCCCGTCATCAACGGTGGAGGATGAATGTCATCGAAACGAGAACGATTTGAAAAATCAATTTGAAAAAACAACGTCATTGGTGTAAAATATTTTTCTATGACACGATTGGATGGATTAAGGCGGTATATAGAGGCAGCATCTTCACTTGGAGAAATTACTCGCTCCAAGGCAGAAGCACTTGTGAGGGAACTTGCAGCGTCAGGAGAGATTGAACGAGCACACGCCAAGGAGTGGGTGGATACTTTGGTCAAGGAGAGCAAGAAGCGTTCAGACTTTGTGATAGATCAGGTTCGCCATGAGGTCAATAGGCAAATATCTGATCTCAGGTATCAAACCGCGGAGGAAGCTGCAAGGCGTGTACTTAAAATAGTATCAAATGACAATATGATATCTTTGCTCAGAGATCTGGGGCAGCGTGCTATAGGTGACATCATCGGCGGCACTATGCCAGGTGCTCCAAGGACGACACGAGGGGGTGGGAACAAAGCCGACAAGGCAGCAGATGGGGATATGTCGACAACAGGGGAGAGCGCAGCCTCTAAATCTGCACCCAAGTCTCCGGCAAAGAAACCAGCTACACGACGGGTAGCAACAACCACAAGTGCGAGGAGCGCATCTACTCGAACGAAGTCCTCGGGAACTGCTGCAGCTAAGACCTCCTCTACCGCTAAGTCGTCTACTGCCGTGCCTGCAAAGACCTCTGCCAAGACCCCCACCAAGTCGCCTGCGGCCAAGTCTGCCGTTCGCAATACCGGGTCCAAAACAAGTACAAGGTCATCCAGCTCTACAACCAGGACATCGCCAAAACGCTAGGAGCCTGGTGCTAAATGGCTTATTCGTCAAAAATGACCACTACTCAAAGTGGTGCCCTGCTGGTCAGATGCTCGCAGTGTCGTCTCTCTTTGTGGTATTTCGCGAAAACACCAGTCACCTAGGATAGAGATTACGCACAGGCGGCTAGACTCCAGGCTGGTTGAATTAAAGCTTGCTCGTTCAAGAGAGCAGGCGCACGATCTTGTATCTTCAAACAAGGTACTCGTGAATGGTTCGGTAGCACTCAAGGCTTCCCGTCAAGTTACAACGTCTGACGATATACATGTTACCAGCCCGGCCAATGAAGGATTTGTCTCAAGAGGTGGAGTAAAGCTGGACTTTGCTCTTAACGTTTTTGGTATCAATCCAAGCTCTCTTAGATGCCTTGATGCCGGGGCTTCGACAGGAGGATTCACGGATTGCCTGCTAAAAAGAGGCGCAAAAGAGGTGGTTGCCGTTGACGTAGGACATGGTCAACTACATGAAAAGCTACTTGGGAATAGCCGTGTATCTGTTATGGACAATACAAACGTAAGGTATTTGGAACTGCCCGGTAGCCATCTCTTCGACCTGGCAGTTTGTGATCTATCTTTTATCTCGCTACGCACCTTAGTACCGGTGTTCACCGGCAGTATGTTAAAATTAGACTCATGTCTGGTACTACTCGTCAAACCTCAATTCGAAGCCGGGCGAAAAATTGTATCTCAGGGAAAGGGAATTGTGAAGGATACGCTGGTGCATAAAAGTGTGTTGGTGGGGGTCTCCAGCGACTACCTTGATGCTGGATGCAGCATAGAAGGGATAACTCCATCGCCTATTAAGGGGGCAAAGGGCAATATTGAATATTTTATTCATATGCATAACGGCATAGGTTCCAATGGCTGTTTTCGGTCTTCGGTGTATACGCATGCAGCCATTCCACAAAGTTACCAGGAGCACCGAAGCGAAAAAGCGCACACACCGGCACGCACGAAAGTGCCAGAATCGCTTAACGCAGACAAATACGAGCAGGACTATAACTTGTCAAACAACCTGGAGCACATGGTAGAAGAGGCAGTTGAGGAGGTCTGTAAAAAGTGGCTCGTGTAGCCTTTTTGGCACATAGTGGACTTGATGAGGCAGAGAATATTGCCCAGAGAGGTAGTAGCTGGTTATCTGCACACGGTCATGAATCTTTGATAATCAGGAAAACGGCGGAAGTAGATTCTTACGTTGGAAATGTTGACCTGTTGGTAAGTCTGGGAGGAGATGGCACTATGTTACGGGCAATGGAAATAGCCTATGCACTTCAGGTGCCTGTCATGGGGGTCAATCTGGGCAGGCTTGGTTACCTCACCGAGGTGGATCCCTCCAGCCTGGAAACAGCATTCGAGCGTTTTCTTGGTGGATATTACGATATCGAAGAGAGAATGGTGCTCAAGGTGGATATAGACAATAAGCATCATATAGCCATGAATGAAGCAGTCCTGGAAAAGGTGCAACCCGGTCATACTATTCTCGTGTCGGCCTACATCGCTGAAAAACATTTTTTGACCTATGCTGCCGATGGCATGGTAATTTGCAGCGCAACAGGATCTACAGCATATAATCTTTCACTACGTGGTCCGATACTCTCTCCCCGGCTGAGAGCTATGGTAATGACTCCAATATCACCTCATATGCTTTTCGACAGGCCGCTGGTGCTTGAACCCGATGAGGATGTGGTACTCAGAATAGAGGGTACCCGGTCGGCAACGTTCCTTATAGATGGCAAAGAGATGAGCAGCGTAGAGCCTGGTGGGGAATTGCGATGCAGAGGATCATCACAACCGGTTAGGGTCGTAAAATTGGACGGAACAGACCTTAGGAGTGTTTTGAAGGATAAGTTTGGATTGATGGATAGATAATACCAATGGGCAGATGATCTGAAGATGTTGATCGAGCTGAATGTAGAAAACCTTGGAGTACTTGACGGCGTATCTATCCAATTTCAAGGTGGTATGACGGTCATTACAGGAGAGACCGGGGCCGGAAAGACATTGATAGTAGAAGCACTTGGTTTGCTCTGCGGAGAAAGAGCCGACTCGTCCCTGCTCAGGAGTGGATCTTCAGAGGCATTGATTGAAGGCAGGTTTGTGACCGAGCAAGATGATGAGGTAGTGATATCCAGGCAAATTTCTTCCAATGGGAGATCGCGAGCATGGGTGAACGGGCGCATGCATGCTGTTGGGGGGTTGATAGATATAACGAGATTGCTGGTAGATATCTACAGCCAACACACCCACCATTCGCTGTTGAGTCATACGACCCAGAGAGACATGCTGGATATGTATGGAGAGGTAGATCTGGAGGAGCTGACAGTTGCCCGTCAAGAGCTTCGCGATATAGAGAAAGAGCTTGAGGAGATCGAGGCTGGTAGTATGACAGTAGAACATGAAATAGCACTCCACAAGAGCCAACTCGACGAATTAAATCGCGCAACTCTGGACAGTCCTGACGAGTACGATACACTTGGAATTGAAGAAAAACGCCTTTCAGAGGTAGAAAATATACATGAGAAGCTTTTCGAGCTTGCTACCTACATGGAGGGGGATCCAAATACAGGAGAAGGTGGTGTTCAGGGCGGTGCAACGACGATGATCGGCTATGCTCTCTCTGTGCTCAAAGGTGGCTCATCTTCTGGTGGAATCTTTGAGGATATAGAGACCAGGCTGAAATCCCTTTATACCGAAGCTCAGGACATAGTGGCTACTATCAATAACGAGATGCAATCACTGGTATTTGACCCATCTCGCCTGGATGAAATTAGAGTACGGCGCTTGGCATTACGAGAGCTCATAAAGCGATACTCAGATGATGGAAGCCTCTCGTCTGTAATAGCCAAGAGAGATTCGTTGCACTCATCTCTTGATGCGTTACAGGATCGTTCAAAGCGAATAGATGCTCTGAGGGCAGAGAAGGGTCACATACAGGCAAGAATAAAAGAGTGTGAGCGCAAGGTTCGCGATCAAAGATCAAAGAGTGCAGTACGGTTAGCCAGGGCAGTAGAGGATGAGTTGGCCAATCTTGCTATGGAAAAAGCAGTCTTCTCGATTAAGCTCTCTGAATCCGGCGCCGGGGAGCCAATAGAATTTGGTTTGGGGGCCAATCCCGGAGAACCGGTGCTGCCGGTTGCAAAGGTAGCTTCCGGAGGTGAGTTGGCGCGAACTATGCTTGCAATAAGACTTGCTTTTGCTCGTAGTACGAGAAATAGTAATACAGCAAATATGCCGGCTTCAATGGTATTTGATGAGGTGGATGCAGGTATAGGTGGGGAAACTGCCCTATCTGTAGGCAGGGCAATCTATGAATTGTCCAAGGATAGGCAGGTGCTTGTAGTAACGCACCTTCCACAGGTGGCGGCATTTGCCGACAATCATATTCAGGTGGTGAAGAACATATCCGAGTCCAGGACATCATCATCTTTCAATTCAATAACCGGGGAAGATCGGGTGGAAGAGGTGGCAAGGATGCTTTCCGGACAGCCGGATCTAAAAGTGGCTCGTGATCATGCCAAGGAACTCCTGCACAGGATAGGTAAATAGAATGTCCACCACATATCTCACAGGATCGGCTAAGTTCAATAATATGGCAGATGAATACCGACCCGATTCCAGTCATACAAAATTTATATTCTTTACCGGTGGAGTATCGTCATCACTGGGAAAGGGGTTAACTGCCTCATCGTTGGGCAGATTGCTAAAAAGCAGGGGGATGAAAGTCACTATGATCAAATTGGACCCTTACATAAATGTGGATCCTGGAACGATGAACCCCTTTGAGCACGGAGAAGTATTTGTTACAGAGGGTGGCGGTGAAACTGATCTGGATTTAGGCCATTACGAGCGATTTATTGACGAGAGCCTGCACAGAGATTCCAACGCTACCACCGGATCTATATATATGTCTATCATTGCCGCAGAGAGGAGGGGAGATTATCTGGGTAGGACGGTTCAGGTCATACCCCATGTAACCGATGAGATTAAATCTCGCATCATGAATGTAGCTTCCGAGGACACCGATGTGGTCATAGTAGAGGTGGGTGGTACTGTCGGCGACATAGAGATAGTACCCTTTTTGGAGGCTCTCAGGCAGATGCGCAGCGACGTAGGGCGAGACAACGTATGCTACGTGCACTTAACGCTGGTTCCCTACCTTGCTCCTTCGGGGGAGCAGAAGACCAAGCCAACTCAGCATTCTGTAACGGAATTGCGTAGCCGTGGTATACAGCCGGATATTATAGTATGTCGTTCCGACCAGCCTATATCTCCAAACCTCAAAAGGAAGATATCATTATTATGCGATGTGCCGATCGATGCCGTTATATCGGCTGTAGATGCGCCAAGTATATACCTAATCCCACTTGTTTTGCATGATGAGGGAATGGATGCCGTGGTGATGAAGATCCTTCACATAGACCCCGCCAGCCATCCGATCGATCTGGCCGGTTGGGCGCGTGTGGCTTCAATGGCGACAGATACCAGCAAGTCTGTGAGTATAGGCATTGTAGGTAAATACGTGAACCTCCCGGATGCGTATCTGTCGGTAGTAGAAGCTGTACGTCACGGTGGTTTCGCTCTTGGTACACACGTAGATATCTCATGGATACAGGCTGAAGAGATCCCTCAACTTATAGAAGATGGGACTATATCGCAGCTTGATGGTATAATCATACCTGGTGGGTTTGGAGAACGGGGGGTCGAGGGAAAGATATCGGCAGTTACCTATGCCAGGATGCACAACATCCCCATCCTGGGCATCTGTCTTGGGTTGCAGGTCATGGTGATTGATGTAGCACGCAATATAGCCGGTCTTGAGGGCGCCAATTCGCGAGAGATGGATCCTTATACACCATATCCGGTTATAGATCTAATGGACGAGCAACGCAACGTGGTGGATAAAGGCGGAACCATGAGATTGGGATCGTACGTTGCGCAGCTCAAGCCGGGCAGCCTTGCAGCAAAGGTATACGGGACAGAAGTCGTCTCAGAACGCCACAGGCACCGCTACGAGGTCAATCCAAAGTATCGTGGCCGTTTAGAGGATGCCGCCCTCTCTTGTAGCGCACTTTCTCCAGATGGCCGCTTGGTAGAGATGGTGGAGTTGGCAGATCACCCTTATTTCATAGGAACACAGGCTCATCCGGAGTTCAAAAGCAGGCCGGATCGACCACACCCGTTGTTCAGGGGGCTCGTCGAGGCTGCGCTGCTAAGAGCAGAGAGCAGGCAGCCCAGAATTATAGAGATCGAAGAAGATGAAGATGCAATCCAGCCTCTCAATGATACAGGGCAGTTCGAAGAACTCTCTGAAAGTATCCTGTAGGGTTCTTACGCAGAGCCTTACGGATGAAAGTCCCTGCCGGTTGGGCGGACGGATTTTCGCATTTGAGATCATGTACAACACCATATTGGAGGAAGTATGAACGCTTCATTTGTCAAGCAGGACGAAACTGTTGAGTACTCCGGGAAGAGAATTGACGTAGTCCATACCGGCATTGTTGCACCCGATGGTACCAGATACACCCGTGAGATCGTAAGACATCCCGGGGCGGTAGTCATAGTTCCAGTTGATTCAGAGGGAAATGTTCATCTTTTAAGGCAGTATAGAGCACCAATCGATACTGAACTTGTTGAAATCCCTGCAGGTACAATGGATGTGGCCGGTGAGACGCCAGAGGATACCGCCGCCAGAGAGCTGAGGGAAGAGATGGGCTTTATAGGGGGTAAATTCGACCTTTTGGCTACCGTATATAACTCTCCAGGTTTTTGCACGGAGAAAACATATATATTTCTTGCCACTGATCTAATCCAAAGTGATACCGCCAGAGAGGGACCCGAGGAGAGGTATATGTCTGTATTTTCATTACCTCTTGGTGGAGCTGTTCGGCTCTGCATTGAAGGTGAGATACACGATGCTCAGACTATTATTGGCCTTATGCTGGCCGATAGGAAGCTGGCGCAGGAAGATGGCAGAGGTTCCGTCATTGACGCCCTTGAACACATGGCCGATTGAATCGGAATTGTATGTCCTATCGTACTCCACTATCGAACGTTAGTGAAGAGTATCTGAACTGGCTGGCCGTGGAACGCGGAAGATCCTGGAATACCATAAATGCATACAGAAGGGATCTGGTAAAGTTCGAATCCTATGTTGACAATTGTGGTCTTTCTATACAGGATATGAGCAACCATACTATAGACGAGTTCTCGCACTCCCTTCATGAACGAGGCTATGCTTCCAGCTCCCATGCACGCATACTGTCATGCGTAAAAGGATTGTACGGCTTTATGCTGGACGAGGGGTTGATAGATGTTCATCCTGCTAAACGTGTCAAGTCCCCCCACCAAATGGCGCGCCTCCCTAAGGCGCTGTCGCTGAGAGAGGTAGAGTTGCTGCTTTCAAACGAAAAAGAGGTAGATTCTGCCAGTTCAAGGCGGGATCAGGCGATCCTGGAGTTGCTCTATGCCACTGGAATGAGAGTGTCTGAACTGGTTTCCCTCTCAATTGGAGATATAGTCACAACCAGATCAGGGATAGGGACTGCCAAAGTGACGGGCAAGGGTTCTAAGCAGCGTATAGTGCCAGTAGGGGAGATAGCTCTGGACGCACTTAGGTCGTGGCTCTCTCCCTACGGGAGGGACAAGCTTATACCGGCGCGCTGGAAGAGAATTGCCGACTCGGATGCAGTGTTCTTGAATGCTCGTGGTGGCCGCATCACCAGGCAGGGCGTGTGGTTGGTAATAAAAAAAAGAGCACTGGCAGTACGGCTGGGATCTAGGGTGTATCCTCATGTACTGCGCCATTCCTGCGCGACTCACATGCTCGAAGGTGGCGCAGACATACGAATGGTCCAGGAGATGTTGGGTCACTCCTCGATATCCACTACCCAGATATACACCAAAGTGTCGGTAGAGCACCTTAGATCTACGTATCTGGCTGCCCATCCCCGAGCTAATTTGATTGGGCGTCCCTAGATGCTGCATCTTTCCTGGCACATGGGACATCATGTCCATTCCCATGACATCAACTGTAACGGTGGGGTATAATACTTGTATGGTTGAAAATGTCACTACCGATGCTACCGCAATAGATTACAGATCGTTGCTGGAAGAAGAGAAGTTAGATTTACTCGCCAAGCTAAATGAGCTTGGTTATGGTGACACGCATGGTTTGGAGTATGATCCAAATTTTGCCGATTCCAGCCAGGTGACCGCAGAGCGTGGAGAGGTGGAGGCGCTCGCAGGCCAACTTAAAGAGGCATTAGAGCAGGTGAGTGATGCGCTTGCCAAGCTCGATCATGGTACGTACGGTATCTGTGAGTCATGTGGCAATCCCATCGATGGAGCTCGATTAGAGGCAAAGCCGACAGCGCGGCTATGTATCGCATGCGCAACTGGGAAATAACGTATCTGTGGGACCAGGTGGCATCTACGGCCAATATCCGGCTGCTAATAATCATGACAGAAACGTAGCATTAGTTGTCGCTGCCGCGATAATACTTCTCGCTGTTCTGGTCAAACTGCATAGGGTATCGGGTAGTGCAATCCTGTTCTTTGTGGTACTTATCCCCTCTATCATTATCCATGAGGTGACTCATGGTGCCGTTGCCTTGGCGTTTGGTGATGACACGGCAAAAAAAGCGGGTAGGCTGACCTTGAACCCACTACCCCACATCGACATCCTTGGCACCGTGATAATACCTGCTGTCCTTATTGTGACAGCAGGTGTGGCTTTTGGATGGGCCAAGCCTGTTCCTGTAACTGTAGATAAATTGAAAAATCCTCGCAATGACTCTGTCATAGTATCCATAGCAGGACCTCTTGTCAATATAGTACTGGCTGTAGTATGTGGTCTTGCATTTTCAATATTTACGCCGACAGTATACAAGGATGCCCTATCGTACACAGGTAACCTGTCGGTGTTACCGGTAGGGTACCGGCTCCTATTCCTGGCTGGATTTGCCAACGTACTATTGGCTGTATTCAATATATTGCCGATACCTCCCCTTGATGGATCGGCTATACTGGAAAGATTCATACCGGATAGACTGCTGCCGTCGTATTACCGCATACGCCCCTTTATGCTTATACTGCCCCTCGCGGTGGTTATTCTCTTGCCGGGAGTGCTGGACGGTATATTCAACCCAGCTCTGTCGGCATGGCAGCATTTGTTGGGCATTTAGTGTCTATTGAATTCTGAAGCGGCGTTACGTACGAGTAAGATCGATGAGATTGAGTACAAGGCTCTCTTCTTTCGACGCTACTTTAGTTGCGCAATATAATAGTATGCTATCTATTATGAACGTAAAAGCCAGTGAATTAGATCTCTATACTCATAGATCGACCGAGAGGAATCTTCGATGGAAGATGGATCAGGTAGCTGCCAATGATCTCTGTGGATTGGCCGTTACCCCTGATGGTGCCGGCTGCTGGGCGGTCGACAGGGAGGGGGAGGTATATACATTAGGCGATGCAGCGTTTTTGGGCTCCCTCAAATCATATGGTATAACCTGTGGAACACCTATAGTCGGCATAGTCTCTGCCGCTATCACCAGTGGATACTGGATTTACTCTGCTGCCGGAGATGTCTATGCCTTTGGCAATCTTCCCTCCTATGGTGCGCTCCCCGAGGTAGGGTTGAGTGCGGATGTACAGGTAGTTGCCATGGCCGCGTATGGTGATGCCAGTGCCTATTGTCTATTGAATGCAGCTGGTGACGTGTTTACCTTTGGAGATATGAAAAATGTCGGCAGTATCCCTCAAGAAGGAATCATATTATCCGATCCAGCCGTTGGCATCATGCTGGGAGATGTCGACTCCCCGGGCTATCTTATAGTCGACAGCAGGGGAGAGGTATATACCTTTGGGGAGCTGTGGTTTCGTGGTTCAATGCCGGCAGAGCAGGCATATCGGGAAGCACCTGTAGTAGATATACTGCCATTTAGGTCTACCGCTCAGGAGGGCTACAGGATGGTAGTTGCCGATGGGTCAATATACTGCTTTAATGCACCCTTTTACGGTGCCCCTATCGGGAATATGCTTGGGGAGAATATAGTAGCTGCTGCCGGTGACCCGGTAGACAAGGATGGATATTACCTGCTAAGTGATGCAGGTGAGATATTTTGCTACGATATTAATTCAGATCATCGTTAATTGCCCTGCCGGTTTGACTATTTTTGCTATAGGGTTGCTGGCTGGCTGGTGCGGTTGGTCAAAACCGACTTTTAGCGGTTGGGGCAGGCTGCGGTCCCTGGCTGGCCGTAGCGCCTGACTGGTGCAGTTAGGGTCGTAATAACCCTATAGCCTCCCTCCCTCTAGCCAACGTAACAGCAGCCACCTCACGTGCTCTTACAGCTCCATTGTTTATTACGTCCATTACATAATCAGTATTAGAGGTCAGTTCCCTGAAGCGCTTCGAGATAGGGCTTATTGTGTCTATTATCGCCTGAGCGACATCCTGTTTCAGCCGGCTGTAGGAGTCATATCGTAACGCCAGTACATCAGGTCTTTCAGCGGTTATTGCCGACAGAATCTCCAACAGATTTGATACACCGGGTTTTCTCTCCGAGTCATAGTGAACGGTATTTTCCGAGTCGGTAACAGCTCTTTTTAGCTTGTTCACTACCTCGTCGGGGTCATCCAGAAGGAATATAGTACCCAGATGTGAGTCTGAGGATTTCGACATCTTGTTTTCCGGATGTTGCAGATCCATTATACGTGCGCCTACCGGCGGTATAAGTGCTTCAGGGACGGTGAATGTCTCTCCATAGCGCGCATTAAAGCGCGAGGCAATACGCCTGGCCAGCTCCAAGTGCTGTCGCTGATCGTCACCTATAGGTACCTTATCTGCATCATAAAGCAATATGTCCGCCGCCATGAGCACAGGGTAGGTAAACAGCCCAACCGTGACAGACTCCTGACCCGCTCCCTTATCTTTGAACTGAGTCATTCTATTCAGTTCGCCAAACGTAGCTACACACTCAAGCAGCCACTCCAGGCTGGTGTGTTCATCTACGTGGCTTTGTACAAATATAGTGCAATGTTCGGGATCAAGCCCTGCGGCAAGCAGCATACAGACAGCATCCAATGTACGTCTGGCCAGATTATCGCGGTCAAATTCCACGGTAAGCGAGTGCAAATCTACCACACAGTAAAACGACTCAGTACTATGCTGGCTCTCGACCCATGACCTCAATGCTCCCAAATAATTACCGAGATGCAAATCACCGGTAGGTTGGATGCCCGACAGTATTCTAGTGGCGTTCTTGGTCATGATGCAATATCTTAGCTTTTCCTGCCGCCACTGGTTGACAATTTCCATGCTCCTTCCTTGTGCGGAATACTTGGATCATTTCCACCATCTATCGCGTCATTCAATGTAATCTATATATTGTCATGACCGTAGTGATCGAAACACAAGAATGCAGAGAAAAAGACCCGTTAGATATACTGGAGCAGCTGGTCAAGGATCATCCATCCGATATATACGAGATCCCGTTGAGCGAGATTATAGATGCATTCCTGGCAGAGATCGAGTCCATGACAGCTTCAGCCAGCTTTAGCGATCTGGATAGACTTTCAGAATTTGTGCTTCTCGCCTCTACCCTTCTTGAGTGGAAGTCTAAGTGCTTATTGAATCAAGAGGATGATTCCGAAGACGATGAGGAGTTGTACGCATTAGAGCAGAGAGATGCTCTTATAGGCAGGTTTATAGAACTACAGGTCTATGCAAAAATGGCATTGAGCTTCTCCTTAATGATCGAGAGAGCTGCTCTCTCTGTTCCCAGAACTGCTGGCCTTGAGGAGAGGTTCGTTAACATTGCACCTGATCTGCTTGCCGATATAGATAAATTTGTATTGCGTGACGCATTTAGAAAAGTAATTGATCGTACTATGCCAGAAGACGTACAGATAAATCACGTTACTGTCGATAAAGTAAGTGTGTCGGAGACTATTGTCGTACTGGAAAGGCGCCTAAGCTCTATTCGCAGGGCAACATTCAGGGAACTTACCAGGTACTTATCTGATCGAATTGATATTATTGTCCACTTTTTGGCTTTGCTGGAGCTCCATAAGCGTGGAACAGTTTTGCTAAACCAGGCCGAGACCTTTGGTGATCTGGAAATAGAGTGGATGGCAGGCTGCTGACAATGGATGAGTACGGCGAATACATAGCTAACGACCATACTACCGAGCATGCCACTGGCCAAAAAAATATATTTTCTGCCGGTACGTTCACTGTATATACCGAGACCGAGCGAGCCATAGAAGCCATCTTAATTTCAGCTATTGAGCCTGTCAGACCTGGGCTGCTCGCAGAATTGCTGGAGATTCCGTTGACTGACGTAGAGCAGTCCTGCAATGTGCTCTCGGAGCGCTATGTTCGGGAGGGTAGGGGTTTTATATTGGCCAGAGTCGCCGGGGGATACAGATTGCAAACTCACCCCGATCTTGCTGTATATATGGAGCGTTTTGCTATGGAGCGCATGTCCCCAAGGCTGTCATCCGCCGCACTGGAAACTCTGGCTGTAATCGCCTACAAGCAGCCAATTTCCAAGGCCCAGGTGGCGGCAATACGGGGGGTAAACGTAGATGGGGTCATAAAGCTGCTCTCACAACGTGGATATATTGAAGTAAGTGGGTATGCAGAAGGACCGGGTAGGCCTGCACTCTATTCTACTACTATGCAATTCCTTGAAGGCTTGGGAATAGACAACCTTGGAGAATTGCCTCCCGTAAGTGACCTGGTTCCCTCCGAGGAATCTGAGCTGTCGGCCATAGAGGATCGCTTCAAAGATATCAGTGAGTCCAGCTGAATACAGCCATACAAATACTCATCTGAGTTATTTAGCGGTATTGTAGCTGTAGCATGGATGAAAAATTGCAAAAAGTGTTGGCAGCTGCAGGTATTGCCAGTCGCAGGAAATGCGAGGAATATATCATCGCAGGCAGGGTCAGCGTAAACGACAAGGTAGCTGCTATCGGGACCAGAGTGGATACTCAATCGGATGTAATTTGCATTGATGGCAAGAGGATACCTGTAAATCCAACTATGGTATATTACCTATTAAATAAGGAGAGGGGAGTCGTATCGTCCGCAAGCGATCCCTACGGTCGGCCTACGGTGGTGGATTGCGTTAAAAGCGACATTAGGCTGTTTCCGGTGGGTAGGCTCGATGCCGACAGTGAAGGGCTGATACTGCTTACCAACGACGGGTTCCTCGCGTACAGGCTTACCCATCCATCTTATGGCGTAGAAAAGGAGTACCTGGTAGAGGTGGAAGGTACTCTATCCAGAGTTGATTCGGCAAAGCTCAAGAGGGGGGTGGAATTGGAAGATGGAATCGCTTATGCTGCACATGTAAGCATGCTACCGCCCAACTCTATGAAAATCACTGTTACCGAGGGTAGGAACCGCATGGTGAGAAGGATGTGCGAGGCAATTGGTCACCCGGTCGTACGTTTGATTCGCATAAGAATCGGGCATCTGACTGATAGATCTCTGCTCCCCGGTCATAGTAGGTTGTTAAGCAATAAAGATATCCTTGCACTATATAATGTTGTAGCCAATAAATCTGCAATCGTAGACCCGAAGCTTTAACTCCGGAGGATAGCTCAGCTAAACTACCTTTTGTTTGACTACCGTGTCCAATCCGGGAATCGGGCGGACAGGTCGGAGGATAGCTCAGCTAAACAGCCTGATTTGTACTAGCATAATCATCTAAAGAGGTAATGGCGTAAGAACAGGATGGAGATAAGGATTGGTTGCTGAACAACGAGTGAGAGCGATAAGGGGAGCTATCACCGTAGAAGAGGATAGCGAGGAACAGATTACCAAGCGCACCCAGGAACTGGTAGCTAAAATTCTGGAGGCGAATAATATAGCAACCGGCGATATTATAAGTGTAATCTTTACCGCGACCGATGATATAAGGTCTATATTCCCCGCCACTGCGGCACGTAAAATGGGACTTGACCGTGTTCCCCTTCTATCTGCCAGGGAATTGGATATACAGGGTTCGCTCCCGTTGTGTATCCGGGTACTCATGCATGCATATACCATCAAGAACCAAAACGAGATAAAGCATGTATATCTTGAAGGCGCTACCGCATTAAGAGAAGACCTCTAAAATAAAAAGTATGTCATCGCTTCAATTATTTGGCAATACGATGGAGGCTACGGCAGGCGCCTCTCTACATGGTAATCTGGTTGTTCCTGGTGACAAATCAATCGCACACAGAGCGATCATGGTGGCGGCTCTTGCTCACGGTAAGTCACTGATACGCGGGCTCCCCGACGGTCAGGACGTAGCCCGTACTATAGACAGCATCAGGAAGCTGGGCATAGAAGTAACCTCGGTATCTGACAGCCAGGCGCATCCTGGGGACATATCAATAGAAGGTGGTCGCGACAGGATGCATTCTCCATTGGATCCCCTGGATATGGGCAATTCCGGGACAGGCATGAGACTAATGGCCGGCCTCCTTTCCGGTTTTCCGTGGACAGTTACTCTTGTCGGAGACGAATCACTCTCGAAGCGCCCCATGGATCGGATAGCTATTCCTCTTGGAATGATGGGCGCCGCGATAACCGGGCACGGCGGAGTGGGTAGTAAATGCCATGCGCCCCTTACGGTGGTTGGAGGTAATTTACACGGCATCGATTACACGCTTCCACAGCCAAGTGCTCAGGTCAAAGCAGCTATCCTGTTCGCAGGTATCTCTGCCGAAGGCACTACCACTGTGAGGGAGGCTACTGCGACCAGAAAGCATACTGAAGAAATCTTCAAGATTGCCGGCATACCTATATCCATCAGTGGTGATCCTCCAGGAGAAAGACCGGATAGTATATATTCTGTGAGCGTAGAGGCAGGAGATCCCTCCCCGTTTAGCATTGACATCCCGGGAGATCCATCCCAGGCAGCGTTTTTCGTCGTCGCAGCAACGATAATTCCAGAAAGTGAGGCATACATAGGCCCTATTTATCTCGGTAGGGATCGTAGCGGATTTTTGGAGGTATTGAAACGGATGGGGGCAGATTTGAGCATAGATGCAGGCGAAGACGGTGTTATCCCGTTAGGATATGTAAGGATTACCTATAGTCAGCTGAACTCTACTACAATCTCGCCAAGCGAGGTGGCTTCTTTGGTAGACGAGGTGCCTATCTTGGCGATAGCTGCTGCGCTTGCGAAAGGGGTGTCGGTATTTCAAGGATTGGGTGAACTCAGGGTCAAGGAATCAAACAGGCTGGAAGGTACAGCTGAACTTGTCAACTCCTTTGGAGGAGACGCTCATGTAGAGGACGATAATCTTATAATTAATGGTACTGGAAGCCTGAGAGGAGGGAAGGTAGACGCACGCGGTGACCATAGGGTAGCCATGGCAGCTACAGTTGCAGCATTGGCTGCAACGTCCGGAGAACAAAGTATTATTAGTGGGTATCAAGCCATTTCATCCAGCTATCCAGGATTTGTAAGCGATATGTCCAGTATGCTTGGAGAATGAGTTGGTCTGTCCGGGGAGTTGTATGTCCAGCTTAAGTAGGTGCATGTTTAGCTTAAGCGGCCATATCTACAGCTTGAGTAGCCATATGTCCAGCTTGGAGAATTGATGCGGCCAGTTGTCGCAATAGACGGGCCGGCCGGATCCGGCAAATCAACGTTGGCAAGATCGCTGGGCGAGGTGCTTGGATTGGATGTGCTGGATACCGGGGCAATGTATAGGGCTGCTACCTTGAGGGTAATTGCAGTTATGGGTGAAGATTTGCCAACTCCAGTCGGAGAGTCTCGCGACGACTCTTGGAAATTACATGTAGCTGAGGTCGTCAGAGAATGTGTCATAGACGTAGACAGCCGAGTTAGACTTGACGGTCTGGATGTAACGGAGGATATAAGAACCGATAGAGTAGATCAAGTTGTCTCTATTGTGGCCAGTATACCGGTGTTGAGAGAGGACTTGGTCTCTAGGCAACGTCAATGGATTTATGCACATGGTGGGGGGGTGGTAGAGGGGCGAGACATCGGAACCGTAGTATACCCCGATGCAGATTTGAAGGTGTATCTGACAGCATCTATTGAGTCCAGAGCGGAGAGACGAGCGATAGAAAAAGCTATTGGCGAGAAGGCTGAAATTGAAAGTATGATAGATAGGCGTGATAAGTTGGATATGAGCAGGGCTACTGGAGCGTTGCCCTCTATTGAGATGACAGCCTTGGCGGCATCAGGCAAAGAGAACAATATTATGGTCATAGACTCTACTGAACACAACGCAGATGATGTACTGAACATGGTTCTCTCTCGCTTGGAACATATAGGTATTTATCGTTTTTCCAAGACGGAGGTGCCCGAACACGGAGTCGAGAAACACCCGCACGAAGAGGTACCTGGGTGAGGGTAGGAGAAGTATGAAGTATAATGCCACACCGAATGAGCTTAGGTCAATCGGGGCTTCGGTGCCCTGGTGGATGTATGCGTCAGCGCGCTGGTTGGCCCATCAGATAAATAGACATATGTGGCATGTCGAGGTTCAGGGTAGATTTAACGTTCCGGCTACAGGGCCGGTGATTATAGCCCCTGTGCACAGAAGCTTTATAGACTTTTTCATTGCTTCAGAGGTGACCAACAGACCGATAGCCTTCATGGCTAAAGACGAACTATGGAAATATAAGTTACCTGCCAAATTCCTTGAGGCGTTTGGTGCTTTCCCAGTCAACCGTTCGGGGGTGGATCGTAAGGCGCTGGAGAGAGCCGAATCGGTTCTCCGGTCTGGGGGAATGTTAATCTTATTCCCAGAAGGAACCAGGCGCAGCGGTGACACGGTGGGGGAGTTACACGAAGGTGCAGCATTTCTGGCAGCCAGAACAGGAGCAGTAGTAGTCCCTATTGCACTATCGGACACCGAACAGATAATGCCAAAAGGTTCCAAGATGCCAAAGAGAATGCCGGTCAAAATGGTCGTAGGCAGACCTGTCCATGTGTCCGATACGCCATCAACAAGGCGTGTCCGCAGAAGCGAGCTATCTAAAATCACCACCGAGATTGGAGAGTCAATGCAGGAAGCTTTCGACTCTGTGAGAACATAGCAGATAGACGTTCAACCATTTCTGCCAACGTTATAGTCTAGCGGTTACGCAGCTCCCTGATCCAGGTATATAGGGTAACTTTTGCATAGTTCCACCCAAACCACACATTGTGTCCCTTCTTCGTTGTTCCGGATGCACGTGGGTGCCATGTCACTGGTCTGTCCTGTATACGCCATCCGTGCATAGCTGCAGCTATTACTACCTCCGCTGTCTGGTACTGTGGCTGTTCCAAGGTAATATCTTTGAGCAGGTCGGCCCTGATCGCTCTATAGCCATTGGACGTATCGGTCAATTTAGTGTGAGCCATCATACTGATCAATTTGCCAAAAAATACGACACCCGCCTTTCTGACTTTATCGACGGTATTGTCTGATCCAAGCCTTCGGCTTCCTATTACCAGATCTGCTTCACCTGAGACAACCGGCTCCAGAAGCGTATCCATCTCTTTCGGATCATTTTGACCATCTGCATCGAGAGTCACAACATATTTCGCACCGTATTGGTTGACCAGATGGTAACCGACCTTGAGCGCAACACCATGGCCAAGATTGACTGGAAATACACAGCAGTATAAATCCCTCCCATATCTTGGATGCTTCTTTACTATGTCTTCTGTAGCATCATCTCCACCATCTACTACGACCAAAGTAGTGACCGGGAATCCACATGATGTCTGCGGAATATCGTTAATGACCTTTCCTATGCTACCTTCTTCCTCGTAAGCAGCTATAAGGGCGACAACCGGGCTGAATGATGGTTCTGGGTAACGTTCATTAAAATCAGCCAGAGCCATGTTCTGTACCAACTCTGCCGGAGTCGAAGGCTTACTGGTTACTTCTGGGTCGTTGACATGTTTCATTGTAACAACGTTAGCCTACCTGGGATATCTCTTCAAGCATCTGTGCAGCACTAATCATTCTGTCGTTCAACCCATCTTTAAGTAGGTTCCTCAATTCCGGCGGGGGAGGGAAGTACTCATCCTCCTCGTTGACGACCAGCTGTTCCACTCCATTGACAGGAGCCAAGGTGGAGATTACCTCTTGAACTAGGTATTCGGGGGCAGAAGCTCCAGCAGTGATACCGATTGTGCCTTCGAGATATTCTGGCAATTCACCTGCATGGTTGATTCTAAACACCCGGCGTTCCTCAGCAGAATGTCTCGCATTCTTGATAGTTGCCTGGGCTTGCGCGACCTTGACGAGAGCCTGAGTATTGGAAGAATTGGCAGAGCCTATAACGATTACAGAGTCGCATATACCTACCAACTGTTTTAGCGCGGACTGTCTATTGGTGGTAGCAAAGCAGAGGTCAGATCGATCAGGCAGCCAAACATTGCTGAATTGATCTACTACGTAGTCCATTATGCCCTTCCAGTCATCTTGACTCAATGTAGTCTGCGCCAGAAGGGCAACCGGGGTGTCAGTACCTATCTCTTTCGCCACCTCATCTACATCTACAGTAGTGGTGACAAGATGTACGGCATCGGGTGCCACCGCCATGGTGCCAACTGCCTCTTCGTGACCTACATGGCCGACATAGATAATATGATATCCCTTGGATGATCTCACTTTTACTTCATGGTGGACTTTTGTAACAAGTGGACATACGGCATCTACTACGAATCTATTTTTTTCTCGGGCATGCCGGACTATTTCTGGAGCAGCACCATGAGCAGAGAGCACGAGAGGGGCATCGTAAGGTACCTGAGCTATATCTTCTACAAACACCACACCAAGTGACTCGAAGCGTTCTACTACCTGCCTATTGTGGACGATCTCATGATAACAGTAGATAGGGGGGTCAAACGACTTGACCATCCATGCCAGTGCCTTTATGGCCTTTTCTACTCCTGCGCAGAATCCACGTGGGGAGGCAACGATGATCTTGTCTACTTTTGATGCTGTCGATTTTGGCGACAAAGATACCGTACCCATATTGGTGTCATTGTTATCGTTCACTCTAATCAATCATACTGCCAACACATGGTTCTTATGCTTCAACCAGGCGCCACAGGCCAACCCTTATTAGCTGATAGCAACATCAGTAGTACAGGTTAATTTCCTCTGTGCATTCCGTCTCACGGGGACTTATTCCCATCTTCGGGACTTTTTGCAAAATCTCTAGTTTTTCTTAAGAAATAATTTACATATTACCAGTTCAGAGGTATTAGCATGTCTTAACTGAGGTACCCTTTTGGGGTACCTCATGGTATTGTCTAACCTATGTATGTACATGTA
>JAJZWU010000047.1 GCA_021846515.1 Actinomycetes bacterium
TCCATGTCGGCAACACTTTTGTGGCCAGATACTCTCCACCCTGTGGGGTGGTAAAATGCACACCATCAGGCGAGCGTACCTGTACGCCGCCAAATGATGCCTGGAACCGGCCACCGGGACATACCAATGTGTGCAAATGTTGGACATACACCTCTCCCGGATGCCGAGCATCTACCGAGGTTGCAACCTGCTTAAGTAATTCATTATAGATAGAAAGCCGCGCAGGTGAATCTTCTGGCCAGGGAAGACCGTTCGGTTGCTCCCCGGAGTCGTAACAGGGAGCAGTCTCCAAGATCATGTCTGCCCCCTGAGTAGTTCCCACTTGAACTGCTTTTTCAATACTGTCCTTTATGTAGGCAGCATATGTAGGATTGGTTATATTTGTCCACTTCCCATGATAAGTGCGGTTGGCTACTTCCCAGCGTCCCGCCAGCAGTACAACCACGTCAGGCTTGAACTGCGATATCCACTTTGCCCACAAAGCCGGCCATTGGGGATTCCCGGATGGCGCATCTGGATTGCACGGCCAGCCAACCTCCTCCGTCTTGCCCTGGATCTGCACATACCTACCCATAGCTATTCCACAACCCAATATTCCCTTATCGGAGATGGATATATCGTAATTTAGTCCAGCCTTGGCAGCCACGTCCAATCCATATGCAAGCGTAAGCGCGACCGAATCACCCACTACCAGTACCCTTACGGGGCGTGAGGAAGATGCCAGCGATTCCAGTGATGCGTCGTAACGACGATACTTAACTGCTGGGGAGCCCCCTGATGAAATACCATTTACAGCTTGTTGAATATCTTTACCAATTATGCAGTGAACGGTGGAGAGGCTTGTAGTAGTACCAGAGGTAGCATGAGTAATTTGGGCTACATGGCTCGTTGCAGAGGTATTTGTAGATGCAATCCCCAATCTCTCCTGATTGACACATGATATGCCAGGGGTAAGAAGAGAAGAAACGATGGAACTATTTATTGAGGGAGCCTTCGGAGGTGGCTTGATCGTTACTGCAACGGCAGGAGTAATCGTGGCAACTATGATCGCAATCATCACTGCCACCATCGCCAGCGGGGTAAGTACCCAAGCCCTCAAACTACGGAATAAAGTACCTTGACGAATAGGTCGTTCGATGGCATAAAAGGAGATCGTTGCTATCAGAATAGTTGCAACCAGCCTTACCACCACCAGGTTCCACCCAAGCAGCCCTGTCCTGGAATGATTTAGCATAATGATTAGCGGCCAATGCCATAGATACATACCATAAGATATTTTTCCTATGTAACGTAAGGGCCGCAGCGAAAGCAGCCGGTAGAGCAGGCCATTTGGGACCAATACGACGCTTCCAATGACCAGGAATACTGCCAAGCTGGCAAGAAATATACCACCCCTGTAAGGAAATGACTCTGTGCCAAACATCTTCCACCACATGATCGCAGATGCAAAAAAACCTACGATGCCGGCTCCCAGCCACAGGTACATAGCACGGCTGCTAAGCTGCAGTCGCCTCGAATGCTCTCTCCCCCTCCACCACACTATGCCTGATGCCAATGAAGCACCCAGCAGCAATCCGGATGAATGAGTATCTGTCCCAAAATATACTCGGGTAGTATCTACGGGAGAACGGTACAAAAGAGCCATCTCCACAGCTGATGCGACTGCCATTACCGCAGAGAAAACCATAAGCCTCTTTGGGGTTCGTGCTGTACGCATGACCGCCAGAACGATAAAGGGCCATAGCAGATAAAATTGCTCTTCAATTGCCAATGACCATGTATGCAATAAAGGAGTAGGCAGCCCGGTAAGTACGAAATAATTCTGGTTAACCAATATGAAGTGCCAGTTGGCTACATAGAACAGCGTAGAAAGTGCGTCAAGACGCAATTCGGGATAGGCTCCTGGGGCAGCTACGAACCTGGCGTAGATAAGGACACCAATTATCATAAGCATGAGCGCAGGCAATAACCTTCTGGCTCGCCGTGCCCAAAAAACACGCAGACCTATCTTCCCGTCATGGATTCTCTCTTCGAGCAAAAGCGAAGTTATGAGAAACCCGGATAGTACAAAAAACGCATCCACACCCAAGAACCCACCCTGTAAAAATGGTATACCCATGTGATAGCCGATAACGCCCAAAACGGCCAACGCTCTTATACCATCCAATGGGGGCAGATACCCGAAATGCCTACGAGCACCAGCTGCGCCATCACCTCTGTCAGGAACGGTTGTATTAGTTAGCTGCACTCTATCAACCGTACCAGACCGCACCGAACCAACCGGTCAAGGAGCGTGATACCCTACATAATCTCTTGTCGAACGAACGCAAAGGACTGACCGACAAAATCGCATGATGGCCTGCTCCATGACAAACCGATATCTGCCGCAGGGTAAGCCGGTCAGCCTAATCGCTATAATTTAGACGTGTAGCTTGGCAAACCCAAGAGCGCGTCTCAGAACCATGTCACGATATAATCTGACTACAATACATTGTGGGTGACTGGGGATGTGACCACAACATGTGGGTGTATAGGGTGCAAACGTCCGTGGACAGGCGTGGTGAAGCACGACTTTGGAGTTCCAAGACACGCTCCTGGCGTAGTGTCCGTTTCAGGCTATTGAAGGCGTGAACCCATGAGGGAGGTTTATCGCTTTGGTCTCTAGGAACAGCTCAAGTCCTTCCGGGCCGAATTCTCTACCCATGCCCGATTCCCTGTACCCTCCAAAGGGAACAGCAAAGTCCAGCAGGAAATTGTTTATAGTGGTACTGCCCGTTCTAACCTTCTTTGCCACATCCAATGCACGCTGGGGATCTGAAGACCAAACCGTTCCAGCCAGACCGTAAGGTGAATCATTGGCTATCTCGATAGCTTCGTCTACATCTACGTATGGCATTACCGCTAATACCGGACCAAAAATTTCTTCTCTTGCAACTCTCATAGAATTGTCTGTATCGACAAAAACGGTCGGCTCCACATACCACCCATGTTCAAGCTTCTCTGGCCGCCCACCACCGGTAGCTACCTTGGCTCCTTCCTCCTTGCCTATAGATATATAACTTTCCACTCTATCCCTCTGTCTCTCCGCAATCAGTGGCCCTACCTCTGTAGCGGAGTCAGCCGGATCGCCAACCGTCATAGAAGATACTCTCTCTACCAGAGCATCCGTAATCTCTTTATAACGGCTATCTGGAACAAGTATGCGAGTCTGAGCTACGCACGCCTGCCCGTTGTTCATAGTGCCCGCCAACACTAAAGCCTGGAGCACTTCGTCTATATTTACATCGTCCAGTACTATAGCCGCAGACTTACCTCCCAGCTCCAAACTGAACCTCTTCATCCTCTCAGCACATAGGGCGCCAATCTTCTTCCCTGCAACAGTAGAACCGGTAAATGAGATCTTGTCTACCCCGGGATGCGTAACGAGGTGCTCTCCCACCTCCCTACCGGCTGGAATCATAGATAGTACTCCCTCAGGTAAGCCGGCTGATTCGAACAGCTCAGCCAAACGATTATTGCATAGCGGAGTCTCGGGTGCTGGCTTGTATACCACTGTACAGCCCGCCAAAAGAGCTGGCGCTATCTTAGCGGCAGCAATAAACAACGGAACGTTCCATGGTGCAATGGCGCCAACCACTCCTACCGGATCCTTCATTACAACAGCCTGACCAAGTACACCCTGCCTAAGCTCCTCAAAACTGTAGGTACTGGCAAGACCAGCATAGTAGTTAAATATAAAAACTGGAGCAAGCACCTGTGCAGCCATACCCCAAGAAACCGGACTACCTACTTCGTTGGCTATCTCGTTGGCAAAACCCTGAGCATCCGACTGGATACCGAGCGCCACTTTCTTCAATATCTCTGCCCTCTCAGCAGGTTCCATGCGCGGCCACCGACCGTTGTCAAATGCGTTCCTGGCCGCAAGTACAGCTTTGTCTATATCTTCGGTAGTACCCTCCGGCACAGAGCCTATGACCTCTTCTGTCGACGGGCTAACTACCTTGATAATGCCTCGCCCCGAGGGCTTCTCCCACTGTCCACCTATAAACAACTCGTTATATTCTTTCATCGAACATCTCCAATCTATTTCACTAAAATACTCGCATCAGTTTCTTAACGGCAGTATATCTGCAAACTGAGTGAAATCTACTTTAGCAAACACTAGCAGCTACTGACAGTTATGTCAATAAGCACATAGTGGTTTGGCGCCCAATCCTGAGAGGGTATCTCATAACCATATCACGATATAGTCTGATCACTATATATTATTGGCCATTGGTAATGTGAGCACAATATATGGGGGTGGGAAGTAGGATTTTTGGAGCTCTGAGACACCATCTTGGCTGTACAGTCAGCTGCCCGACTTGAGTAACCAGCCTACAGCTGGCAAGATACAATCAAACTGTCTAAGATGTCAGTATGGAAAACCCTGTAATCCGCACTATAGTTTCTCCCGATGCCCTGGAAGCCAGCACTGAGATCACCCCAATGGCCAACGGATTGCGCATAGACATAGCTGTACGCAATCCTGCTGCCAGGTCAAACGGAGCTGTTAGGGCATCAGATGTTCGGGTCTTGTTCGACATACACCCGCGACTGGTTATGGAGCATGGCTGGCAGAGTTGGTCGTTGGTAGGACAAAGACAAGCTGATCGACCCAGGAGAAGCCAGAGGCTCTCGCCTGGATGGGTAAGAGCGATGCTGAATGCCGATCCGAAGATAGCGGGGAATTACGTAGCAGGAGATCAATTTCTGCTGACTGCCGACGGCTTTGGTAAAACGGGCAATGAAGCAGGCATCATAGGTGCGTTGTCGGGTAAGCATAACCTTATTTCAATCGCTGCCATACCCGAGAGTGAACTAAGCCGTAGTTACAATCGTGTCCAGGCCACACCGAACAATTCCAGCCAATCCGACAGGGTATCCTTGCAGGCAACCTGCTATCTGGACGGCATCGTATTAGACCCTGGCGAAGAACGGATAATCGACCCTATATATGTAGCTTCAGGAGACCCCGGAGAACTCTACTCCAGCTATTTGGATATGGCAGCATCGGAGTCAAGTGCGCGCAACAAAGCCCCCAGTCCACTCGGCTGGTGTACATGGTATCATTACTATCTCAGGGTATCGCCTGAAGATATTATCGCAAACACATTGATAGCTGCCCGTCATGGTTTCAATGTTATACAGATAGACGATTGCTTCCAGTCTGCGCTCGGCGACTGGACTACATACAACGATAAGTTTTCCGCACCTAAGATGGAGATGCTGGCAGATACCATACGAAATAACGGGATGGAACCTGGAATATGGACTGCCCCATTTCTGGCCTCTGCAAAGTCTGCCGTACTGAGAGAGCACCCTGAATGGACATGCCGCGACCGTCGAGGTAACCCGTTGAAGGCCAACTGGAACCCGATTGGCTGGGGAGGGTGGGGGCTCGCTCTGGATACCACCAACCCCGCCGTGCTTGATCACCTAAGGAATACCTTCTCCACCCTGAAAGAGCGGGGCTGGACTTACCACAAGATAGATTTTCTATATGCCGCTGCGATGCCTGCCACACGATTCGGCCAAGATCGCTACACCCGTGCAGAAGCACTAACCATGGGCATTCAAGCGGTACGCGACGGTATAGGTGATGATGCCTATCTACTGGGTTGCGGATCCCCGCTTGCTCAAGCCGTCGGTATTGTCGATGCAATGAGGGTATCCCCCGACACTGCTGCACTGTGGTCTACACATTCATTGAGACTGCCTGGATACCCCGATACCGTCCCATCTCTGAGGTCATCCATGCGTATGTCCCTTCTGCGGGCCCCTCTGCACAGGAGGCTCTGGATAAACGACCCGGATTGCATCTTAATAAGGAACACTCGTACCAGACTGACCCCGAGAGAAAGACGTATTGGTGCACAGGTAATCGCAGCTACTGGTGGTCTAAGGGTGGTATCCGATGACCTTGCGACCTATAGTGACAAGGAATGGGAGTTGATTGAAGAGATAAACTCCACACAAAAGATATTCGATCACAAGCTCCGTATACTGGATCCATTTGCCTCTACTCTAAAAATTATTCCCGACGACACACCCTGCAGCACAGAGGCAGACGACCTCTCCACAGATAGCTCCCCTACAGGCAATCCGGCTCTCTATGCAGATGTGCTGCACATTACCGGCAAGTCTGCCCATACAAAAGTCATCATACCTCCGAAAAAACCGGCCGCCACGACAGAGCGGTAATTCAACCAGTGTCTGGGAGTCCTTGTGGGACCGAGAGGATATTTAAATATCTTCACCATGCCCGCTTGGTTCGTAATAGATATGCCCCTCTGCATCTGACGGACGATATTGCTGTTTGACGACACCACCCTCAAAATTGTGGGGATAGAGATACCCCTCACCGTGTCCCAGCTTGGAAGCTCCCTTGTAGCCGGTACCCCTTAAATGAGCAGGAACTTCACCTTGAGGGCCGCTAGTAGCCAATGACTTGACATCTTGACTGGCTTTTGCCAGAGCAGTCGTCGCACTATTGGACTTTGGCGCTTTGGCAAGATAAATCACCGCTTCCGCCAGATTGAGTTGAGCCTCCGGCAAGCCGACCAGCTCTACAGCATGTGCTGCAGCTACGGCAATACTCAAAGCATAAGGGTCGGCAAGACCCACGTCTTCACTTGCCAGTATTACCAACCTACGCGCAATAAACCTGGGGTCTTCTCCCCTGTCCAGCATCCTGGCCAACCAGAATAACCCGGCATCTACATCAGATCCTCTTATCGACTTGATAAAGGCACTGGCCTCATCGTAATGCGAGTCACGTCCACCATGAGCGTAACGAGCCCCGGCAGCTTCATGTATCAAAGTGGCATCTATATGAACTTTGACAGGCACTGCATTAGGTGATTTACTCGGTGCTCCGGCAGGCATCTCACCGGGCACTTTGGCAGGTGCTGCATCGGACACCTTGCCAGACACCTTACGGGGTTCGTAGAGGGAGGCAGCTACTTCCAGTACACCCAAAGCCGCCCTGGCATCCCCATTGGCAACTGCCAGCAAAAGATCAATGGCATCTTCATCACAATCAGCCTGGAGACGTTCCAGTGCCTTACGCACAAGAGCAGTAAGAGCATTCTGACTCAATGGATTGAACCTAAATAGGGTCATACGCGACAACAAGGGGGGTACGACGCTGAAATACGGATTTTCCGTCGTCGCAGCAACCAGAGATACGACTCCTTTCTCTACGGCATCAAGCAGTGAATCCTGCTGGGTACTTGAGAATCTATGAATCTCATCTATAAATAGTATTGTTCCACGTGATTCATAGCCAAGCCTTTCCCGGGCGGTATCTATGGCCTGGCGCACGTCTCGTACTCCCGAGGATGTAGCCGATAAGCTGATACATGCACGCTTGGTGATCGACGCGAGTATTGAAACAACAGTAGTCTTCCCGGTACCCGGAGGACCCCAAAGTAGCATGGAAGCCGGCCGATCCGATTCGATCAACCTCCTGAGTGGTGCACCAACTCCGACGAGATGTTGCTGGTCGACCATCTCATCCAATGTCCTCGGTCTCAACTGATCGGCTAGTGGCGCCTGGGTAGCCAGAATGCTCCCCGCCTGCTGATCAAATAGGCTCTGCACACTATCCACGCAGACCACTCACACAGATCATTACGGATAGATCACCTGTCGTAACCAACCTCACGAATAAGCTTCTCGGCAGCTTCATACGGGTCACTACGACCAGACTCGGTAGCGTCTACCAATGATGCGTACATCTGGCCGGAGCGTATCTTATCCAGCTGACTTGCCATTTCCGCCTCAAGAACCAGGGCAATACTGCGCTCGGCCCGCTTCCTGCGCCTTGACTCGCCTTCCCCACTCTCCTCTAGGTACACTCCATGACTCTCTATTGCAGACCACAGCTCCGCTACCCCCTCACCGGTAGATGCCACTGTCTCCAACACCGGAGGATGCCAAAGCTCCTGCGACATGCCATCAGGCTGCTCTACCATCCTGGGATGAATCCCCAAAGAAAATGCCATATCCAGCATCTGCTGCAGGTCACGAACTGCCTCCTTGGCTCCCGGACGGTCAGCCTTGTTGATGACAAAGATATCAGCTATCTCCAGTATGCCGGCCTTGTTCGCCTGTATGGCATCCCCCCAACCGGGATTTAGAACTACTACAGTCGTATCAGTTGCAGAGGCAACCTCTATTTCGACCTGCCCTACCCCGACCGTCTCCACTACTACAGGATCCATGCCTACAGCCTCGAGTAGCCTCATAGCCTCCGGAACGGCCATCGAAAGCCCTCCCAGATGCCCCCTGCTGGCCATGGAACGTATAAATACCCCATTATCACCGGAATGACTCTGCATGCGTATCCTGTCACCCAATATTGCACCGCCACTAAACGGAGAAGTGGGGTCTACGGCAATGACCGCCACCTGGCTCTTACCACCCTCCCTTGCGGAAGAGATCAACTTCTCCACTAAGGTAGACTTGCCGGCGCCGGGCGCACCAGTAATACCTACCGTCTGTCCTCGTTGCTTTGATCTGTACGACACCTGAGCTACTTTTGCCGAACTCTTGCCCCCTCGCTCTACCATGGTTAGCATCCTTGCCAGAGCCAAACGATCGCCACCCATTGCTGCATCCATCATCTCTTCGAGAGACCTACCTGTTGCCGTACTTGCCCTCTTCATGGTACTCACGACAAGACAGCCTCAATAAGATGTGGCCCATGAGCCGAAAGGGCATCGGAAAAGGCAGAGGCAAAAGCATCTGCATCGTCTACCCTTACCGCACTCACTCCCATAGATCGAGCAATACTCGCGTAATCTATCTCTGGAGAAGCGATGCCTGTTAAGCCATTCGAAGACGGCCCCGAACGATCTATATTCAGCCTATCCATCTCTATCTGTAAAAGACGATATGACCGGTTAGCCAGAATGATCGTAACAATATCGAGTGATTCCCTGGCCTGAGTCCACAACGATTGGATCGTATACATAGCGCTGCCGTCAGCTTCAAGGTTTATCACCTTACGATCGGGACACGCTGTTGCGGCTCCGATAGATAGCGGCATTCCCTGGCCTATGGCGCCACCTGACAGGCAAAGCCAATCGTGTACCGGGGAATCGATCGAATGTATATATGCCCACAGACCTTCACTTACGCCTTCGTCTACCACTATCGAGTTCTCGGGCAACAGCGCAGCGAATATCTTCCCAAGACTGTCACCATCAAGCTTGCCGGAGGGCAGTGGGGAGTCATCTGAAATACCCTCGGCAACTCCCGCTGCGCTCTTATCGCTCCCATCAGACGACTCGCCCACCTCACTACCACCGGCCGCAGAAGCCAGACCTGATGTCCTGGTGTCACCATATAATTTAGAGACGGCCTCACCAAGATGCCCTAGTGTTCCTTCTATGTCATCAAATCCTGAAGCAAGATCAATCACCTGACAACTGCTTGGAGCAAGCAACGATGGCACGCCTTTGTAAGCAAAGAAAGATACAGGAGCGGGAGAATCTACCAGGATCAAGTTGTCTATACCTGAGAGTTGATCTATTGCAATTTCGGGCAAGTAGCCCAACCTGTCGACAACCGGTATGGAGCCACCCCTCTGTATGCGTGCAGGCAGCGCCTCCGCAAATACGCGAGCACCGGTCAGGGAGGCTATATCCGCTACTATCCTGATTGGGCGTTCACGAAGCGCTCGACCGCCCAGCAGAAAACAGGTCTTGCCGCCAGCATCAAGCAACCCGGCTACCTTCTCTACGGTGCCGTTATCTGTCTCTTGGGTTATGGCTGTTGATACGCTGGTGGCTGGGATACCGGTGGCTTGAGCGCTTGCACCTTTGGTGCCCTTATCCTCCATATCGGCCACTTGAGCACCTGAAGCCTGAGCGGCTACACCTTGGATACTGGCATTTTGCACTTTCGCAGATAGGTCATCCACCGATGAAACATCAGTCCAGGATATATCTGCTGGCATTAAAATAGTTGCGACCCTCCCCGCTCTTCGAGTTGCCCTATCTCTGGAATCGGAAACTTCATAACCGGAACCGGAACTACCGGTGACATCAGTATAAAACCCTGTATATAACCCGCCTTCCCCGCCCATATCACCAGAGGCGCCAGCCACAATCGAAGCAATAGCCTTGGTTGCTACCCCCTCCAGTCCTCTTTCGCTCGCAGATACAGGCATTAAGACGACTGCAGATACACTTGAGGCCAAAGAGTCTATGCCAGACAGCACATTCAGAGGAGGATCATACTTCCGATGATAGAGTGCCTGCTCCCCTACAATACAAATTACCGGGCTGCCTGCACGTCGGGCATTGTGCAGGTTGGCAAGCCCATTGGCAAGCCCAGGACCCAGATGAAGCAGGACAGCAGCCGGGCGATCAGTCATGCGTCCATACCCATCTGCGGCCCCCGTAGCAACCCCCTCGAAAAGAGTAAGTACCCCTCTCATGCCATCTGTAGAATCTATGGCTTCAACGAGATGCAGCTCGGAGGTGCCTGGGTTGGCAAAACAGACAGAAACACCATTGGATGCCAGTGTAGACATAAAAAATTGAGCACCGTTCATATTTATCATATTGACTATCTATCCTACAGGATATTAGCTACACATAGGAGACTCCAGAATATTGCCATCCGTGGCGTCATCCGGCTGGCAGGAACCTATGATTATTTATGGGCGGGATTGGGGTAATGGCGCCTTCAATGGCAAAGATTAAAGGACATTACCCGGACTGAATAGTCCTGCAGGGTCTAATGCAGACTTGATCTTACGCATTACATCCAGCTTCGCTGCATCTTCCAACTCGATAAAATCACTGCGCTTAGCCTTACCGATACCGTGCTCGGCAGAGACACCTCCACCAAATTGAACACCCGATCTCAGAATAGATAGTACTACCGAATGGCGAACATCTGGATCGGGCTGAAAAACAGACAGGTGTACATTACCATCACCGGCATGACCGCATCCGACTACCAATGAGTTCATCTTCTGTGATATTTCAGATACCGACTGCATGAAATCTGCCATTGCCGCCCTGGGCACCACTACATCTACTATATCGTTGGCTCCATTTGCCTTTGCCATCCAGTGGGCTCTATCTCTGGCTTCAAGTAATCTCATCGCGACAGGGGAAGGTAGCACGTAGACTTCCTCGGCTCCATTTGCGGTAACTATTGCAGTCACATCTTCCATGCCCTTCTCGGCAGATGACTCTACCCTGTCTTCAAGCACTACAACGAGGTAGGCACTGCACTTTGACTTGATAGATTCGTCTATGCCCAGTTCCAGGCCCACATCTCTGGTAATAGCATCCATAGTGAGTGCGTCTATGTATTCGAGTATCAGCGGCCCTATGCCCGAAGATGTAATCTTGGGCACAGCAGCCGTGGCATCCACCAGATCGGTAAATGGCACCAACAAGGTAGTACGATATTCCATGCGTGGAACCAGCCTTACGGTAATTTCGGTTACCACTCCCAAGGTACCCTCCGAACCGACAAATAATTGAGTAAGATCGTAACCTGATGACAGTTTGAATAACTTACCTCCGGTGTGAATAACCTTACCGGAACTTAGAACAACTTCAAGCCCCAGCACATGGTTTCTGGTTACCCCGTATTTGACTGCCTGCATTCCACCCGCATTGGTTGCAACCATCCCACCTATTGATGCGCTCTTCTCCCCAATGACAATTGGGTAAGCAAGACCGTATTTCGCAGCTTCCTCGTCCAGCTCCCTCAGAGTGACTCCGGGCTCCACGACCGCTACATTATTGGCTGTATCTATCTCCAGAATAGAACGCATATTTTGAAACGAGACAACAACCCCCCCGGGCGCCGGTATACATCCACCAGCAAGGCCGGTTCCTGACCCCCTCGGAGTAACGCTGACTCCAATCCTTGCTGCAGTATCGACTACAGCAACAACATCATCGGTAGCATTGGGGAGTACAACGGCAGCCGGCATCTGGGGAACGGTGGCATATGCTTCATCATGGGAGTAATCCTCACTTATCTCACTATCAGATAATACCTTGCCATCGGGGAGTGCTCTGCGAAGTTCTTCTACTATACGGTTAGTTTGAGTCATTTTAATAATGTCAGTACATCCTACCTTTATGATGGAGCCCCCTGTGGGAATCGAACCCACGACACCAGCCTTACCATGGCTAAACGACCCCGTTTAGACCTGTAAAGACGAACGCTGACGGTGACAAATGGCAGGTCATTGGCTATGTCGTTTCGA
>JAJZWU010000002.1 GCA_021846515.1 Actinomycetes bacterium
GGTAAGGGTCAGATAATGCCAAATATGGTTACAGCTGCTCTTAGTCCCAAGGGTCAGATGGAGATCTACTGCTCTTCTTCTTGTGATGTAGTAGTGGATGTGGTTGGGTGGTACTCATAGCATACAAGTGGCCTATCTGTTGGACACTGGGTCAAGCTGTTACAACAACATACATTACCGGCATGGGGATGATCACATTGGATCTGAAGCGAATAAGTGATAACGTGCTATCATATTTGTATGGCACAAATATTAATACGACAGCTCAATGAAGACTTGAAAGTCGTCCTTCAGAAAAGGGTAAAAGAACACGGTGTATCTGCTGAAGAGGAAGCCAGAGAGATACTTCGTCGAGCGTTGTTACAAGATAAACCGACCAGTAATTCTCTTGGAACAGCAATTTCAACTCGATTCAAAATTGGGGCTTAGGGCAGACATTCCAGAACTTCGTGGCAACAAAGTTTGTCCGGCAGACCTGAAATAAAAGTGATAATACTTGATACAAAAGCATTGAAATTCGCGATGCCCAAATTGCAGGAATAGCATTAGCAAGAAGAGCGACTCTGGCTACCGGAAACATTCGCCATTTTAAAGATCTAGGCTTGCGGCTAATAAATCCATGGGAACGGTGAATTCCATCTGCTATGCTCAAAGTCATGACGACAATCCCGTCATTCACAAATACTTTGGATGCTTCAATCACGGGTAGAAGTATTTGCTTGAATTATCAAAACATCATATATCGTTATGTCTTTCTATAAATAGTTAAGAAGCCGAGAACTCTTGGAGGCAACGGTTATTAAACGCAATATACCAATTAAGAATACCGAAACATTTGATATTATCGATCAGGTTGTCAAGTCGACAGGGAAAAACCGCCTTACTTTAGCGGCAGCCGGTCTTGCATTCCATGGATTCCTGGCAATTTTCCCAGCTATGATTGCAGCGGTAGGACTGGCTGCTCTGGTTGGGCTTTCGCCAAGTGCATTTGCATCAGTTGTCCATGATCTAAATGTATTACTTCCTCGTCCGGTAGCAAAGATATTAGTTGACTCTTTGAAGAGCAGCGGATCCAAGCGTGCTGATTTTGTTGCTGTCATATTTGGGTTAGCGGTTGCATGCTGGTCATCGATTGAAGCTATCTCTGCGCTACAGCAGGCTCTGGATTTAGCATTCAATATTCCCAAGGATCACGGCTTGGTCATGCGCCGGGTAAAAGCTATACCGCTACTGGGAGTGACTGTTGTTTTAGGGGGATTTTCTGTAGCCATACTGGTCTTTGGTGCTTCGATCGAGAGGCTGGTGGTTGGTAATTTACCTGCATCTCTGCACGGTATTATTTATGTCGGATCCTGGATTATCCGAGTAGTTGGGGCACTGTTTGCCATTGCCTTGTTAATTTCTATATACTATGGCGCAGCACAGGGGAGACCTTGGCGTGATTGGCGGGTGATTTCGCTTGGAGGTGCGATCGCAACGTTTGGTTGGGTGATTGTATCGCTGGGTTACTCGATATATCTTACTCAATCCCATGGCACGTCGGCTACCTATGGATCGCTAACTGATGTAGCCGTGCTCCTGCTATGGCTTTACATGACCTTCATAGTGATCCTGATAGGTGCAGAGTTTGATCACGCTTACCAGTTGCACAGATCCAAAGAATCGGATAAATGAGCCGGTAGATACTGCAGTACCCTGATACGAATTTTGGTGAATGGCAGCCGTATGGTTGTGTGCAATTGTACGAGAAATGCTTCGATCATATTCGTGCGACATGGTGATATTTGAGATACAGTGAAGGAAGATAGTTTCTATACAGCGGTGCGCTGTATTTACATTATAAGGAGACAAAATGGCAAGCATGAGCAGTGATCCCCAGGGAGGGGACAACTTTTACCAGCAACAGATGATGCAACCAGTGTCGTCGTTCCCTATCACAACAGCGCTGGAACTGCCTGGAGCAGTGGTTGTTCAGAACCTTGGTATATGCTACGGGTTGGTCGTTCGCAGTCTGGGTGCCGGCAAGTCAATAGTTGCGGGATTTAAATCGATAGCAGGAGGTGAAATTAAGCAGTACACGCGGCTTGTCGAGGACTCTAGGCGGCAGACGATAGATCGCATGATTGACAATGCACGTCAGATGGGCGCCAATGCGATAATATCTATGCGCTTTGATTCCTCCGACATTGGTCAGGCGTTTACTGAGATAGTTGCTTATGGCACTGCAGTGGTGGTAGCGAATAGGCGGTGATTCTTGTATTGATTTTTGCCATTGTTATACTGGCGGTGGTGGGCGCAGTTATATACAGTATTTTTCTACGTCGCCATGGCGAAAGCGATGTTCCTATGCAGGGATGGGTGGCAACGGACGAGGTGTTCAGGGATCCGACTACCAATAGACTGATGCGTGTCTGGGTGGATACTGCCGACGGTTCTCGTCATTACGTTACCGAAGGCAGGTTGCCTGGATCAGTTTAGTGATCAAATGACACTCATGGACAACGATATTATCAATTATCGTGAACGGTATATAAAAGCACAAAAGCAACACGACAGTGTTGCGTTGTGGCTTCTATTGCTTGGCGGCCTCATCGTTTTTATTGGACGGATTGTCGGCCTTGTAATGTTTTAGCGATCTTCCAACTTTACTGTTGGCCAGAAGCTATTGGGTACTCTTCTGCTGCCTGGTGGTTTGTTGGGAGCTGTTTTGTTCGTCTTTCAGAAAGTTTCATTCACTTGCAGTATAAGTGCCAATAGTACCGCCACTGGTTGTCAGGCACCTCTGGTTGCTCATGCCGCAATCAACTTTCCAGTTTTAGCTTTGCTGATTATCATCCCGGCAGCTACCTGTGCGTATTTAGGAAATGTTTTACATAAGAATATAGGGTCAATGTAGAGTGATAGGATTGAACTATGTTTGTTCACTATAGGGAATCTTATGGGTTAAGGCCGGTTAAGTTACTTGTCCTCATGGGTTTTTGGGCATTGACGGGATTTTGGGTGATTGGTGGCCTCATGTCCGACTTAGGGTATAGATCTGATGCTTTTTATGCTCTGGGGGGATGGGCGGAGCTGTTGGGTACTATTGTTATTGCCATACAGTATCGTAGAGAGATAAAAATTGGTTACCCGCCAACCATTGTGTTTGACCTTGCATTCTGGAGAAGCATGGTATTGACGTCGGCCGTACTGATCGTATGCACTTTCTTCGGTGCATCCGCGTGAATACGTTGATATCATGTAAATTGCTAATTACTTGCGGTGGCTGAAATAGATGTGGCATTGACTGTCCCATTTGATGTTTTGCTTCCCTGAATAGTTACCGTATCCCCAGGTTGCAATGCACTTGGAGTGGTAGGCGCATCACGAGTCACTTTTGTCGAGTTACTCATAATGACCTTCACGATTCCTCCGCTGGCATCGGTTATGTATAGGGTATTGCCGTCTATAACTGTAACCGTTCCACTGGCTGCTGATCCGGCTTGGGCACCTCCCGCAAAACCGCCGAAGCCGGAGAACCCGCTACTTTTACTGCTGGAAGTTGCACCGGATGCGCCGGAACGAAAACGTGCAAAAGCTGATGCTATTCCACTGGAGCCAGATGTATTCTGATTACGTTGCAGTGCGGCGCCACCCCATATTCCTCCAAAGCCGACTAAAACAACTAATAGTATTACCACCGGTAAGGGGACCCGGACTCCCCTTGATGCAGTGCGTGAAGGCCATTCATCATCCTCAAAGTCATCGCCAATATATTCACCCTGATTGTCCTGGTTTGCCTTGAGTGGTTTATCGGATATGAGTGGTAATTGCGCTGTTTTCTCAGCATCGCCTACGGATCCAGATATTTCTGAGCTATGCTTATCTCTCATAATACCTCCAAGTCACCATTGATTGAATTGATCATTTTGACTACCTTGCAACCTTTCTTCTGTAAGATGATTTGCCATCGTCATGCCTGTTGGGTCTACCGGCGGATCAGTCATAGCGCAGTGCATCTATTGGTCTGAGTGAAGCTGCACGGTTAGCCGGATACAAGCCAAAAAATACTCCAATGACAACGGCAACTCCGAATGCGAGGATAATAGAGTAGGGAGCGACAACAGGACGTACGCCATCAATACGGAAGACAGTACCGATCATTCCTATGCCTACCCCCAGTGCGCCGCCGATTAGAGAGAGCAATACTGCTTCAAATAGGAATTGTACCAATATTGCCGCCTTGGATGCTCCTATAGCCTTTCTTATACCAATTTCGCGTGTTCGTTCGGTTACTGTAACCAGCATTATGTTCATGACCCCAATACCGCCAACCAGCAAGGATATAGCTGCTACTGCACCCAACAGTACGGTCAGGGTGGATGTAGTAGATTTGGCGGTAGACAGCAGGGAAGCTTGGTTGATTATATTGAATGGCAGGTTTGCTATGGTCGTGTTGTTGGTAGCTGCAAGGATGCTTTCTACTTCGCTCTCTGCCAGGTTAAGCGTAGAAGAGGATTTTCCCTGTACTATCAGTTCGCTAAAGGATTGCGAGTACCCGGTTAACTCGTCTTGCACGGCCGTATATGGGGCTATGACTACACTGTCTTCATTTGTAAGCCCGCTCGAGCCTTTGGAAGCAAGCACTCCGACTACTTGGAAGTTGACAGATCCCAGCTGGATGGTCTGGCCAATCGGATTTTGTCCCGGGTCAAATAGGTTGCTTACTACCTCCGATCCGATATCTACTACGCGTGAATGAGAGGTAACTTCCTGGTTGGTGATAGGGTTTCCTGAGGACAGCGTGTAATCTTCCGCACTGAGATAGGAAGCGGTCGATCCTATGACGGAAGTGCTATATGATGCGCTGCCGTAGGTTGCGGTTTCAGAGGTAGATACTACGGGTGAAACCGACTTTACATCAGGGGCTTCATTCGGGTTCTCCATATCCTTGACATCTGTCATGGTTAATGTGGCTTCTTGGGTCTGGGTTCCACTGACAGCCGGCCCCCTTCCGAAACGGCCGGTGTTGAGAACGGTAAGCGTATTGGATCCAAGCTGGTTTATCCGTTGTTCGACAGAGAGGGACGATCCGTTTCCGACAGCTACAAGAATAATAACTGCTGATACCCCTATGAGAAGTCCAAGTACGGTCAGTGCTGAACGTACCTTATTGGCAGTGATTCCTCGTATCGCAATTATAAAATTATCTGCCCAGCTCACTTTGAATCTCTCGATATTGACTCAGATGGAGTGTCTGTATTGAGCAGCAATCCATGGGGTGGACTTGAACCATCAGCCAGCCTGGCAGAGATCGGGCGGGAAGCAGTTTTTTTCGAAGAGGCATCCAAGCGGGGAGGAAGCGCATCTACCGGCAGACTCCTGGTATCTCTCACGACCATACCATCCTGGATGCGGATAATTCGTTTGGCATGTTCGGCTATATCTTCTTCGTGAGTTACCAATATTACTGTTCTTCCTTCTGCATTGAGTTGGCTGAAGATATTCATTACCTCGGCACTTTGATGTGAGGGCAGGTTTCCTGTAGGTTCATCTGCAAGGAGGATAGATGGGTTTGTAACAACGGCTCTTGCTACGGCCACACGTTGTTGCTCTCCACCCGACAACTCAGTTGGCATGTGGATGAGCCGGTGGCTCATCCCAGTTGCTGACAGTGCAGCGACTGCCCTTTCTCGACGCTCTTGCTTTTTAACCCCTTGATAAGTAAGTGGCAACTCGACATTTGCAAGTACTGACAGCCTGGGAATAAGGTTAAAGCTCTGGAATACAAAACCTATCTTTCTATTACGTATTTTGGATAGATCTTCATCCGTCAGGCTTCGTACATCAATTCCATCCAGCCAGTAGTAGCCTCTGGACGGGACATCGAGACAGCCGATAATATGCATGGTAGTTGACTTTCCTGATCCTGAGGCACCCATAATGGCAGCAAAGTCGCCAGGATCAATCGTCATCGATATACCTCTTAGCACCTCTACTGCTACATGACCCATCATGTAGGTCTTTCTGATATTGCGTAGCACTATTACCGGTTTTGAGGACTTTGCTGCCTTGGCAGCCTTAGGTTCGGTGAGGGTGGAGGTCATCCGCCGCCTCCTCCGAATCCGCCGCCTCCGAATCCGCCGCCCCCGAATCCGCCTCCGCCAAACCCTCCGCCCCCGAATCCGCCGGCACCTACTCTGGCTGTAGGTGTGGACGCAGTAGATGTTGTAGTAGAGGATGCGGCATGTTCCACCAGAGTTTCTCCTTCATGTACGCCGCTTAGCACCTGTGTAGTAGAGGTACCGACAATCCCAGTAGTTATTCGTACAGTTACTTGTTTGCCGTGTTCGAGTGCGGTAACGGTACTAAGTGGACCGGTCGTCGATATGGCTGCACTTGGAACCTCTAGTGTGTTGGATGCACTTGCTACCACCACACTTACATCGGCAGTCATTCCGTCCTTGACACTTGACGGCACGTTGTTCAGGGCAATGGTTACATCGTATGTAACTACGTTACTCACTACTGTAGAGGTAGGGGAGACGAATACAACTTTGCCTGCTAATTCAGTATTAGGTTCAGCTGGCAGGGTAATTGTAGCTGGCTGCCCGACTGCAATGGAGGTAGCATTTGCTTCAGGAAAACCTGCTACCACCTCCATTTGATTGAGATTCTCAATGGTGATGAAAGAAGATGTGCTACTGCCGCTACTTGTACTACCTGTAGATGCCGATGTTGTACTGCTGCTACTTGCTGATCCACTTCCTGCTCCGGACACACCTGCAAAGGAGCTTCCTCCTCCCGATCCGCCGGATGAAGATGAACTGCTACCTCCCGAGGTTGCAGCAGCTGATGAGGTAGAATTGCCACTGCCTGGTACATCCTCTCCTACCGTGCCGTTGATAGAGATTACCGTCCCACTAATTGGCGCAGTAAGTGTAGTACCTGCTACAGCTTGACTGTCTGTCTGAACTGTTAGATTGTCCTGTGTAACCTGTGCCTGATCCTGTGCGATGGTCGCTGGGTTTGTAGCTGTACTGGCTTCAGCGGAACTTATACTTGCTTCCTGCTGATCAATCGTGAGCTGATCGTGCTGAACATCCTGCTCATCAGTCGCGATATTTTGTTGGTCAACGGTGCAGCTAGAGTCTGCCGTAGTAAAGTATTGCGGCAAACCATAGCTGGTACCGGATGCGTTTGTCCCGACCAGCATAAAAGTGTATGTAGTTGCTGGAGACAAACCGCTTATAGTGGCAGTGACTGCGATCTGTGAAGTCCCCGCCGACCCGGTACTGGTAGATGGAGTATCTGATTCAGCAGAAGTGCTGGTTCCATATTTGAAATAGTATGACGTCAGAGCACCGTTCGGATTGATAGTGCCGTTCAACGTTGCTGTGGTGGTCATGATGCTGCTTGCTGATCCGGTGGATACGGTTGGTGCCGATGATACCGGTACTTCAGAAGGGGAAGGAGCACTACTGCCACTTCCACTAGATCCCCCGGTTCCAGACCCGGCGCTGCTACCTCCCGTATTGCTCGTTCCAGTATTGCTCGAGCTTGAAGAGGCGGGGGGGCAATTTAATGCTTCGTCGGATCGCAACTGAGTATTGGCAGTGGAGAGGGATGATTCTGCGGTATCCAATGTCTGCTGATCATTCTGTAGTTGTGCCTCATCCGACGAAATTGTAGCCTGGTCCTGGCTTAGCTGCGATGTCGTTCCACCATTTTCTGCGTCAGTCAGAGTCTGTTGTGCGGCCTGTAGCTCAGCTTGTGCCGAGGCCAGGTTGGCTTGAGCCTGAGCTGGGTTAATCTTTGCAAGTACCTGTCCTGCGTTGACTTGCTGGCCTACGCTTACTGCTATGTCGGTAAGTGTTCCACTCTCTGGAAAATTGACTCCTATGGATGTAACCGGGCTGATATTGCCGGATGATGTTACGGTAGATAGAACGGTACCACGAGTCACGCGTACCGTTCTCGCAACTGCATCACTGGGCGTAGAGTGGTCGTATATAGAGGAAAGTCCAAACGTAGCGACAACAGCGATTGCCAAGATTAGGATTATATAAGTTACCATACTGCGGCGATTATGCAGGTGGTCATTGCTCCAAGTAAGAAAGTTGTCGACTATTCGCATCTATTGATTCTCCTGTCTTAATTAATCATTACATCTTATCAAGATGGTGCTTGCTCTCTAGGCGTTAAGATGCTGTACTCGTACTGGTGGTGGGGCGGGAAAATGTTGGCTTAAGGCTTGCACATGCCGCAAGTGCAGTTTTGACGGTAGGATTAGAGGAGTTTAACGTACTTGGAGGCGTTGGACTTGTCGGCGTAGTGCCTGATGATGATCTACTGGCTGGTGACGGTATATTTACTCCATGCAGCTTTAGGCAGTTGGTATATGCAGCAAACTTTTCTGATGCAGCGCTGTTCGATCCAAAGCCGCCAGCCGGGAACTTTGGTCGTAGGCTTGCACAGGCCGCTTCTGCCTTTTTGAAGGCCGGGTTATTGCTCAAATTATGAAAATTGCCGCTGGGGCTTCCGGTACCTGCACTGCCCCCGCTGCTTGATGGGACACTCCCGCTGCCAGGATGCCCGAAGCCTCCTCTCCCAAATCCACCGAAGTTAACCCCGTGCTCTTTCATGCAATTGCTGTACGCTGTAAATGATGTCTTGACGGAGGACGATGTTTTGCTATTGCCAGAAGTAGTACTTTTGGCAGAAGAGCTATTGCTTGTGGGCTTAGATGTGGAGGGGGAACTGCTGCTGCAGGCGGCCAGCAGTAGTGAGAAACCGAATAATGTTACGACGATTGTAGCCAACTTACCTCCAGGGGAGTGGTGTCTGGATTGAGTTTTCTTGGCGGGTATACCTAAAGTAACTCCCATGGGATCACCAAGCGTTATTGGCCTGTTCAGTTCTTTCTCTATATGAACCATTTAACTGTCTCTCCTTATTAGTTAATTCCTGCCTATGGTGTCGCTATGCCATACTGTATCCAGTACAGTTAATCTGTAAGTCATTGTACGTTATTAATATGTGAAAACCGTGAGAATGATTACTGTATTTAGCTGGGGTTTCGCATGTCGCGCTCTCAGCATTTTCACATAATGAGTGGAGTAAAATAGGTACGATGAGAATACTTGTTGTGGAAGATGAGGTGCGTATGGCCGCACTCCTCAAGAGGGGACTGGAAGAGGATGGATATGCCGTGGATGTGGCAACCGATGGACCCGAGGGACTTTGGTACGCTACTGAAAATCCTTACGATACGATACTGCTGGATGTTATGTTGCCTGGCATGGATGGATTCGAGGTATGCAAGCGGCTGCGTGCAGAAGGATGCTGGATGCCGATACTGATGCTGACTGCAGTAGATCCGGTACAGGAAAGAGTACGCGGCCTGGATGTCGGAGCTGACGATTATCTCACAAAGCCGTTCAGTTTTGCTGAGCTGGAGGCAAGGATAAGAGCACTTACCAGGAGAGTCAAGGTTCCAAGACCTACCGTGCTTGAGGTGGATGACTTGCGACTGGATCCTTCTACCCATCAGGTCTGGCGGGGCGATACCGAGCTGGACCTCAGTCCAAAGGAGTTTGCACTATTGGAGTTTTTGATGCGTCATCCCGGTCAGGTATTTGGCCGGACGCAGATCATCGAACATGTGTGGGATTTTGAGTATGAGGGCATATCAAACGTTGTAGAGCAGTACATATCGTATCTACGGCGCAAGCTGGACCAGCCGTTCGGTAAGAACAGTTTGGAGACGGTACGAGGTGTTGGATACCGGCTACGAAAAGGATAGTGAGTATTTTGAATTCTCCACCGGTCATGAGTGATCTGATTACCTGATATGTCAATACGTTTGAGATTGGCTGTCATGTTTGCCGTAGCTACCGCTATCGTCTTTTCGATCGCGGGCTATATATTTGTAGCAGAGACCAATCACAGTATCAATGTGTCGGTGGATTCAAGTCTTATCCAGCGTGCACCTTTTGTGATGCGTATGCTGCTCACTCGTCAGTTTGACGATAATCGTCCGGCCTATTTTCCGGCTCATACATTACCGAGTGGTGGGTATGGCCCACCTATGGGGCAGCTTCTGGAGAGGAACGGTAAACAGGTGACTGTAGTTAATTCTATCGGCATCGCAGGTACTCATCCGTTATTGTCGCTAGAGCAGATGACCAAAGCTACGTCTGGCCAGTTGTTTGCCGACGTGAACATTGCAAGCCTTCACGGAGAGGCACGTCTGCTGGCCGACCCTGTAACCTCATCTACTTATGGCCAAGGGTATAACCACGGAGTTGCAGTAGTGGGTATATCTTTGGGTACAGGTCCGGCTACCGAGCGGCGCATTCTGGATGGGATACTTCTACTGATGGTGCCTGTATCACTACTGGCAGGCTTGGCAGCTTGGATACTGGCCAAGTTCGCGCTAAGGCCGGTAGAGGTTATGCGATCCAGGGCAGAGGAGATATCGTCACATGATAGTAGTGCTCGCCTGCCTGTGCCAAAGGCTAAAGATGAGATATCTGCGCTGGGTCATACAATGAACGACCTGCTGGAGAGGCTGCAGAATGCGCTTATCGCTCAGAGGTCATTTATATCAGATGCAAGCCATGAGATCAGAACACCTATAGCTATATTGCAGACCGAGTTGGAACTGGCCAATAGGCCTGGGCGTACGATAGAGGAATTAAGGGAATCGGTTCAAAATGCCCTTGACGAGAGTCAACGGGTATCGCGCGTTGCACGTGATCTCCTACTGCTGGCCAGTAGCGACGAGCATCGGTTGGTGCCGGAGAGACGCCCTGTAGAGGTCGCCAGGATAGTGAAGGATGCAGTTGCAGCCGTTCAAAACAGGCCGGAGGTGGTAGGTAAGGATATTAAATTGCATTACAATATAAATCCTGATACGGTTGGTGCAACTATCTTCGTCGATCCTGACTTGGTACGCAGGGCTGTAGACAACCTGATAGACAATGCATTGCGCTTTGCCCCTCAGGGTTCATCGATTACGGCTGACCTCTACTCAAATAACAATGAAGTTATAGTGGCGGTATCTGATGAGGGACCTGGGTTTCCAGTAGATTTTTTGCCGCATGCATTCGACCGTTTTGCCCGTCCAGATGGTGCAAGAGCCAGAAACGACGGAGGAACAGGTCTCGGTCTTGCCATAGTCCAATCAATCGTAGAGGCTCATGGTGGTTGGGCACGAGCTGAGAATATCGTACCGGTGGGTGCCAGGGTAAGTATAGGCTTTCCAGCTCAGGATACTCATACTCAGCTCAATTCTACCGGGGTTTAGGGGGCTGTTTGCTCAAATCATGAAGTTCAGGTGCCGCACTGCCCGGCTTCCCAATTTAGCATCTCCGGTTATAGATACCTTACCTTGTTCCATTGACTCATCAGGATCCCATCGTCCACATGCCAAACAGGCAAATGTTTCGAAGTCCATATCCAGGTAGGCTGTTTCGGGGCTTGTGTCGACCGAGGATTGATTTGGAGATTGGTCCATGAAAGCAGCCCTGCCTCCATCCATCTTAACGGCAAATGTATTGTCTGTTTCTCCCGGGTTGGTAATATGGAATACGACGATAGACCCTTCTTGCGGTTGCACCTTTTTCCCAATGACAAATGGCATGGCCTGCCTGATCCTGTTTCGTGAGTGATTGGCCACTCTTCCTGTTAGATTGCCCGGCTTGTTTGCAGCCCTTCTTATATCCTGCTCGTGAACCCAGCAGTCGAATACCCTTATAGCCATAAACTCTCTGTAGGGAGCCTGCCCGGCCGGGGTCCAGCCCACCTTGGCAAATTCCCCTTCACTCATTGAGCGCAGTGCCGTAAGTCTTTCTGTGGTTACCTGGTGAAACTCCTCCAGCAACTGCTCAGGAGGTCTCCGACGCCTTGCCTCAACCCACAGCTCATTTGCCTCTCCGATGGGGTTTTTCACATAGGGGAATTGTTTGGCTGCAATATTATCTTGTGATGGATTGCTCTTATCTCTCTCCGATCCGGCTGAATCTTCTGCTGATGATAGCTCTGGAGGTTGCTCGCCGGACAGCATCAGCTCGGTACCTATTATATGTGAGATCTGATCTTTTACCGTCCATCCGGGACAATCGGTAGGAAGCGCCCACTCATTTTTCTCCAAGCTGCTGCAGAGTTCATATATGGTTGCCCATTCCCGCTCCAGCAATTCCACGGTTGGTTCTGTTGTATCACTCATGTCGGTTATCTTAGTTTGAGTACGGCTACGCCGTGACGTTTAGGTGGTAGATCGCCCTCAGCTAGGTGCAGGTCTGTTCTGCATACTCCACATGCAGATACCTCGACTCTTATCTCGCTTCCGTTTAGTGGAGGGTCAGGACGTTTCACTAACTTAAGGGGGCAATTGTCAATAGGTGATGGCTTATCTACTATCCATGCATCCATATTTATTGGAGTCTACCTGTTTTGACGGTGACTTGACATGATTTGTTTATACAGATAATATTTGTTTAAACAGATATTTATGTATAGATGAAACATTGGAGGTTGATTTGTGATTGCAGGCGTTGGTCGTGCTCCTATCATTGAAGTCGAGCCAATTTCACTGGCTGATGATGAGTTGTTGGCCAGGCTTTTTCGTACACTGGGTGAAGCCAGTCGGCTTCGTATTCTGGAAGTGTTGATGATCTCTGAGCGGGCGACCGGGTCTACCGAATTGCATCAGGCAGAGATAGTACGTTCTGTAGGGTTATCCCAAAGTAGAGTATCTGAGCATCTTGCCTGCCTTGTATGGTGCGGATTCGTAAGTGCCCGTATAGAAGGTAGACGCACGTATTACAAGGTAGCCGATCCGATGGTATATCGTCTGGTGGATCTGGCGCGCAAGCTCCTGGAATCAAACGAAGCCGGGATCGCCTCATGTCGTCGTATCGATAATGCTGCAGAGGGTATCTCATGATGAGTGTGCTACATATATCTGAGGATAAGCATCGTTATAGGATAATCAATTCACTGATAGAGGTAATGGGTTCCCCCTGGCGTTTAACGCTCTTTATGCTGGTGACAGTTGCCGTGAGTATGTTATACACCGTTTTACTACCTTTTGCCTATACCCAACGTGTGGAGTTGGCAAACTGGGACTATCTAACGCTAGGAATGCTTATATGGGCGGTGGTTCTGGGTATTGGAATGAGTCTGGTAGTGAGTATCCAGATATATGCAATGCGCAAAATCGTTGTTCGCAGAGCAGCAGCAGGATCGTTGAGTGGTGCAGCTCTTGTTGCCAGCCTGTTGCCCAGCTTTCTGTGTTGTACCCCCGTTATACCAACTTTGTTGGCGTTTATTGGAGTCGGTGGGATGAGTCTCTATGATACTACGGGTGCATTGCAGCACTTTTTTGCAACCAATCAGACTTGGTTTTTGGGAGGTAGTGCGGCATTATTGGTGTTGAGCATCTGGTGGGGATTGCACCGCATTACTACCGCTGACTGCCTGACTGGTGCTGATTGTTCACTGGATATAGATGATATGGATGAGCAGGCTGTATCAAACACCATGGAATCAAACAACGATACGGTTACAACCGGATTCAAGGGATAATCAGGGATGATCTGTTGGTATGTTCATTTTTATCCAAAGTGTCTTCTGTTTGAGCAAGCTGTTGTTGGAAGTGAGGTAGCTGTATGAGTGATGGAAAAAAGCCAAATGCTGGCGGTAGGGGAGTGTCCAACCAAGGTAGGACGGAAAGGAATGGTAAGCGCTCTTACCAAGATAGGGTACCTGGATCTAACAGGGCCAGACGACAAGCTGAACTGGCCAGAGCGAGACGATTAAAGAAAATTAGCCTTACAAGTATAGTAACGGTTGTTATCGTGATTCTTGGTCTGGTGCTCGGGTTACATTTTGCCAATGGAGGTTCGTCTGCCGGCACGTCGTCCAAGCCGGGATCAAACTCTAACGCAGCAGTACCTTCGGTAGGATATCCAGCGCCGAACGGTACTCTGACATCTCTGGCTGGCGCTCAGGAAAGTATCGCATCTTTCAAGGGCAAGCCTACACTTATCTGGTTTGTCTCTACTTGGTGCTCATCTTGCCAGGCGGGCACGCAGACTATGGCTCAGGGTATCTCCAAGTTAAGTGCTGATGGGGTTCGTGTAGTGGAAGTGGAACTCTACAACGACCTTGGCCAGTCTGGTCCGTCAATGCAGCAATTTGCAAAATCTCTTGCCGGTAGTGAGTTCACCAACCCTGACTGGACATTCGGTGTGTCATCTTCAACTCTGACCAGGGAGTATGACCCCAAGGGCTATCTGGATATTTATTACCTGCTAAATGCCAATGGGGATGTATATTACGTGAACAGTACTCCCTCTTCTACTATGCCGAGCTTGCTGCAAGTTGCAGGGCGATTGGCATGAGTGAATCTACCTGTAGCAGCCAGGACGATCATGGGACGGATAGAAGCGGTTTCATGGGAAAGATGAGGTTTCGTCACTTGATGGCGATTGTAGTAGTGCTTGCAATTGTCTCAGGGATACTAATTGCACACTTCGCTGTCGTTGGAAGCACTAATAATAACCTTCATGCTGTAGGCGCTGCAGATGCACATCTTCGATCTGGTGGCCTTGCATCAAATGCCACCACCCAGCTGTCAACTCATGATAGCTTACCTCTTGCTCCTAATGCTGTGTTTACCAGTGTAAATGGGCAGCAGATGTCAATTGCCGGATTGAGAGGTAAGCCTATCATGCTATGGCTGGTGGTGAACAGCTGTTCCAGCTGTTTTGCGAGTGTACCTGATGTTGCAGAGCATTTTTCGCAATTGACTGCTGGAGGTCTTAAAATAGTGACTCTCGGCCTGTACGGGAGTGTACCTTCCGGGAAGCCTGGTCTTAGCCAGATAGCTTCTTTTGGGCGGGCATCAATCAGCAATAATGGTATGGATATGTCAATTCCTCGCTCCAACTGGCTGTGGGGAGTTGCCTCAAAAGACCTGAGCCTGGCCTATGATCCGAGTGGCACTCCTGATACCTATGTTCTAATCGGACAGGGGGGTCATATACGTTATCGCAATAGCGTACCGGTAAGCACCATGCCTCAGCTGCTTGCTGCCGTCAGAAAGCTGAGCTACCAGTAGACGAAAGACTTGAAAAGACAAAGGAGATAAGGTATGAGCTCATCAAGTATTGGAACTGACAATAAAGAAATACCCTGGTATAGATGGATTCGTTCCAATCTGCTTTTATTGCTCGCGTTGACAGCCCTTGTCGCGGTGGCAACGGCATGGGGAACCACGGCGGCAACTTCATCGAATGCGCCATCTGCTTCACCTGCCGGGACGAAGACTATGGATGAGTATGTGGCAGGTACTTGGGTACCTTTTACTTCTACCTCTCCGTTAAATGCTGAACAATGGTCAATAGTAAATGCGTACGCCAACTTCTCTACCGCTGCAATGGATGTATACGTTGATCACTCGGTCGCGCCTCTTGCTACGGTAGTGTCATCGCAGTCACATGTCACTGGTATGTTCAGTCGCTATCTTGCCAAAGGAGTTAATCCAGAAGCGTTATATACACGAGCCACCGTTGAGCAGGTGTCGATTCATGGCTGTAGGGCTCGGCTCAGCCTGGAACTGTATTATCCCAGGGGGCGTAAGCTCTATTACGTATCTTCTTGGGTACGGCCGTTCAATCGAGCCAATTTTGAGCATGCGCACAACCAAGTCTACAAGCTGTCAGGTGACCAGAGTGGATCAGTCGCAGGAAACCAGCAGGCAACTGCTTCTCTTGGCCAACATGCACCATGGCAGTTTATTGGGGACAACAGGGTAGGCGGGGTAGACACGCCTTGTGGCATTTAAAAGTTAGTTGATCGGCATTCGGTAGCAGGCCACCAGATTATCCAGTAGACGGCCAGGACATCGTTCGCCATCTTTCTGGGCGCGCATGGACCGCGCGGCTGCGGCCAGTTTAAGAGGTATCTGAGAATGATCGCAAACCCACCCCGGGTGGGGCCAAATCAAGTGATCATTCTCAGGCCAGTATAATCACATCCCAATGGAAAGCACTGGCTAAAGAATGCGGAATGGCATCTGGAGAAATTCAGGTATATCGACCTGCATTCGAACATGAGGAAATGAAGGTTGCGTCGCAGATGGAGGCGCTGCGCCGTCAGCGCGCAGACCGTAGTCGCCGGGCAACCGTGCTGCCGAGCGAGAGTGCTGACACTCCGTGTGGGAGCTGACCATGGTGAAGAGCAAGTATCAACTCGCTGGATGTTGCCCAGTTAATCTTCAGGGAACAGAGCGCATACCAAGCCCAAAGTGCTTCAATATCCTCGTGCTAATGCAGGTTATTTAGTGCTTCGGTAAGTTTGCTTGCAGCGTCATCTGCCAACTCTTCCAATCCCTCGCCGGAAATTATGCTGTGAGGATCGGCTGCCCTTATCGTTGTTTTACCAGGCTCGACTTCTTTCAGCACAACATTGCACGGCATTACCAGGGCGGCATCCGGATCTGCCTCAAGCGCTTTGTGGGCAAGCACCGGATTGCAGGCACCCAATATTTTCATCGGCACGTGATCCACTCCGATCTTGTCTTTGAGGGTATGAGCTACATCTATTTCAGTGAGCACCCCAAAGCCATGATCGCCGAGTGCCTTTCGCACAGCCACTTCGGCATCGTCTATGCTACTTTGTACCGTTGCTTCTATAGCTTGCATATTCTCTCCTTTTCTACTCCAACTAGCGCCGTGTGCATGCAATGAAAGTGGCACTACTGTCTACTTTAATCGTGCAGATTAGTCTTCAGTGTCTGGGACTGGCAGATTTTTCTAAAATAAGTGTATAAATATGAATACAAACACAGTGTATAACACATATAATAGAGGTATGAAGAGTTTTGAAGGATGTTGTTCAGGAGCACCACCCAGATGTAGGGCCATGATTGCCCCGGGAGTGTGGAGGATAAGGGCGCGTGTAGAGCGTTATATCGAGCCGGCCATCCTCTTATTGCTCTCCGAGGGCTCTACTTACGGGTACGATCTGGCATCTTCACTGAGTGAGCTGCTGTCGGTCAACGATATGGTAGATCAGGGCAATTTATATAGGTTGCTGAGAGGGCTTGAGGCAGAAGGGCTGGTTAAGTCGGAGTGGGCAGACAGCGCCCCCGGTCCCACCAAGAGAGTCTATGCACTTACCGAGGAGGGTAAGCAGCTTTTGGACGGCTGGGTCGAGGCGCTTAGGGGAACTTACGCCACAATAGGGAGGTTTTTGGATCGTTATGACCAAAATGTTCAGCGTAAACCTCGGACACTCCTGGGCAAAGATGTAGGAAATGAAACTAACAACACTGCCGATCACGAAAGTGAGCAGTATAGAGAAAGGAGAAATGCGTAATGGATAGGATGATGAGAGGACAGGGCACCCAAGCAGGTGGTATGGGACCGGGGAGAGGCCGGCAACGTTGGGAAGGGCCTGACGAGGATGGATGTGGCTGTGGTTGTAGGGGTGGTCACCAGGGTAATCACGGATCCGGTCCAGTAGGTGGCCAGGGCTATGGTCATGCCGGAGGCCAGGGCTATGGCCCCGGATTTAAACATGCGCACAGACAGGAGTGTTGCCACGGTCACCGGGGAAGAGGCCGCTGCTGCTATGATCAATCCGAGGAGACGACCGGTAGCCCGGCTTCCCGCGAGCAGACCAGAGAAGAGCTCGAATCTTACAGAAGAGACCTTGAGCAGGAGATTGCAGATATCAGTAGCCGCATATCCAGATTGGACAGGCAGGAGTAGTACCAACTGAGTAGGTTATCCAAGATAATCATTGGTTTTGCTTAGCCGGACGAGAATGCTTAATGTAGTCCATTGTACTTTGGTGCCTGTAAAGCACCACCGGTTACGACAGGCAACCAATTTTCTCTATATGTAATCTTGTAGAATGGTCCTGGTTGCAGAGATTTTCTCCAGAGGTGATGAAAATATGACTAAATTGGTTATAATTATCGATAGGTTGTGTTATACTAGTTACTGGTAGAAAATTATAGTAAATGTAAAGGAGCATATAACTATGACTATAAGATTGGGAGACGTTGCCCCGGATTTCACTGCTGATACCACTGAAGGGCAGATACAGTTTCACGAATATCTTGGAGATGGTTGGGGAATACTATTTTCGCATCCTGCTGATTTTACTCCTGTATGCACTACAGAACTGGGAGAATTTGCCAAACGTAAGGATGAGTTTACCAAGCGCAATACAAAATTAATCGGATTGAGTGTCGATCCGGTCGAGTCTCATAAGCGTTGGGTGAGCGATATATTCGAGACGCAGGGCCAGGTTCCAAATTATCCCATTATAGGAGACGAGGATAAAACGGTAGCCAATCTGTACGGAATGATACACCCCAATGCGAGTGATACCTTTACAGTGCGTACCGTCTTTATTATTGGTCCCGACAAGAAGGTAAAGCTGATGTTGACCTACCCAGCAAGTGTAGGACGGAATATAGATGAGATACTGAGAGTATTGGATTCTCTCCAACTAAGTAGTAAGTACCCTGTATCTACTCCTGTGAATTGGAAGCAGGGGTCCGAGGTAATCATTGCCCCGGCCATCTCTGATGATGAGGCCAAGGAGCGCTTCCCTGGCGGATTCCGTACATTGAAGCCATACCTCAGGCTCACTCAGCAACCCAGTGAATAACGCGAAACGAGAGTAGATTTATCTTTTTGCAGATGAGAGTGCTAGTGTCCTAATATAAGGCTTCCAGCGATTACTATTACACGGCCTTTTACGAAATCCAGCCTGCATCTGGTGGTTGCGGTAACCGCCATGACTATTTGCGTGCTCCCTATGTTTTTGACCGGAGCACTTGGCGTGCAGCTTCGTCGTTCTCTGCATTTCGGTGTAGCAGGACTTGGTTTGGCGATAGGTACCGCGTTCCTGGTTGCCGCTATTACCTCCTATGGATTTGGTCACCTGGCAGGCCACCTGGGTGCTTCCAGGCAAATGCAGATGGCGGTAGGGGTTGCCTCTGTATCATCGCTCGGGATATCACTAGAGGCGCATTCTCTGTGGGAGTTGATAGGGTGGCTTATTCTTGGAGGTATGGCTAACGCAGCATGCCAACCAGCCACCAATCTTTATCTGGCTGGAACCGTCGACGAGCGCCACCAGGGATTGGCATTTGGGATCAAACAATCTGCCATACCATTGTCGATGTTGCTTGGCGGCCTTGCTGTACCGGCAGTAGCTTTAACCATTGGATGGCGCTGGGCGTATGGGGGTGTGGCAATTATTGGGTTTGCTGTAGCTTGGTACATTGCCCCGTTACGTGCACGCTCGGTGCATTCCACTACGCCTCCTCCTGCCAGTGGCTCGCATGGCAGTACGGCAGGTCAACCCATCTTCCCTTCTTCCTCTCCTGCCGTCGACGGTTCGCAGGGTAGCACATCATATGGCAATCAGGGTATGGATATGCGTCAGGGGTGGTATCCGCGCAAACATGAACTGCCACTCTATCTCGTGATGTTAACTCTGGCAATGACACTCGGCTCTACATCAGCAAATGCTTTTGGCGCCTATTTAGTTAGTTCGTCTGTGCACCATGGTCTGAGTCCCGGCTTATCGGGGATACTGTTTGGTGTCGGAGCTGCTACGGGAGCGATATCGAGAATAGTTTCAGGGATTATGGCAGATCGCCGCCATGGTCATCATCTGTATACAGTGGCTTTGATGTTTGTAGGGGGAGCTGTTGGCTACATACTGCTTTCCACCGGGATCTCATGGCTTATTACTCCGGCGGCTATAGTCGCTTTTGTACTTGGATGGGGCTGGCCGGGGGTGTTCACCTTTGCAATAGTCAGTACTCACAGAGCCACTATCGGCCAGACTACTGGGATGACTCAGATCGGCGCCTACCTGGGTGGAGTGATAGGTCCGGTCTACTTTGGATTGGTGGTATCCAACAGCTCTTATATGTCAGCGTGGCTTGTCAATGCAGCAATTGCCATCTTGGGGGTAGTGACCATGCTGATCGGGAGAGACCTACTTCGTCGTCATCTTCACAGTATTACGAGGTAAGTATGGATCTAACATCCTCCCCATGACTAAGCCCGGGCGAGCTTGCGTTCGCGGTCTGGTCATTGCTTATGTTTGCAGCGATGCCATCGCGAAATTGGGAGGCGCTTTCTCGCAGGGCAGCTTCTGCGTCTATGCCGAGAGAGCTTGCTATACGTGCCAATGAGAGCAGCATTTCACCGATCAAACTGGACTCCAGGCTATATCCACCAGCCGATTCCCCATTTGGTTCCTGTAGCGTCTCTTGTTGCAGACTGGTTTTGAGGTCATTGAGGCGCCGCTCCAGATCCAGGAGTTGAGCCGGATATTCCACTGGGCATGTATTGGTTGAATTAGCCTTACGTTGCAACTTTGCTACCAGTGAGAGTGCCGGCAGGTCCTTTGGTATCCCGTCGAACATACCTCTTCCTTCTGTGTCAGTCTTGATCTTTTCCCAAAGTTGGGCAACTTGCTCAGGATTGGTTGCGGTAGCATCTCCAAAGACGTGAGGATGCCGAGCTATGAGTTTGTTGCAGAGATTGTCTGCAACGTCTGTTATTGTGAAGCGCCCCTTTTCCTCTTCGATCTTGGCATGAAAAAATACCTGGACCAGCAAGTCGCCGAGTTCTTCTCTCAGGTGATCTACTATATCGTCGCCAGGAGCCGGTTCTTGCCTGGAGATGGCCTCCAGTGCTTCCAGCGTCTCGTATGCCTCCTCAATGAGATGGCGTCCCAGTGATGAATGGGTCTGCTCTCTATCCCACGGACAACTGCTCCTTAGCGTGGATACGAGCTCTTGCAATTCGGTGAAACTGTCCATTCATGCCCTATAATAACAGAAATAGAACGATGATTACCGGACCTCTCTTTGTATGACTGACCTTTCATGACCCATCCTTCCATTCCTGCCGGATGGGTGGGTAACGCTATTGCTGCGAGAGACGGGGTCGAGCTCGTCACCTTTGAAATACCACGCCAAGCGTCGTCATGTTCCGCTCAAGGTGAGCCTGTTGTATTGGGTCTTCATGGTTTTGCGGCAGACAGCATAGTTACATGGAGCCGTGCCAGGGTGATAGAGTCGCTTGCCAGATCAGGTTTCCGGATTGTACTGCTGGATCTCAGGGGACACGGTCGTTCTGATAAGCCTATTGAGATTTCCAGCTACGCGATGTCCCACCTTGTCTCTGATGTAATCGATGTACTGGATGCCTACAATATTGGCAGAGCTTTTATTGTGGGCTATTCGCTTGGCTCGGTTATTTCTCTACGATTGGCCTCTGATACGGCTTATAGAGATAGGGTACAGGCCGTGGTTGCTGGTGGTGCAGGAGGCCATCTGCTGCCAGGAGGTCAATTCTACGGATCGGAACGCGTCGCTGCGGCAATGGAGGCATCAAATATAGCTGCAGTAGCAGATCCAAATGCTCGTGCCTATAGAAGGTTTGCAGAAGCTACTGGAGCCGACCTTCGGGCATTGGCTCTTATACAGCGTAGCCTGCTTGATGGTGTATATATTGATTTGAGCTCTATTCCTGTACCGACTCTGGTAGTAGCCGGCAAAGACGATTTTGTCGCAGGATCACCTGAAGAACTCGCACGCCGGATACCCAGGGGGGAATGGCTTCAAGTCCCAGGCAACCACATGAATGCACTCTTGAATAAGTCGTTTGCTGATGGAGTGATTGGATTTTTGAATAACTTGGTTACCTCAAACTACCAATAGTGGATTACCTGTACTGCTTGTGCTAAATGGATAGGCCACATCAGGTGGCTATGCGGCGAGTTGCTGCCATTCATACGGCATAAAGACCATAACGCCGTTTTCCTCTGCCATGGTCTCTGCTACATCGTCTATAGAGGCTCCCGCCACGGCAGCCAGACATTCAATGCCGAGCACGCCATTCAACAATGATGCCCTGCGTATTGCCCGCTCTATGTCATCTCGATGTATGCGGGATGAAACTTCCGTAACAATGTATACGGCGTTTGCGGTATCTCTGGCAATCGCAGAATGTACTGTGTCTGCAAGGCATATATCATCATATATGGGATCTTCCGCTCCTTCAATTAGATTGCCGAGAGCATCTTTTGTTATAAAATGTGCTCTGCGAAATCCACGGCCAGAAAGGTATGAAGGACCATCCTCTTTCCACTTGGTCTCGAAATAGCCCCCCCAAAGTCCCTCCAATCTGGAGAGACGTTTGCTGTGCGTCTTTGCCGCTTCCACGAGTTCTGTTAATGAATCCGCCAGTCTCTTTACCACGGCAGGCAGGCTGCGCAATTCCTCGTCGAGTACAACTGCACGCATCTCTTCCGCCAGTGCGGGGTCTGCCTTCATCTGCCGGATAATCTCTAAAGTATCCATACAGCCAGTATATCACTGTTCCCGTGCCGACTCTGGTAGTAGCCGGTAAAGAAGATTTTGTCGCAGGATCACCTGAAGAACTCGCACGCCGGATACCCAGGGGGAAATGGCTTCAAGTTCCAGGCAACCACATGAATGCACTTTTGAATAAGTCGTTTGCTGATGGAGTGATTGGATTTTTTTCCGGTATTTCTATGTTCCGATAGACCCAATTCAAGTGGATCGCATGTAAAGCCACACAGCCAAAGGTGCGGTAACGATGAGTATGCCGGCGATCCAGGCCAGCGTTTCGATCAATGATACCTGCAATGCCCCACCGGATATCAGTGCGCGCAGTGTATCTACAGCAGTAGTAACTGGGTCTGCCTTGGCGAATGCCTGTAGCCAACCGGGCATGGAGGCAACCGGCACGAAGGCGGAACTGGCGAAAGTAAGAGGTAATATCCATACGAATCCTGCTGCCTGAGTAGATTCGGGGTCACCTGCCAAAAGGCCTATAACCGCCGATATCCACGAGAATGCCAGCCCGAATGCGACTACTAATGCAAGCGCTGCGATAAACAGACCTACACCGTTATGAAATCTGAACCCGAGTAGGGCGCCTACTCCGGTCATAAGCAGTACCACGCCTACGTTCCTGACGGAGTCAGACATGGTTCTTCCTGCCAGCACTGCCATTCGCGCCATGGGAAGTGATTTGAATCTATCGATCATGCCTTTGTCCATATCCTCAGATATGCCAATACCAGTCTGGGTGGAGCCGAAGACTGCCGCCTGGATGAAGATCCCCGGCATTAGGAAATCTATATATGCCTGGTGGACGACAAACTTGATTATCCCACCAAATACGTAGGTGAACAGCAATACAAACATAACAGGTTGTACGGTGTTCCACACTATGAGATTGGGTAGCCTAATATATCGCAAAAGGTTGCGCTTCATTATAGTCATGAAATCACCGGCAAATGTGAAGATGTGCCTGGCATGTGCAACGGTGGTGGCTGCCGGTGAAGAAGCGGTGGTATCCGAGGTGGCTGTATCTGGAGCAGCGGATGCAGCGATGATCGTACTACTTTCTTCGGCGGTATCAGTGGGCGTCCTGGCTGCGATAGCATTGGGTATACCATCAGGAGATGTGCTGTCAACAGATCCCTCTATCGCATGCCCGGCCATTGCTCCATTTTCAGAAGAGGAACTACTCGGATCATGACCGGTAAGGGTTAGAAATACATCATCAAGGCTGGGACGATGTAAGGCTATATCTGAAATGGTCACCCCATTTTCGTCGAGCATCCTTAAAATATTGGATACCTGGTGGCTGCCTTCATGGAGTGAAACTGATATTCTTTTCTCAGCCAGGTTTACCTGAGGAGCGCCTATCGAATGAATCTCGTTGAGCGATGACATTGCCTCGTTTATTCCGTCGGCATCATTCATGGTCAATTCGAGTATGTCGTTACCAATCATGGTTTTTAGTTCTTCGGGGGTTCCTTTTGCTATGATAAGACCCGAATCTACTACTGCAATGTCATTTGCCAGCCTGTCGGCCTCTTCGAGGTATTGGGTGGTGAGGAGAAGCGTGGTTCCATCGTTTACAAGTTCTTCTATTACTTCCCATAGTGACGTTCTGCTCAGAGGGTCCAATCCTGTAGTGGGCTCATCAAGGAAGAGTATCTCGGGGTTGCCTATCAGACTTGCTGCCAGGTCCAGACGCCGACGCATACCCCCTGAATAGGTCTTTACCGTTCTACCGCCTGCATGGCCAAGAGAGAATCGCTCAAGTAACTCACCGGCGCGTTTTTTTGATTCTCTTATGCCCAAGTGATAAAGCCTACCCACAATTTCAAGTGACTCACGCCCCGTAAGGTGGTCATCAAGAGCCATATCCTGACCGGTCAGGCCAATATGTGAACGTAGCGCCCTTGCCTCCTTCACCACGTTGAACCCGACCACTTCAGCGTATCCACCGTCAGGCTTTAGAAGGGTAGTAAGGATCCTCACAGCCGTTGTCTTGCCGGCGCCGTTCTGACCGAGAAGACCCAGTACGGTACCGCGCGGCACCTCCAAATCTATCCCGCGCAAGGCATGAACGTTTTTGTACGATTTTGTGAGACCTTCTACCAGGATGGCCGGCCGATTACCGGCGGTCCGTGGTCCACCCGATGTCCTTATTGATTCCACATATCCGACTGCGTTCATTCCAAAACCTCATTAATTATCACTCTCAACAGCTTGCCCCCTTTCTTGTTCGTTTGCAAGTTACTCTTACAAAATAGTATAGCATATAAAATAGTATGAATATGCAAAACTAAAAGTAATTTTCTGTTGTGCCTGTCAGGCCAGATGAAAAAGCACGACTATTTATTATGGGCGTTTTGGTAGTATCAAAAGGCGGCGTTTATATGCCAACCCAAGCCAGGCTATTACTCCGATCCCGCTTACGGCAAGGCCGGTGTTGCCAGCCGGTGACGATCCGTAGTGGAGCACTATGTTGTGAGCGTACGGGATGACGACCATGAAATCCGGTGTAGTGCGGTATGGCCCTGTTGCACCTACTACATGCCATGCGGGGTAATATGATGCATCAATCACCACTGGCACATCCGGCGTAGAGACATGGAATCTAATTGTATCTGTGCCCATGTGGATGTCGCTTATCCTGTCAGGAGGTAATGCTGCACCGGGCGAGAGGGCGGCAGTAGTGGCTGTCTCGTTGGCAGCGCCAGATGATACTGCATCGGCAGCATTGGGACCGGTGGCCGTACCTATGGATAATATATTTGCCGCTCTGACCCTCTTTAGTTGCTTCGGTCCTGACTCAAGAAGGTAAGTCTTCCAATCCGATGGATTGTTAAACCAGTGCACAGATACAGGCATCCATGATGATTGACCGCCGTTGACGCCTGCCAGTACACGGGGCTGGGATGTCAACGCTTTTACGGGAGCCGAGTTATGTACCAAATAGATTTTCCAGGTGGTATCTATTATGCGTCCCAGGTACGGAGAGCGCCATGGCCCGCTTGTTGCAATCAGACTAAGCTGCCTGTCGGCTGAAGCCGCTCTTTCTACAGTGGGCGATGAGGCCATGAAATAACGCACCCCCATGAGCTGCAGTTGTTGTACCCCTAGTTCCATATTGAAGGGTCCATATGGCAGTCCTACCATGGCGTCAGATGGTGCGGTGGACAACTCCGATTGGTTGATAAAGAAATACGGAGTAGTGGCGGACGACTCAAAGAGTAATCCGCCCAAAGAGCCGATACAATCGTTGGTCCAGTAGGGAAGCGTATAGAGAGACTCAGTGGTGCCGAACCTATTGAGCGAATGGCTGTATTCCCATTCTGCCTGTCCGCACCCGTAGTGCTTTCCAATTTTGGACATGGTCTCCATCAGCCCACGAAATTCTGGCCAGGCAGGTTTCGATTGGTAACCGGAGTAGTTCCACGATGCCCAGTAACTTACATTGCTGGGTTCTATGTGTACTACGTTCATAAGGTTTATCCCGGGTGAGCCACTTCCTATAAGCAGGGGAGGCAGCACGACTGCGAGAGAGATGGCAGTGACCAGCAGCTGAGCCCCAATACTACCGGGCATATGACCAGCCGCTCTGTATCTGGCCAGCCGTCGTGCATATCGTCCAGAGAGATGCCTGGGGGTGCCGTAGCTGACCATTCTCCATCTCTTCCATAGGGAGCCAATCATCAATCCGGCGGTACATATGGCATATCCGGCAACCAGATAGACGCATAAGATCCATATAGGCACGAGTCGTTCATTCCATAATTTTCCCTGGGGGTCAATTACTACCCCTATGGCGAAAGCTGTTCCAAGCAGTGAAAGCAGGATGATGGGTCGTGACCTCTTGATGAGAGCAAAGATGAGACCGGCTATCGCCAGCCATATTGCCCAGCGATCTGCCACCGGATAGAGGAGGTACATATAATGAGTAGAGTTTACGTATCCCATTGAGGTTGTGTACTTTTGATATGCGACAAATGGTATCTCCCAGAAGGCTGCCAACATAGCTGCAGCTATTCCGGTAGATGCAATCCACCACGCCTTTCGCATCGTAGGACCACTTAACACGAACACAGCGATCATACCCACAGTTACAAATAGGGCAGCTACTAGATGGCTTAGTACACATACCACCAGCACAAGAGCGGTAACAGCTCGGTAGCGACCCGTTTTTATTCCCCTGAATGTCAATCCCAATACCAGTAGCGCAAGAGCTATGCCAAATGAATATGAGTATTCTCCGGCAAAAGTAGAATAGAGATTACCCCCCAGTATGGTGAAGGTCTGATCGAATAGAAACGGCAGGGTAAATACCCCCAGTGCCGCGGGGTATGGCCTCTCCATGCCAGCAAGACGGCCAAAAGCATATGCACAGATCGGTAGGGCAATAGATCCTGATATGGTCGCAAGTTTGAATGCTATTGCAGAGGGAATTATGTACCCACCTGCTGCTGCCAGGAGATCAGGGAATATAAAGTAAAAAGAATATAATGGTGTTCCGTCAAACCACCATGGATACCATCCGGTCAGGTGAAAATGCGGCAGTAGGTGTGATGCCATGAAGGCTGCCATTATCACGTGTGAACCAGTATCACCACCTGTCGTTGTAGTGGTGGAGAGTAGGAGTAGGGGATGGACTGCTACTAGGATTACTGCCTCTACGGCAATAAGCGATATTGCAGTTACGATCTTTGAGAGAGTTGCAGGCAGCGCCAACCTTAGTCTATGTGGTCTATGTAGATAGCCATGCCCATCATCTCCATCGCTTCCCCCGGCAGAGTCCATCTTGTCGTATGCGGCGGAGTCCAATGTGATGAAGTCCGGGTCAATTGGCAGATTGGCCGTATCACTTGTTGTCTCGCCGGGATTCATCTGATCTTATATGTGGTAACCGCAATAGCAACTATGGCTACAAGATTAAATGTTGCATGTGCAACTATGGTAGGACCGATACGCTTGAGACTGTAAGCTATGGCACAGAGCACTATCCCGAATGCCGCTAATCCGAGAAGTTGGAGTGGTTCAAAGTGGGCAAGGCCAAAGCATACTCCACCGACAATGACAGCCAGAGCTGCCCCAAGTCTTTTGCCTGTACGTTCAAAGAGCGCAACCAGAGAACTGAGTAGCAATCCCCTGAAAAACATCTCTTCTACTATTGGCACGACTATCACGATAAGCGCTCCTATGATTGCCAGATCGTATCCGTGAAATCCCCCGGTCAGCTCATGAGCCGGCCCTGATAACTTGCGAGTTAGGTTCGGGTAGATGATTCGAACTGGCATGTAGAGGACTGGGATCAAGATCAATTGAGAAGCCAGCCCGGTTGCTATCCCTATTACCAAATCAATCGACTTAAACGATAGTCCCATGTCATTACGCACATTTCCTGTGCCAAAGTATCTGCTGGCAATTAGAACAGCTCCCACAAACCCTATCCATATTCCAACCAGCTCGGTTACTATAATCCACGCAGGCGGTACCGAAGAGGCTATCAGTTTTCCAACACTGCCAACCTTACCAAGTACTGCCGCTACGGCGACTACCATGATTGTAGAGATTATCTGTCCTATTACGAACCCAGCCAGGGCGAGTATCAGCCATATTGCAGCTTGATAACGCCTGGAATGACTGGCGGCTGCTTTCCCGTCGGGTGGTATGGCCGTAGCGTGGTTTACGTCCTCTTCCATGATACACTAGGCTATCGCACTACCGCAACCAAGTGTGATACAGGCCATGGAATTATCTGGTTGTCCAATGCAGCAAACCGGAAAGACAATGAGGTATTCTAAAGCCTGCTACACTATCCATATGTTTAGGTATTACTATGATTGTTGATGAGTTCTACACCTCCCAATAAGCGCCAACAACGTTTTTCGCCTCTGTCTCAAGGTGGCCAAGGCAACCAACCCAATCAGCCCAATCAGAGCTGGAGGTGGGTGTTCCCCCTACTCATCCTCGTGGTCTTGGTGGTGATGTTCCTTCCTTCGCTCAAATCAGGGCCTTCTCCGAAACAGCTGACGTATTCGACCTTTCTTTCGGATGTAACTCACAAGCAGGTTGCAACTGCCACTGTGAATAACAATAATGGCAATGTCACCGGCAGGTTGCGAGATGGGCAGAGCTATACCGTCACCGGGCCTGAGCCGTCTGTCAGTGCTGATCTGGAGTTAATGCAAAAAAATGGAGTTGCTACCAGCTTCACTACTCCCAGCCCAAGTATATGGTCCAGCCTGCTACCAGATATTATCTTTATTGCACTGATGGTACTTGTATTTGTCTGGGTGATGAGAAGGGCGCAGGGGCAGATGAGTGGGGTCATGTCGATAGGCAGGTCAAAGGCAAAGGTCTACAGTGCAGATCGCCCCAAGACTACCTTTGACGATGTGGCCGGATACCAGGGAGTAAAGACAGAGATTGCAGAGGTGGTGGATTTCCTGAAATTTCCTCAACGCTTTGCCGAGGTGGGAGCTCGGATCCCAAAGGGAATATTGCTGGTAGGTCCTCCGGGTACGGGCAAGACTCTGCTGGCAAGGGCGGTAGCAGGGGAAGCCGGGGTTCCTTTCATGTCGGTCAGTGGGTCTGACTTCATGGAGATGTTTGTCGGAGTAGGCGCCAGCCGGGTGCGTGATCTCTTTGGTACTGCCCGCAAGCAGGCTCCGGCTATTATTTTTATCGACGAAATAGATTCTATAGGACGTAAACGAGGCGCAGGTTTGGGTGGTGGCCATGATGAGAGGGAACAAACCCTTAATCAGATCCTGTCGGAGATGGATGGCTTTGACCCTGCCGAAGGTATAGTTGTAATTGCCGCTACCAACCGTCCCGATATCCTTGACCCAGCGCTGTTAAGACCCGGAAGGTTTGATCGTCAGATCGTAGTTCCCCTTCCAGACCTGGACGAGAGGCTTCCCATTCTCCGGGTTCATTGCAAGGATATGAAAGTCGGCAGGGATGTAGACCTTGAAATGATCGCCAGGGGAACTCCCGGTATGAGCGGGGCGGATCTGGCAAACCTGGTAAATGAAGCTGCGCTGTACGCAGTACGCAGGGGAGCCAGAGAGATCGAGATGCAGGATTTTGAAGAGGCCAGAGACAGGGTACTTATGGGGCAGCGTAGGGAGAGCATGGTCCTTTCTGACGAGGAGAAGGAGAGAGTAGCCTTTCATGAGGGTGGTCATGCGGTACTTGCTTATGTATTGCCTCATGCTGATCCCGTACACAAGGTCTCCATACTTCCAACTGGTATGGCATTGGGGGTCACCCAGCAACTTCCTGCCGAAGAACGCCATATTTACCCCAAAGAGGTGATAGAGGATTCCCTGGCAGTGCGAATGGGAGGAAGGGCAGCGGAGCTGATTATATACGGCGACCTGTCTACCGGCGCTTCGAACGACCTGGTGGGGAATACCGAATTGGCCAGAAAGATGGTCAGGGAATGGGGTATGAGCTCTGAGTTGGGTCCTATGGCATGGGGCTCTCAGGGTATGGTCTTTCTCGGTGAGGATCTGATGCATTCTCGGGACTATTCAGAGGATACAAGCCGTGTTATAGACGCAGAGGTATCCAAGATTCTCCGGGAGCAGGAAGACAGAGCCCAACAACTCCTAACTAAGCACCGAAAAGGACTTGAAGCCGTTGCCCATGCTCTTCTTGAAAAGGAGACTATAGATGGTGAAGAGGTTGCCACGCTGGTAGACAAGGCGTTTGGAAGGCCGGTACGTCCACATAACGGGCATGTACCAGGCGAGGTGGGTTCCTCACTTGGTGCGGTGGATTTTTCCTCTGATGGAACCGGCAACTCAGGTGCAAGCGTTACAGGTAATGGTACTACATCTCCACGTGACGTTTTGAATGACGCAGAAGAAGATGGTTCTATGTCTTTTCACGATGTAGATGTAAATGGCCTTTCAGCATCACGCAACTTAGAAGAGGATGGTGCCAGTGATGATGGAGCAGCTGTTGATGGTACGGTAAGTACTCACCTTGGAGAATCCAGCGAGAACCCTTGATCCTGTATGCTCAAAGCGACAGCATCCTACTTCTTCTCTACGTGTGGTCGGCGTCTGGCGGATAGAGTAAAAATCACCACCACGATTAAAAGAATGATTGCAACGATAGCTACTGCAATTACCAGCAACAACGTGTCAAAGGAGCTTGGAGCTCTACCCTTGGTGACGGTAAGCATGGCTACTCCATCATCGGGCAGCAGTAACTTGATAGATGCCGGACTGTGATTACCCGCCGCGGTCATTCCCAGCAATACCGGACCGCCGGTTGCCGTAGAGAGCGCTACTTTCGGGTAAAAGCCATTCGGCATACCGGCCATATTCAGATCAAGTAAGGCTCCGCTATGCGTAGGCAGCGACATGCCGTAATTTCCGGATGGATCGTATGGCTTAAAATCATATGCTACGATACGTATCGTACCTTGATGTGGGTTGGTGGCCATAACTCCCACGCCTCCCGAATGTCCCTGTGGATATTGAGATGGTGAGGTTGCAATCTTCAGCATGGGGCCGGTGAGCTCGTGCCAAAAGTAGAAGGAGTGGTAGTCTGGCTTCGGGGTGAACGACGGGTTCAGTACTCCGGTATTGTCAAAACTATTGTGTCCAGAGTTCCATACATTGTAATAGCACATCCTATTAATACCGGATGAGTTGGCGGCCTGTAATACGGACAACACGAAAGCAGCTCCATAAGATGTGTTTACCCTTTTGTCGTAACCACCGTTTATATTCCACTCGTCTATCCAGAGTTTTGGATGCAACGTAGGATAAGGAGCCAATGCGGCTTTGGCCTGTTGGGCCTCTTTCTTATACAGTCCGGTATAAAGATCAGGATTGTAATAACACGGATTGGTCGATGGGTTGGGCTGCAAGATAGTGCAGAAGCCACTTTTTATAATTGGATTCGGCCCACTGTCGGGATCGCTTGCATAAAGATGCCAGGAAATGAAATTCAAGGGCAGATTCTCCACCGCTACCATATGCAGGAATGGGTCCAACCATGCTGTATCCATAGTACCCTTAACATTTGCAAGAGCAGGGCCACCTACCTCGATATTGACATGTGCTCGTTCGGCCGCAGCTTCTAGGGCAAGCGAGGTAACCTTGTACAGTGTCAAATAGCCAGGCAAACCTCCCTCCCAAAATACCCAGTCTGGTTCATTCCAGATCTCGAATACCCTGACTCCTTCATCTACTATCTCGTGATAAGCCATCTTTTCGACCAGAGCAGACCAAAGCGGCTGATCTTTTCCTACGTCTGGCGGAAGGTATTGGATGTCTTGTTGTGGTACTGTCTGGCCAGGTAGGGCGGTAGCCAGGCAAGAAGGGGTGTAATCTACAATCAGCTCCGGCATGGCCCCTTCTGCTCTTATGGCAGCGACATTTTTATCAAGAGGAGCCGGGTTCCATGCCCCTGTAGTACAATTGTATAGGGGATTCCCATCGTAGGAGCCCTGAAAGCTCACGTCGGTTCTTATATAGTGCGGCCCCAATGTCTTAATCGGTAGTATCGCTTGAGATGGTCCCGGGCCGTCGAAGCCTATCAATGACTGATTCAATGGGGCAGAGTGTCGAGAGGTGTATATTGTAACTCCAACCCTTCTAACCCTGGAGGCTACCGCAGGTACAGGACTCTGCACGCTATCTGATGTAGTCTCTCCATAAGCTACTCCAGGCACCATCACGATTAGTAATAGGAGAGCAAGAAGGAGAATAGACCGTTGAGCTCGCTTGTGCATATTACTTGCCTTTTAGATGCGGGAATTGAACTTCGTCTAAGAACTGTGCAATTTCCCCTGTAAGGCGGTTTGGTGTAGCACGTAATTCTAACAGTGATTTGGCTCGTACCAATCTGGCTTTTCGCAATATTGAAGCCAGGTGCTGGGCATCATCAAGCGAATGTACAAAGTCGGCTCGGTGGCCAATTACTACAGCAGGTACCTTGATAGAGCTAAGCTCGTCCACAGAGGGGAATAGCCTACCTGCAAAAATACCTTCAAGGACAGCCTCTGCCTGATCGGGGGGTATGGCAGCTGCATCCAGAAAGCTGTTCAGCGCCTCTACCGGGGTCCTTGGGGCTGATTGAACTATTCTGTTCACAATACGGTAAGGTAATCTCATATGCCGTGCAGCAAGTAGTAGCGGCAAGAATACGGCTGCTGCATCAGGCATAGCACTGTCCAACACAGGCATCTCTATCACCAACCCCACTGTACGTTCAGGATATGATGACGCCATAAACAGCGATACATTGGCTCCAAGTGATACTCCACCTACAACAGCTTTGTCTATCTCCAAATGATCCAGAAGCGCCAGTGCATGAGCTGCGTAACGGTCCATGCTGTGCTCAAAAATGGACTTGGGCTTATCTGAAGAGCCATGTCCGGGAAAATCCATAAGAACGACCTTGTTTCCCTGTATGGCCAAATCCCTCGCCAACCTCCTATTCAGGTTTGCATCGAGCAATAAACCGGGTAGGTACATAAGTGTTTTATCTCCCGAACCATGGATTTCGTAAGAAAGATGAATTTTATTGGAACAGAAGGAACCTATCTGGTAGGGCGCCTTTTGCGTTTTGTGTACACCGGATTGGCCACTGCCGTAATTACCCTGCTTGTCGTTTTGGACATCAATGTTTATTTGTCTGGATATTTTTTTGCTCCTTGTTCTAAGATTGTCATTGGTTGCCATTGGCTACATATGCTAGTGCAAGAATCCACAAATGATCAAGAGTATAGTCTGTTTCTGTAGTGAACGCTGCCAATGCGGGCAATCATTCAGATGCATTATTGTACCGGGAAATGCTGTCGATGCTGATACAGTAATAAGTACTGTGGCAATTATAGAGCAACTGTTTGGGAAATCTGGTATATCAAAGCTGGCTGGCATGATTGCCAACTCGACTATGTATGACAAGCGGCCCGGCATGTCATCTACGTCTGACATTCCAATGCCACCGGGTATCCATATACCAAACTATGCAATACCGGTTACTCTCTCAGCAACTGCAGCCAGTGGTATGTGGGATACCATGCTCATCATTACCCCCACCACAGGTGAAGCGGAGCAACTGGCCCAGGACTGCTCCCACTACCTTGGTGAAGGTACTGTTGGATATTTTCCTCCGTGGGATACCCTGCCATTCGAGAGGATAAGTCCCCATCCGGAAGTAATGGGTAAACGGCTTGAAGTGCTCTGGAGGATGACAGACAAGAAAGCAGGATCACATCTTTCGCTGATAGTTGCTCCCATAAGAGCAGCCATTCAGAGGTTGGGCGATCTGCAGGCGGCCAGGCCATTGCTCCTGGGAACGGGGCAGACCGTAGATCTCCAGGAGGTGGCGGCAAAACTCAGCTTCATGGGCTACCGCAGAGAATATATCGTAGAACATAAGGGTGAATATGCCATAAGAGGTGGGATACTGGATATATACCCCTCTACTGCACATATGCCTGTAAGGATTGATCTATTTGGTGACAGCATAGATAGGATGTCAAACTTTGATCCCGGTGATCAACTATCACGAAATGGAATACGTGAGGTCATTGTTTATGCTGCCAGAGAGCTCCTTCCGGCTGAACGGATACGTGCCAAGGCGGCCATATTGGCTGAACAAGCCACCGGCGTACAATCGCAATTCGATAAGGTTGCCCAGGGCATGCTCTTTGACGGCATGGAATCATGGTTGCCCTGGCTCTGCGAGGAAGAGACATTGATTACGGATCTACTCGGAGAGGACTCTCTAATTGTCTTAACTGACCCACAGGGTACTATGAATAAAGCAAAAGAGATAATCGATGATGAACTCGTAATAGCAGATGCCCTCTCGTCTACCTGGAACGTGGAGGTCGATAAGACACCTGGATTAAAAGTAGAGAATCCACGGTTGCATCTTCCTTATGACCGGCTTCTGCCCAATACACAGGCAGCTCTTTTGAATTTGGCAACTATCCCAGCCGGAGCAGATGTAGTAGACATCTCAGCACGACCGGTAGATCTTCCTCTCTCTGATCCGGAATCCCTCACAGGATCGCTGGAAGAGATGGCTGGCAATCTATATAGAGTGCTTATCTGCGCTCATGGCAGCCAGTCTGTAATGACACTCAAATCCAGATTTGCTGAATACGGAAGGGGGACATTTGAACCAGTCGTGCTGTCCGATGAGGATTTATCAATTATTTCTGGTGATATCCCTGCAGGTGGTGACGGACTGGCTTATGGCATATATATATCCGTTTTACCGATAGCCCAAGGTGTTATTCTGCCAGAATTACGTGTGGCGATAATAACTGAGGAAGATTTGAGCGGGCACCGTCGCAGAACCAGGCATATATCCAAAACCACCAAACCCCGATCAAGAGAGGACGATGGGGTATTTTTCGATGAGCTGTCTATTGGGAGTTATGTGGTACATCGAGACCATGGAGTAGCTCGTTATGCCGGACTGGTTACAAGAGAGATGGGAGGTAAGAGCGGTGATTATCTACTCCTGGAATACAAGGGCAACGATAAGCTGTATATCCCGGTAGATCAGATAGAACTACTCACCCCTTATACCGGTGGTGATACGCCCGCACTAAACAGGCTCGGTGGAGCCGACTGGGAACGTACCAAATCTCGTGCAAGAACAGCAATAAAGCGTATAGCTGAAGACTTGGTCGAGCTATACAAAGAACGTCTTACAGTAGGGGGTTATCAGTTCTCCCCAGATACTCCATGGCAACGGGAATTTGAGGATGCATTTCCCTATGCAGAAACTCCAGATCAGCTCAGGGCGATAGAAGAGGTCAAGGCAGATATGGAGCAGCCGCGCCCTATGGATAGGCTTGTCTGTGGTGACGTGGGATTCGGTAAGACCGAGGTGGCACTAAGGGCGGTATTCAAGGCGGTTCAAGATGGCAAACAGGCGGCGGTACTCGTTCCTACCACACTACTCGGACAGCAACATACCCAGAATTTCAAAGAACGGCTTGCGCCGTTTCCTGTAAGGGTGGAGTCATTGTCTCGTTTTACTACAGATCGTGAAGCACGACTCATCCTGGCTGGCATACGAAGTGGAGAGATCGATGTAATCATAGGCACACACAGGCTTTTACAGGAAAATACGGTTTTCCATGATTTGGGGTTAGTCGTTGTCGACGAGGAACAACGTTTCGGTGTATCGCATAAAGAGGCATTAAAAGCGATTGCAAAGGATGTAGACATGATCACGCTGACTGCAAATCCCATACCGAGAACACTGGAGATGGCCCTTACCGGTATAAGAGAACTGTCGCTTATACGTACGCCGCCGGCAGAACGCCAACCTATACTGACCTATGTAGGGGAGTACGACGAAGCCGCAATAGTAGAAGCCGTAAAGAGGGAATTGCTGAGGGAGGGATTGGTCTTTTATGTACACAACTATGTCCATGACATCGATATGGTTGCAGCCAGGTTGCAGGAGCTGGTACCTGAGGCACGGATAGCTGTAGCTCACGGGCAGGTGGATGATGCGACGCTGGAAAGGGTCATGGTTGAGGTTTGGGAGCGTCGCTACGATGTACTGGTTGCCACAACGATCATAGAATCAGGCATAGATGTGCCCGAGGCATCCACGCTGATAGTCGATAGGGCAGACCGTCTCGGGTTGGGGCAGTTGCATCAGTTGAGAGGCAGGGTGGGACGAGCTGGCCAACGTGCCTACGCATACTTCTTTTATCCGCGAGAAGAAGGGCTTAACGAAACGGCATATGAACGCCTGCGGACAATCGGAGAAAACACCGAGCTTGGCTCCGGTATCAAAATAGCCATGCGCGACCTTGAAATAAGGGGAGCCGGTAATTTACTCGGCCACGACCAGAGTGGCCACATATCTGCTGTCGGTTACGACCTTTATGTCCAGATGGTAGCCGAGGCAGTATCACAGGCAAAAGGTGAGCCACAGAGCACCATGCCCAAGACATCTATCGAAATGCCTGTGAAGGCTTCTATACCTGCAGAGTATATATCTAGAGAGGATATACGTCTTGAAGCGTATCGGAAGCTGGCCAATGCTGTGACTTACGATGCAGTCGATAATCTAAAGGGATCATGGATTGATCGTTTCGGGCATCTTCCTCAGGCGGTACAGACATTGATCGACTCGGCCATGTTGAGGATAACCTGCGTCGAGAGAGGGATTACTGGTATAACCGCTTCACACGCTTCACCTGAACAGATACGCATAGCGCGTACCAAGCTGTCCAGCAGGCATCCCAAGAGAGAGAATATCGCTATGGGCGGAGGAAAAACATATGCTGTGAACATATCGCCGGTCAGCTTACGAGCATCGGCCGAGATAAGGCTCACCAGACTCTATCCCTCTGCTACTTACAAGGATCAGTTGCATGAAGTATCACTTCTGGTCGACAGCGATCCACGGCAATTGCCGTCAAAGATAAGACAATTGATTATCGATCTACTACCCGACGCTGCAGATGCCGGTACTGCAGGTAGCAACATTGTGGGTATTGACACTATAGATGCCGGAATTGATATCAAAGATGCCTGAGAACTCGTCTCGAAATAGACTTGGGGTGCTTGGGGCGACCGGCCTGTATTGTGTTCGGGCGTAGTCGAGTGTAGAATTGGCTAACTGTGAAACCTTTAGAGAAACTTTATAGAATAGCTATTGTCGTATTGAGTATACTGGGAATCAGCCTGCTGCTTGCTGCCTGTAACGCATCCCCGTCAGCAGCTACGGTCGACGGGCATGTCATTACTGTTTCGGATGTCAACTCCTACCTATCCGAGGCTGTCAACTCATCTTATGCACAGTGCGAGTTGGACCTCAGATTGGGTGGAACGATTCCTGTTCTGGGCACAGGACATCAAACCGCATCTCCTGACCTATCCGCAGAGATATTGACCTCGCTTATCGAGCAGAGGATTATAGAAAACTACCTTTTAGACAGAGGTATAAAGATCACTCCATCAGATATGTCGTTGGCCAGAAGCGATCTTGGCGCCGAGCTTACTGCCACAAGTACATCTACCGGGTCGACAGGTGCTCCCACTGGATCGCCATGTGGCATTTCAGGCAATCAGCTACTTGGAAAGTTGCCTGCCAAGTACCTGAACCAGCAGGTATCGCTTCAAGCGGCATTGGAGAGGTTCATAGAAGTGGAAGGGCACTTCAGCGCATCTACTGCAGAGGCCAAAAGTTTCTATAACAAGAATCCCCAGGATTTTGCAGTTGTCTGTTTGAACGCTATCGAGGTGCCGAGTCAAGCTGTAGCCACTTCTATAAGCCAGCAGATAGCAAAGGGCGTAAGCTTCTCCTCGCTTGCCTCCAAGTACGCGCCGAATCCATCGGTGGCTGCCAGTGGCGGTTCAATCGGATGTATATCCACCAGCAGCATTCCATCACAGATATCCAGTGCTATAAGTACGCTGCCGGCAGGTGGTGTTACGCAACCACTGGAGCAGACCAGCAGCGGAGCAGCTCCTGTCTGGGTGATCCTGCAGGTTGCATCTCGTAGCGAGACTCCATTTAATCAAGTCGAATCATCCATAAGGTTGCAATTGATATCCAATCATTCTCAGGTGCTGTCTACTCGGTTATCTCCTGTTTTGAAAGAAGCCAGCGTGTTATTGAATCCTATGTATGGTTCATGGAGTTCCAAGACTGGGATTACCCCACCGAAAGTTCCATCCTCTCGTTTTTCCTAGACACTACACTAGTTTATTTTTAGCAATATCTACCACCAGACCTCCGGGTAGGGCTAAAATCTTGTAGATATGAGCTCTATACAACACATCCATGCGCGTGAAATATTGGATTCAAGGGGCAACCCTACGGTGGAAGCCGAGGTGCTGTTGGAGTCCGGCGCCCTCGGCAGGGCGGCCGCACCATCGGGGGCATCTACCGGTGTGCATGAGGCTGTCGAGTTGCGTGATGGAACTGAACGCTTTGGGGGAAAGGGTGTGCTCAAGGCTCTGGTCAACGTGAACGAGCAGATATCCGATGTCCTTAACGGTATGGAGTCCATGGATCAGCGTTCTATCGACTATGCCATGATAGATCTGGATGCTACTCCGTCCAAGGCTCGGCTTGGTGCGAATGCAATAGTAGCAGTATCGCTTGCAGTGGCCAAGGCATCGGCAGAGGAGTGCGGGCTTGATTTTTATCGCTATATAGGCGGCGCCAATGCACATAGGTTGCCTCTTCCTCTGTTGAATGTGTTGAACGGCGGTGCACATGCTGACAATCCTCTTGACTTGCAGGAGTTCATGCTTGTACCGATCGGCGCCTCATCGTTTGGAGAGGCGCTCAGGTGGGGTGTGGAGGTTTACCACGTTCTTAAGAGCGTGCTGAAAGAGAAGGGAATGAGGACCGCTGTTGGAGACGAAGGGGGATTTGCTCCCGACGTGACAACCAGCGAGGAGTGCCTGTCACTGATGGTGGATGCGATTGGCGTTGCTGGATTGGCCCCTGGAAAAGATGTGGCTCTGGCGCTGGATGCTGCTACCAGCGGTATGTATCACGATGGTATCTACCATTTTGCCGGAGAGCGGAAGGATAGAAGCCGTGACGATATGGTCCTTTATTACGAGTCTTTGTGCGATACTTTCCCCCTTGTTTCCTTGGAAGATCCTATGGCCGAAGATGACTGGGAGGGTTGGGAGATGATTACTAAGCACCTTGGTAAGAGGGTTCAGATTGTGGGCGATGATATCTTTGTGACCAATCGTTCGCTGCTTGCAGAAGGTATTCGACGCCATGTCGCCAATTCCATCCTGATCAAGCTGAACCAGATAGGGACGTTGACAGAGACGCTTGATACTATGAGTGAGGCTTTTCAGGCAGGGTATACCTGCGTGGTGTCCCATAGGTCGGGCGAGACGGAGGATGTGAGTCTTGCTCATCTTGCTGTAGCTACTAATTGCGGACAGGTAAAGACGGGGGCTCCGGCTCGTAGCGAGAGAGTAGCGAAGTACAATGAGTTGCTCAGGATAGAGGAAGATTTGGGTTCACAGGCCAGATTTGGCGGCACATTGAAGGGTATTGGACGTTAACGATGCAGGTTTGGGCTACTGGAGAGTACCGGGCGATTCTCCCTGTTTGGCTGTTGCCCCTGATCCAGGTAGGTCATCCGTGATGTCAAGGCAACTTACCAGGTCGAGGAGGAGAATAAGAATTATATTCATTATGCTTGTTGGTCTTGGCGCCGCAGTAATCGTGACCAGTTTTCCATACAGGGCACTCAGTAAGCAGCATGCTACTATAGCCTCACTATCGTCTGGTATTGCCAAGATAGATGCCGCTAACAAGGTGCTCAAAAAGGAGGCTGCTCAATTGGAGAATCCAAATGTAGTCAGGGAGCTTGCTGTTTCGCAGTTTGGCCTGAACCCGACTTCCTCGGCTGTAAACAGGGCTCCTGTGGTCTCAGGGTCACCCGATGGACAGCCAATTCATCCGGTACCGCTTTCAGTCCCACCTGTATTGCCGGGATCTGCATTGTCCAATTCTCTGCTCGGACTGCCCGGTTCGGCTCCAATACAGTGGTCAAGCAACAGGGTATCTGCGCTAAAATCAACTGTGCCGTCTACATCCAAAGGCGGTAGTGGTGGACAATTTTCCTCGCCAGGCGCTGCCTCAGGTGGTCATGCTCATGATGCCGGAGTAGTGGATAAAAACGGTGCTCCAGGTAATGGGTCCGCTCCACACGAAAGCTTTCTTCACAGGTTGATCAGATCTCTGGAGTTCTGGCGTTAGACGGACCGGTTCCATTACAGATCCTATGGCCGATAAATACCCAGCCGGAAGAGCCTCGGTGCAGGAAATTGCTGATTTGCTTGGCAGGGAGCCACAGGGTGATGCGAGAGTGGTATTGCGATATCGTTCCAATGGTTGTGCTGTCGTATTAGAGAATTACCCACTATTTTATGACGGTACTCCCATGCCTACTCTCTATTGGCTGGTGGATCGTGAATTGATTCGTAGAGTTTCTAGGCTGGAATCTGAGGGGACTATAAAACTCATGCGAGGCACGGTGGATCAGGATTCACTGGCTGCTTCTCATCGGGCATACGAGGCTGCCAGAGACAGCCTATTGCCGCCAGATTATAGCGGTGTAAGGCCTCATGGGGGAGTAGGAGGAACCAATCGAGGGATAAAGTGCCTACATGCCCATCTAGCCTGGTATTTAATGGGATGGGATGATCCGGTCGGTAATATTGTTACAGATATGATTGATATATCGAGAGATGAGTTTGTGAAATGAATGACAGCAGCGGTAGCATAGTTGCATCAGTAGATATGGGCACAAACTCGACCAGGTTGCTGGTTGTGGATCTGTTCAACGGAGATACACTTGATCGTCTTATGAGGATTACTCGTTTGGGTGAAGGAGTGGATGCTACCGGCAAGCTGTCTGAAGAGGCCATAGATCGCACGCTAACGGTATTGCGTTCATATAAAGAAGTGATGGACTCCAGGGGAGTGTCCAGGTGTCGTGCAGTTGCTACATCAGCTGCTCGTGATGCATCCAATAGAGACAGGCTATTTGATGGCGTGAGGGATGTATTGGGAGTGTACCCCGAGCTGTTATCCGGCAGCGAAGAGGGCAGACTGTCGTTTATCGGCGCTGTATCAGGCCTCTATAATTTGCCAGACTCGAGCCCATGTCGATCCATACTGGGAGAAGTGCTGGTTATAGATATCGGAGGTGGCTCTACCGAGGTAATTTGTGGTGACCCCGTTGACCCCGATTCAGCTCGTGCTGTGTCACTGGACATCGGATGCGTGAGACTGACTGAGAGATATTTTCACCACGATCCACCCACCCAAGATGAGGTAGCGTCGGCGCGCCAGACTGCCAATGATGCATTACTCACTGCTCGTAGTACGATTGGTCAAAACAATCATGGGGGATGCCTGATAGGGCTTGCCGGTACCGTGTCTACTCTGGGGTCACTTACTTTACAGCTTGATATGTACAATCGTGACAAGATACACCATTTGGCGATGGAGAGTAGTACTATAAGGGAGTGGGCTGTTACGCTTTCCAGTGAGACTGCCAACTCAAGGTTGCATCGTCCGGGTATGGTGAAAGGACGCGAAGATGTTATAGCAGGCGGCGCCATTATTCTGGATGAAGCGATGTCGGTATTCGATATGAAGTGGTGTTTGATCTCAGAGAGCGACATCCTGGATGGGCTTGCCATGAGCTTAATTTCTTGAATCCTGGCAATGGTTGATAATGGGGCATACGGGTAAACTGACTATGATTAAAAGTCAATTTTACTATGGATGTTCTATGTTGGGCGAGCTTCATTTCTTGAGGATACGGCGAGCCAATCTGCCTGTAGCTCGTATTGGTTCTGTCAGCTTCCATCCCTTGGATGATTTTATCTGGATTAACTCTGCAGCGAATGCATTTGCGACTTCCAGCCAGGACGTATAACCGACATGTTCCGGTAGGTCACCTGATGAGGTTTGCCACCGTTCACGCTCTTCCCGCCTGGCATCAAGAGAAGCTGCTGCTGATGCGATGAGAGTAGCAGCTTGAGGATCTGCAGGTGCGTTGCCACCGCTGTTGTCTGCGCGCATTCTGGATAGGTCGGCCATTAGGCGTGAGCGCTCTGAATGGAGAGACCTGACTACCTGTTCCAAGTCGTTTATCTTGCGTATGTTGTTTGCATATTTGGGAGGAAGCAGTATAGGTAACGAATCTATGGTGGATAGTATTTTTTTTCGTGTATCCATCCACTGTTCTGGCGGGTGTATAGAGGTAGATTGATCACCGCTTTCCCAATGACGGTACAGGGCGCATACTTTTGTAGTGTTGGCAACTCCGCATAGCTGAGTTGCACGAACCAACACGTCCCAATCCTCCAGGACAGGTAAATCTTCACCAAATTGAATTCCGAGGTATTGGAAAAGAGAGGTTGGATATGCCAGGGCGCATGGCGGAGTCCGGTTTTCGTGTAGATGAGATAACAGGTCAAATTTTTTTGGGTACGGACAGCGCGGCCGGCTGATTGTATGGTATGATGAATATTCTCCCGGGCCGGGCTGGTCCTCCAGGTGTTGCACAGCTACACCGAGACGGAGGACTTGCCCCGGCCAATGATTGCCCAGTTTGTGGAACTCCTCCATCCAGCATCCAAATGCCAGGTCATCGTCGTCGAGGATGATTGTGTATTTACCTTTGGCCAGTCTGGCGCCGACATTAAGTGGTCTACTGCGTCCGCCACCTGAAACCTGTACTACGTTGACCCGAGAAGAGAAACTCTCTGGGAATGAGTCGACCAGATCATTTATGGTGTCGAAAACGTTTGAAGAAACGTTGTGGCACAAAAGCAGTACCTCAAAGTTGCTATCCGTCTGTGCAGCCAGTGACAGTAGGGTATCGTGGAGAGTGCCAAGACGTGACCCGGTGGTACGTACCAGCACAGAGGCGAATATCTGGTTTGCAAAATATTGTTTGCTTATGACCGGTCTACTATCATTTTTCACCTCGAGTACATCAAGGTTATTTTCAGGGGCATACACCCTTACAAACTGGTTTACAAACGAAAAGTCATCTATGCTGTCTCGTATGTTGACCAGGAACATCCTTAGGGGAGTGAGTGGGGCAAGGGGAGCTGCCAAACCAGGAAAACGCTGGTCGGACTCGTACATGATGTAGTCATCTCTGGCTATTTCTTTCCAGCTGGCTGCATTCATGGTAGTGGTCAATCGTTCATTGGTGTAGAAAACTACATGTGTTTTATCCAGTAATCCAGTAGGGGTAACGTCGAACCTACCCATAAGCAGCTTGGCGGAAAGTTCGTAGTGTGCTATGTTCGGTACACTCATGACAATACGTGTATCACCATATTCTCTCGCGAGGGAGGACAGGGCAGTTACCAGCTTGTCCCCATTGACCAGATGCTCTAGAACATCCAGCATAAAAAATGCTGCTATTTTGCGGCTGCCTACCTGTTTTTTCAGCGTGTCAACAAAGGTATTTATATCAGATATATCAGCGATCATGGTTTCAAATCCACGTTGTTCCAAATTCTTGAGCCCTTCTGGATAGAGATCGCATCCCAGGTATCCAAATCCCAATTCCCTGCACTGCTCCGCTACTGCGCCCCATCCACATCCTATGTCGACTATCAGTTCATCGTCAGAGCCGGGCGCTGGAAGAGACGTATTGACTAGGCGCATAACCTGTGCATATAGAGAATCTTCAGTGTATTGAAATTGATATTTGTAAGCGTCAGTCTGCATAAGAAAAACGATGTTCAGCGAAGTCGAATCCTATAAATTGCCCTACTTTGTGTTCCGCGTCCAGGCGATCTGGAAGCCCTCCATCATGCTTACGCTGTTGGAATGCATCTACCGCTTTGCGATGGAAGCGGGCAGGGGAGTGTAGAAATGTATCTATCATCTTGTCGACGATATCATCACGTGAGTATTTGTATGCCAGCAATAAGCTTGATTCCGCAGAATACTCCGGTTCGGTGGCTGCCGGTATGAATACTCCATCCTCATCCAGATACTTGTCGTGGAATATCTTTGCGTGAGGCCAGTGGACTACCCGCCAACCCTGTAGTCTAGTACGCCACGATAGATCTACATCTTCGCAGTACAAGAAGAATGACTTGTCGTCGAAGCCGCCTATCTCATGCATGATAGATGTACGTATCATAAGACATGCACCAAGCGCCCAGCTGGTATCCATGGTAACGGGGTCATAAGATTTTGGGTGTTCCAAGGGCAGCTGCTTGGCATCTACTATGCCGATGCTCTGGTCATCAAAGACAGGCGCCATTTCGGTAATCAATTGCGGACTGGAATAGGTATCTGGGTTCAGTATAAGGCAAAGGTCTTCTTTTGCTCCCGGCAAGAGCTTGTTATGACCACCGCCAAACCCCAGATTCTTGCCGAAGTGTGTGTACTCATACAATTGTATTCCAACTGATGAAGTGTACTCCCTGTATCTTCCCAGCCCGTCTTCGTCTATAATAGGATCTGCGGAGCAGTCGCCAATCACGATAGCTGGATCACAAATTATGCTTTTTTCGGCTGCGTTATGCAGGGCTACCGAAATGCTTTCCAGGCAACTGTGCAGTGCGTGTGGATCTGTATCATATAATACGATCTGTACACGTATACTCTTGGGACGGCGACCCTGGACAGAGGTTGCCTCTGGTCTATCCATTGGTTCATCTTGCACGTCTTAGGTATCCTTTCGGGTTGAATGTCATCATATAGCGTTCCTTCTGGCTATCTATGTAGAAGTCGTTATTGGTGGCGAGGAACTCCTCAAGTGCTTCCATGGGGCCAGGCCCGTGGGTTCTGTTGACTGGGTGCCCATTTACATTGGAATCCTCCACCACAAGGTAATTTCCGGGAGTTACCAAATCGCAGTAGAGGAGTAACTCTTTTGCCACATGATCCCTGGAGTGGTCAGAATCTAATATAACCATTACGCTGCCTGCCCCTTCAGCGATCCGCTGAAGGGTTGCCAAGCTGTCTTCTGAGGTAGATGAGCCGTTAATGTACGTAATTCTTGGGTGCTGAGGACGACCTGGCACATCCAACACGTCTACAGTTGCCACATGGCCGTGGCCAATTGCATCCATCAATGTAGCAAAAAATAGTGCGCTTCCACCGTAAGCTGTTCCAGTTTCAATCAGTAGATCCGGCTTTGCATCAAAGATGATCTCCTGGTAAATCCACATGTCAAGGGGGCACTTTTGAGTAGGGATCCCCATCCAGTTGGTAGTCAACCATGTCTCTGGAGAGTTGTAGTACACCCAGTGAAACTGGTCTACTACCACCTTGCGGTATGTGGTGCTACCCAATAGGCGACCACCGACATGATGTAACAGCTCCGATAACTTATTATTGTTCACATCTGCAGATTATCGTATCGGAGGTCTGTTTGTCTTGCATTTCCATGTAATTATAGGCAATGATCTTTATATGGGTGGAAACAGTACATGAAATTTACCGGATTCGATACATTGGTGGGCAACCGTCTGTCCCTTAGGGGAAGAAGGGTATTGCTGAGGCAACTTGTAGACAGTGACTATGAGACTTGGCGTGCAGTTCGTCTCCGATGCAGGGACTGGTTACTTCCATGGGAGCCAAGACCTTCCGGCACCATGATTCCGGCCGATGATTGGTACAACTATCGTGCGAGGTTGTCGACGAGACAGAGAGAAAGTCAGCAGGGAACGGGATATGGATTCGGCATCTTCTTGGATGATGTGTTTGCAGGAGAGGTGACTATCTCGTCCATCCAGAGGGGGCCGTTCCAGAGTGGATACATTGGTTATTGGATAGATAGGGAGTTTGCCGGTCAGGGTTTGGCTCCGGAGGCTGCTTGTGTTGTCATGCAATTTGCATTTGAAGTGCTTGGCTTGCACAGAATAGAGATTGCCATCGTACCGCGCAACGCAGCCAGCAGAAGGGTGGCAGAGAAGCTGCTGCTGAGAGATGAAGGGACTGCTGTACGGTTTTTGGAGATAAACGGCATCTGGGAGGATCATGTCCGTTATGCCATGACAGCAGAGGAGTGGGTATATTTAAAACAATCTATGATAAGATGGCTTCCGGTCCAGTGAACACTCCGTCTGATCCTACTCAAGATGGCAGCACAGATATTTTGCCTGATGACAGTGCATTGGGCGACCTACCATACACGGGCAGAGCATCCGATACTACCGTTAATTCTTCCGACGCAGACCGGCTCGATGAATGGGTAAGTCGTGATGCTGCTGTTGTATGGCATGGTTTTACCCAGATGGCAGCTTACCAGGACAACTCTCCGGTTATAGTGGAGAGAGCTGAAGGCAGGGAAATAATCGACGTGAACGGTAAACGCTATCTTGATGCCATATCGTCGCTGTGGGTAAATACCCTTGGTCACAGAGTTAAGGAGCTTGACGAAGCCATCGTGGATCAGCTTTCAAGAGTAGCTCACACCACCATGCTCGGCAACGGCAACACTGAGGTGATAAAGCTGGCGGAGGCTCTCTCAAAGGTAGTTCCATTGGAGAAGCCCCATTTTCTCTTTGCATCTGATGGTGCGTGTGCGGTAGAGCAGGCTCTGAAGATTGCCTATCAGTATTTCGTCAACTCCGGGCAGCCAATTCGTAACCAATTTTTGGTATTGGGCAATGCTTACCATGGCGACACTGTAGGTTCTATCTCGCTTGGTGATTCAGGGTTCGAAACCCAGATATTTGATCAGCTCAAGTTCGATACCGTGAGGTCACCCGGCTACGATGATAAAAATTGGCTGGATAAGGCTCTCTCTGTATTGCACTCGCAGGGTAGCAGGCTATGTTGTGCAGTAGTCGAACCGCTTGTGCAGGGTGCATCGGGGGTGTGGGTAGCAGAGCCGGAGCACGTATCTGTCTTTAGAGAGGCGTGCAGGGATGTCGGGGTGCTGTTTGTTGCCGATGAGGTAGCTACAGGGTTTGGGCGTACAGAGGCTATGTTTGCATCCGAAATTTGCGGCATACAACCAGACATAATGTGTATAGGTAAGGGGCTTACCGGTGGATATCTCCCTATGTCTGCGACTGTTGTATCGGACGATGTGTTTAGTCAGTTCCTTGGGGAGGATCTTGGCTTTAGAACCTTTTACCATGGTCATTCTTATGGTGGTAATGCGCTATGTGCAGCAGTTGCCTTGAGGCACCTTGAGCTTATGTCTACATGGCATGTGCTTGACAACGTACGAGATAGAAGCGACCAGCTGGCATCTTTGCTGGATGAGTATATCAGTGGCCATGAATTGGTACGAGAGATAAGACGTAGGGGACTTATGGCAGGTGTGGAGCTGGATCCATCAGGAGAGGGTTTGAGATGGGGTCGTAAGGTATGCGCCAAAGCTGTTCAAAGGGGAGTATTGTTGCGTCCCCTGGGCGATGTCGTGGTGCTGGTCTTGCCTCTTACGATTACAGAAGATGAAGTATTGCGCGTTGTCATGGTATTGAGAGAATCGTTGGATGAGTTGGCAGGAGAGGCTTGGGCGGGCTCGGGATGAATGAGAGTTCGGTGAGGACGGGATGAGTGAGGCTTGGGATGAGAGGACAGGACAGAGACTCTCTCAAATCGCTGATGCGTGCCGTAACCGTGCACCGAGAGTGTTTGAGGCTGTGGGACAGGTAGGTTACCTGGAGGGCTGTACTCAGCCGGTATGTGCATTTGCTTCAAATGATTATCTTGGTTTGAGCCATCATCCGGCAGTAGTCTCCGCTGCAATTGAGGCTGCTGAACGTATGGGTGTAGGAGCTGGAGCATCACGATTGGTTACCGGCAGCCGGCTGGTGCATAAACAGCTTGAGGATGAGATAGCCGAATGGAAGGGTACCGAGAGGTCAGTACTCTTTCCCACCGGGTACCAGGCAAACATCGGCCTTCTGGGATCACTTGGTGAAAAAGATGTATTGATCTGTTCCGATGAGCTAAATCACGCATCTATTATTGACGGCTGCAGGTTGTCACGTGCCCGTATCGAAGTGTACCGCCACCTGGATATGGGCCATCTGGACTCGATCCTTTCCGGATGGCATGGCATGGCTATGATAGTAAGTGACCTTGTGTTTTCAATGGATGGCGATACTGCACGGGTGGCGGGACTTGCTGAGCTGTGCAGGCGTTATGATGCTCTTTTGGTGTTGGATGAGGCGCATCATGTCGTAGGGGATGATCCCAGGGAATTTTTGGATGGGGTAACCGTGTTGCGTGTGGGCACCCTTTCAAAGACTTTGGGATCTCAAGGTGGGGTAGTAGCAGGTCCATCCAGATTTGTGGAACTCTTGGAGAATGTTGCACGATCATATATCTTTTCTACGGCACTTTCTCCAGTGGCGGCAGCTGCAGCGTTGGCAGCGTTAAAAACATACAGGTCTGCCGAGGGAGAGAGACTGCGGAGCGCCCTAATTCGCAATATAGGAGAGCTGGGAGGGGATAGCCAGATAATTCCTATTGTAATTGGCTCTGAAGAGGATGCATTAAGAGCCTCATCTGAATTGCTTGCCATGGGAATGTGGGTTCCCGCAATCAGGCCACCTACGGTACCTGTAGGAACCTCCCGACTCAGGGTATCGCTCTCTGCCGATCACACCATAGATCAGGTAAGGGCATTGCGCGATGCGTTGGAGGCTCAGCGAATAAGAAGGTTGAACAGGTGAGACACCTACTGGGCATTTCCTATGGACAGATAGTTTTAGCAACGGTTTGAACAGGCGATAGGGTTGTTGTGCTAAGTGCATGCCTGAATTATCCGGTGCATCTGACCTGTTTGGAGCAGCCCATAGGGACATGCTAAGGTAAACTATTATGATTATGCCCAGCCGTCCGAGGAAAGTAGTCTTTGTCGTAGGGACGGATACCGAAATTGGAAAGACATGGGTAGCACGTCAGATGTTGGAGACATGGAAATTGCTTGGACTCAAGGTATCTGCAAGAAAACTGGCCCAATCGTATGCGGAGGGAGCTTGGCCTACCGATGCTGATGTGCTGGCTGCAGCAAGTGGTGAGCCTGCAAAAGAGGTCTGTTCACCGGAATACTGGTACCCGGTAGAAATGGCTCCTCCTATGGCAGCTATAGCGCTGGGTACGGATCCACCCACTCTGACAGAGTTGGCCTTTTCTGTAGGGTGGCCTGCCGGTGCAGACATAGGAGTAGTGGAAGCTGCCGGCGGTGTACGTTCACCTCAGGCTTTGGATGGAGATTGTGTAGATTTGGCTCGCCTGCTGAACCCCGAGGTAATTGTCCTTGTAGCCAACGCCGGTCTTGGTACTATCAACTCTACTCGTATGTCGCATGAGGCATTAAACAGCATCAGAGGAGCGGACGACCCAGATATCCCAATTCATGTTGTATTGAATCACTTTGATGTACGCAGTGAGCTACACCGTTATAACCTCGAGTGGCTCCGGGATAAATACTCCATTGACGCATGTAGCGGGATTGTGGATGACGTGGTCAAACTTGCCAAGCAGCTGGCATCAGATATGTAACAGCACTTAGTGGATTACCAGGTCTGAAGCAGCTCAAACTTCTGGTTTTGCTCCCACCTATGACGATACTGCTTGTTGCTTAGGCCAGTTTCGGTTCTTTGGGCAGTCCAAGTACCCTTTCCCCGACTATATTGTGCATCACCTCATCTGTTCCTCCTGCAATACGCATGCCGGGTACAGAGAGTAAAAACTCCGACCATGCATATGTACCCCATTCCCCGCTGTCGGCTGTTATCTTCATGCCAAGCACTTCTGAGAGAAGATTACAGATACGGACGAAGTTCTGAGTGAGGGACAGTTTTGCTATGGACATTTCCGGTCCCGGTAGTTGGTTTGCCGCCAGTTTCGACATGGCACGTATGTTCGTATACGATGCTATCTTAAGGTTTATAATAACCTGAGCCAGGTCCTGCCTTATTAGCGGGTCGGACGATTTACCCATCTGCCTCACCAGCTCCATTAGCCTCCACGTTCCAAGCGAACCCAGTCCTGAGCCACCTCCACCTCCACCTATGGCTGCCCTCTCGTTCATCAATGTAGTCAAGGCCACCGTCCATCCGGCGTTCACGTCGCCCAGCCGGTGACTGTCGGGTATGCGGACATCGGTAAAGAAAACCTCGTTGAAAGATGCGCCACCTGTAATCTGGCGTAATGGCCTTACCTCCACCCCGGGAGCATGCATATCGACCACGAAGCCTGTCAGCCCTCTGTGCTTTTCTACGTTGGGATCAGTACGGCAGATTATTTCACCTATATCTGACAGATGTGCCCCCGATGTCCAGACCTTCTGTCCATTTATTACCCATTCATCACCGTCCTTGATTGCTTTGGTCTGCAAACTGGCCAGATCGCTCCCGGAACTCGGCTCGCTGAATAGCTGGCATGCAACAATATCGCCCCGGTAGAGACTGCGCAGATATTTTTTCTTCACTTCCTCTGTTGCATGGGCGAGTATGGTAGGTGCAATCATCCCAAGACCTATACCGAATACAGCTTGTGATGGTATGTTGAACCCAGTTTCGAGATGGTCATAGATGCGCTGATATGAGCGTGGGAGGTTTCTGCCGCCGTATTCCTCCGGTCCGGTTATCCACCCGAAACCGGCATCGAAACGCAGTTTGGACCATGATTGAGCTTCCTTCAGATCGGCTTGATCTTCTTCAGGAGTGCGCTCTGGGAATAGGCTGACCTTGTCGGATCCCTCTCCCCATTGACGGGTTATCTCCACTCTAGGTTCAGCGTTTGACTGGAGAAAGTCGAGAGCCTCTTTCTCGAATGCTTCTTCGGAAATTACTTCTACCATTTACTCACCTCATTTCAATCCTGTGGCGACATTGTATGTTAACCACTTTATTCATAGTTACACTCTATAGCTATTATTCTCCCAATAGGAGAGTGCGCGACCACAAATTATACTATCAACCACTGACATATAAATCAAAGTTGGACGGAATAGATGACCCATATGCGTTCTGACATCCAAGGGGAGAGGACAACGGCGCCTTTTTCTCCGCTCAGTTCCATGGTGCCGTCATCTTTATGGCTGATAACAGTAAATAGAGCTCCCGGTAGAATTCCATCACGGTTTGCCAGTTCAAGAGATTCCCAGCTCATTTCCATCTCTTCAGTCACCCGCTCTATGGTTATTTTGTCGCCTATAGAAGTTTCAGATAATGGGACAGGGTATGACTTATCCTCAAGTGATATTTTCCTGGGATTTCCAGCTGTGTCGCTATCGTGCTGTCCTGTCCGTCTTGCAGCTTTTCTGCTCGTTTTTATATCGGACATACTTGGTATGGGGTTTCCATGAGGACATGTAGAAGGGTTGCCAAGTAGTGTTACCAGGTATTGCTCCACCTCGTCGGATATAACGTGTTCCCAGCGTCCTGCTTCAGCATGAGCTTTATGCCAGGGAAGACCTATGACATCGACCAGCAGTCTTTCCGCCAGGCGGTGTTTACGTACCACGCTTATAGCACGTGTACGCCCTTTTGTGGTGAGAATAATGCGTCGCGGTTTTCGATGAAGATACCCGTCAGATTCCAGGCGTTCCAGCATGGCCGATACTGTAGGTACCGACCTGCCAAGGCGTTTAGCTACGCGTGCCTGTATAACAGGTGCTCCCTCTTCTTCCAGAGACCATATTGTTTCAAGATATTCTTCAACTGGTGGATGTACCTCTTCAGTCATGATGTCTTACCAATCCTAGCGTATACAGCTATGATGGGTGAGATGGGTCTTCCGGAGGCACTTCTTATTCTAGCTGCTTGCCTGATAGGTGGATATATCCTTCAGGCTGTCGGTCTGGCTATAGCCATAGTGGCTGCCCGCAGACATGCGGCGCCGGTTCTGCGCGGTGGATTAAGCCATATTAAGGGGCCATTACGTATTCTTGTCCCGTTCATTGCTATGGCTGCCGGCCTCCCTGAGGTGCATCTCGTCGGGCACTTGAGAGATTGGTTCGATCATGGTGTCGGCATAGTGGTTATCCTTGCTGTAGCCTGGCTTGCGATACGGCTGGTCTCGGTAGTGGAGGATGCCATCCTCGGTAAGTATACGCTGGCAACTACCGGTACGGTTGTTGGTACAGTTGCAGGCCAAACTACCGGTGTGGTTGCAGGCCAAAGCCAACTCGATCAGGAACAACTGGATAAGGCTCAGCGTATCCATACCCAGGTAAGGCTTTTGCGCAGGATAATAGCAATAGTTGTCTTGATCATAGCGGCCGGAGCCATTCTTATGAGCTTCGGAAAGGTAAGGGCATACGGGGCTTCTCTCCTGGCATCTGCAGGAATAGTCGGCATAGTGGTTGGCTTGGCGGCGCAGCCAATTATGACGAACCTCCTGGCCGGAGCGCAGATAGGGATTGCCCAGCCCTTCAGAGTGGATGATGTCGTAGTGATAGACGGCCACTGGGGGCGCATAGAGGAGATCAGTCTCACCTATGTGGTCGTCAGGATATGGGATCTTCGTCGTCTGGTACTGCCGATCTCTTGGTTTGTACAGAATCCATTTGAGAATTGGACGAGATCAGGTGCGGATCTTCTCGGGTACGTACATATTGAAGTAGATTACACTACTCCGATAGACAGGATGCGTGAAGAACTGCACCGTATATTGCAGGCATCTCCACGATGGAGTGGATCGGTTTGGAATCTTCAAGTGACTGGCGCCGGTCCTTCTACACTGCAGGTAAGGGCACTCATGAGTGCACGTAATTCACAGGATTCTTGGGATTTACAGTGTGAAGTAAGGGAGAAGCTGGTGGCATTCCTGCGGGACAATTACCCGAATGCGTTACCCAGGATAAGATTGGAAGGTGATAGGTTGGAGAGCTGCAATTCTGCGAATATGGAAGCTGACTCGAACACGGAAGCCAAATACTCCAATGCGCCAGGTGAGGATAATACAGGCAGGAACGAGGACAGTCCCACCACAGTTATGAGAAAAGACACTTTTGACTAATTGATTTTGACTGGTTGGTCAAGAAGATTTAATATCTGATATAGTTGGAGTTTGATCCGGATGAGCCGTAGTGTAGTATGGCTAAGACCGGAATATTAGCTGAGTTAAGGAGAGACAGGTTTATGAATTTTACCTTCACTGAAGAGCAGGAAGAGTTGAGGCGGCAGGTACGTCGATTTCTGGAAGAGAAGTCTCCCACTACTGAGGTGAGGCGCCTCATGGAGACGGACGAAGGCTATGACAAAGCGGTATGGGAACAGCTGGCAGGCCAACTGGGGCTGACTGCCCTCATCATACCTGAAGAGTACGGCGGCGCCGGCTTTGGGTATGTAGAGCTAACCGTAGTACTTGAAGAGATGGGAGCCGCACTTCTGTGTGCGCCATTTTATTCGACCGTGGCGCTGGCTACCAATGCACTACTTCTTTCCGGTGACGAGCAGGCTAAGAAGGATCTGTTGCCTGGGATAGCATCAGGAGAGACGATAGCCACCTTGGCCTACACGGAGGACTCGGGTCGTTGGGACATAGACGGAGTTCAGCTTGCCGCCACCAACGGTCCCAATGGTTGGACGCTTAATGGGTCAAAGATGTTTGTAGTCGATGGCAATCTAGCCTCATTGATTATAGTTGCCGCCAGGACGCCCAGGGGAGTTAGTCTCTTTGCCGTGAATGGCGATGCCGATGGACTTACCAGAACCAGGCTGACCACGATGGACATGACACGCAAGCAATCGAGATTGGAGTTTGCCGGTACATCGGCTCGCCTGTTGGGTGAAGATGGGGCAGCAGAGGAGGTAATATCAAAGACCCTTGATCGTGCTGCTATTGCATTGGCGGCAGAGCAGGTAGGTGGTGCACAAAAGTGCCTGGATATGGCGGTAGAGTACGCCAAGAACCGTATACAGTTTGGTAGGCCAATCGGTTCATTCCAGGCCATAAAGCATAAGTGTGCAGACATGTTGATGGAGGTTGAGTCTGCAAGATCTGCTGCATATTATGGAGGCTGGGCTTTGGATGACGACTCTGATGAGGTTCCCGTGGTAGCCAGCCTTGCCAAATCGTACTGCTCGGAGGCTTATTTTCATGCTGCTGCCGAGAATATCCAGATTCATGGAGGTATAGGCTTTACTTGGGAGCATGATGCTCATCTGTACTTCAAAAGGGCGAAGACTTCCGAGTTGCTTTTGGGTGACCCGAGCTACCATAGAGAGCTGTTGGCCACCAGAATAGGAATCTGAAGCGATTAACCGATCTCCCGGCAGATCGCTTAGGGTGGATGTTCGCTCTGCACGCGCGGCGGCTGGAGCTGCGATAGAAACTGCACGTGACCAGGTTGGTAAGCTTGATTTTATAGGTATCCTTGTCGGCACTGATGACTTGAATGTGGCGGATCAAGTATCATCCGAGATCATCTCGTTTGAAGAGATGGTAGCTGCTGCAAGATCCGATCTCAGAGATTTTTCTGCAAAGTCTGGTACATCTCTGCTTTTATCACGGGGGGTAGGTGAGTCTCTGGTGGTGCTACTCGGAACCGGCAATCCCATAGAGGCGGAGGAGTCTGCATGGCTGGAGTCTCTCCGCCTGGCCGGTGCTGAGTTTTCCCGGACGTTATCGAAAAGAGATACTAAGCGTACCGGATCGGGTGGCGCCTGTATGATAATTGATCAGCCGACCGCCAGTGCGAGCGCATTACAGGCACTTACAGAGGGAATCCTGCTTGGTTCTTATTGTTTCGATTTATACAAGCGGGCGGAAGCTGTCCCTGATGGCAAGTACCCGGTTGTGCTTGTAGTATTAGAGGGTGAAGAAGGGGCGCCTGCTGCAGATACAACCCAGGCTGCAGCGCCGGGAGCCGGAGGACATGTAGAGACGAATGCAGCCCGGGGTGCAGAGAAATGGGATGGGGTAGAGAAGGGAATTATCCTTGCCAAATATACGGCATTTGCCCGCGATCTGGTTAATACGCCTGCACGTGATATGACTCCAGAGATTTTCTGCGAGCGTGTCAGGGAGGTCGTAGCACAGGCTGGAACTGATAGCAATATTGGGGTGGGTATTGAGATATGGGATGAAGGGCGCATAGCTGCAGAGCGTATGGGTGGCCTTATTGGGGTTTCAAGTGGTTCTACTCATCCACCAAGGTTGCTGAAGGCAACTTATGATCCGTACAGTGTTTCTTCTACCGGGGAACAGGATGCTGGAGCGCATATAGTATTGGTAGGTAAGGGAGTGACGTTTGATTCCGGTGGGCTTTCGTTAAAATCGGCCGATTCTATGGTTACGATGAAGACCGATATGAGCGGTGCCGCGATAGTATGTGCTTCCTTGCTTGCCTGCGCGGAATATGGCGTGCGTAGCAAAATAACTGCGATTGCGCCATTGACCGAGAATATGCCAGGAGAGGATGCTATAGCACCCGGGGATGTCCTGACTATTCGTAATGGTAGCACGGTAGAAGTTCTCAATACTGATGCTGAAGGTAGGCTCATTTTGGCAGATGCATTATCTTTGGCGACCGAGTTATCTCCTGATGTGATTATAGATGTGGCTACTCTGACTGGGGCTTGTGTAATAGCATTGGGGAAGAGGGTGGCTGGAGTGTTTACCAACAGGGATAACCTGTTTGGTGCCCTGGATAGTGCTGCATTGATTGCCGGAGAGCCTATCTGGAGGCTACCCCTTGTGGACAAGTATCGTGATCATATAGACTCGGAAATTGCGGATATGAAAAATATTGGCAAGCCTGGTCAGGCCGGGTCTATTGTTGCTGCACTCATGTTGGAGAGGTTTGTAAATGATATGCCCTGGGCACACTTGGATATTGCCGGTCCTGCCAGATCCGACGAAGACTCGGGTTATATGCAAAAGGGCGCTACCGCATTTGGCATAAGGCTACTTGGCGAGTATATCTGCAGAAATATTTAGACGCTTAGGCTTGACTATGGCCAACTGTGCCTATCGGTTGCGAGCCTCTATCTGGACTATGATATAAATGCGATGATAGAGAAGCCGTCGCCAGATAGCATCCCAGACACTCCGGGATCCTACCAGTTTTTTGACCAGGATGGTAGGGTTATTTATGTAGGCAAGGCGAAGTCCCTGCGCAACCGCGTGATGAGCTATTTTGCCTCTCCTGATGCTCTATCGCCCAAGACCGCTCAGATGATGTCACAGGCCGTCAGGGTGGAATGGGTACAGGTGGCTACCGAGGTGGAATCTCTTTTATTGGAGTATTCCCTTATAAAGACCTACAAACCCCGGTTCAATATAAGGCTGATAGACGATAAGAGCTACCCATGGTTGGCGATCAGTCTTTCGGAGAGATGGCCAGGCGTCTATGTCACCAGAGGTAAGTTAAGGCGTGGGACGAGGTATTACGGTCCGTATACAAACGTGAAAGCTGTGCGTGAAACGCTGTCATTACTGATAAAGACATATCCAGTGAGGACATGCTCAGACACAAAGATGACCAGACATGCCAGAATGGGGAGGCCATGCCTTTTATATCATATCGGGAGGTGCTCTGGTCCTTGTATCGCTGGAGTGGATGAAGTGGAGTATGTCGGCTACGTTAAGGGATTGATGACCTTTCTATCCGGTGACACGAAACCAATTATCAAGCGCATGGAACGCGAGATGAAGGACGCGGCTATAAGGATGGACTTTGAGACTGCTGCCAGGATCAGGGATGGCATTACGGCTATCCGGAAGACCCTCGAAGAGCAGATGATTTATACAGGGGGAAATGACAACGCTGATGTGATAGGAATAGCCTGGGATGAGCTCGAATCATCTGTGTTTGTCCTCCATGTACGCCACGGTGCAATAGTGGGTCGTAGGGCATTTGTTATTGAGGTGGGTGAGAACGATTGGAACGAGCATAACGTGGTGGAGAAAGCACTGGAGAGGCTCTATGCTATAGAATCAGATTACCGGCTAACTCTTCTGGATGGTATAGGCCGTCCGCGCGAAGTGATTGTACCCATGCTACCAGGAGATGTGGACATGTATCAAGACCTCATACGGTTTTCCGGTTTAGTCCATGAACCTGCAGGTGTTAAAGGCGATGAGATTGCCCCATCTGCAGTGGCGATAAAGGTTCCCCAACGTGGTAGGAAGAGGGCACTGCTTGACAGGGCAGGAGAGAATGCCGCGCATCACCTGGCTCAGCATAAATTGAAACGTTCGCAGGATCCGGCCTCGATGGCTCGTGCACTGGAAGAGCTCCAGAGGTACCTGGAACTGGATAGGGCGCCTCTTAGAATTGAGTGTTACGATACAAGCCACTTGCAGGGGACCAATTATGTCGCATCTATGGTGGTCATTGAAGATGGCCTTCCGCGCCCTTCAGAGTATCGTCGTTTCAGGCTTAAAGAGGTTCCGTCAAATAATGATTTTGCCGCGATGGAAGAGGTTTTGAGGCGCAGGTTATCTAAATTGACCGATCTGGCCAAAGGTACGAAGTCCGAGTCCACCAAGAACACGAAATTCACTTATCCGCCTCACCTGATACTGCTTGATGGAGGCAAGGGGCAACTGGGTGTCGGCGTTAGGGTGCTTGAAGAGATGGGATTGCAAAACCGGATAGCTATTGCTTCACTTGCTAAGCGGCTGGAGGAGGTGTACCTGCCTGGCAGGGGGGATCCGGTGCCTATCCCAATGGGCTCTGAGGCTCTTTATATACTGCAGCGCGCCAGAGACGAGTCTCATAGAACGGCTATTTCCTACCATAGAAAACTGAGGTCCAACTCTATGACAGATAGCATTCTCGATGGTATTAAGGGACTTGGAGAAAAGCGCCAGGCACGCCTTATCGGAGAAGCCGGAGGTGTAAAGAGATTGCGGTCGATGACGCGTGATCAACTGTCTGCGTTTAGTTGGCTTCCCAAAGATGTAAGTGAGCGTGTCTATGATGCAATGCATCCCGCCAGGCGGCACTATCAGCAGTGATTACCGGATTTAATGGCAGTAACCATCCTTCCAATCGTCATATAGTTATTCGGCGATGTACACTGTGAGAGATGGATTCGAAGATGATAGACGCACCGACCGCAGATACACGTAAGGCAGAGTACCTTATTATTACCGGAATGTCAGGGGCAGGTAGGTCAACTGTTGCTGATGCCCTTGAAGATGCAGGTTGGTATGTAATAGATAATATGCCTCCATCACTTTTGGCGGAATCGCCATCCGCTCTCGGTGCGGTAGGTGTACCACCATATAGAGTAGCGTTGGTGGTTGGGCGTGGGGGAGGCACCAGGGTCGATGACCTGCTTAATTCATTGCAGTTGTTGCGCTCCTCGGGACACTCGGTCAAGTTGCTTTACCTGGATGCTCCCGATGAGATATTGATTAGGCGATTTGAGGGTACTCGTAGACGGCATCCGATGTCTGGTGTGGAGCCGGGCATGAAGATACAGGAGGCAATTGCAGACGAGCGTAGAATGCTCGAACCGGTAAAGGATATAGCTGATATTGTAATCGAATCTGGTGAGCTGAATGTAAATCAACTCCGTAGCAGGATTATAGAAAGCTTTCGATCCGGCATTGGCGGAGCTCTCCAGGTGACCGTTATGTCCTTCGGGTTCAAATATGGAGTACCGCTCGATGCTGATATGTTGTTTGACTGCAGGTTCTTGCCCAATCCCTACTGGGTAGAGGAGTTAAAGAATCTAACTGGATTGGATGATCCGGTGAAGGATTACGTCCTTGAAGGCGGGGATGCACAAGACCTCCTCGGCAGGATTGATGACTTATTTCGTTTTGTGCTTCCGTTGTACATAAGAGAGGGTAAGTCTTACATCACTCTGGCTATCGGTTGTACGGGGGGTAAGCATCGATCGGTGGTTATTGCTCAGGAACTGTCCAGCAGGATCAGTGACCTGGGGGTGGATATAAGTGTATTGCACAGGGACGTTGAACACTAATGACCGAAGAACTGAGCGCGCAAGCTCCTGTCTTTGGGTCGAGGGATAATCTTAGAGGGAGTGGCGAGCGTCCTGCCGTGGTGGCCATTGGCGGTGGTCATGGCCTCTCGGTCACCCTGCGAGCATTGACGAGTTATGCAGGTGATATAAGCGGCATTGTCTCTGTTGCCGACGACGGTGGATCATCGGGCAGGCTTCGTAAGATACTTGGTACTGTTCCACCTGGAGACCTTCGTAAATGCCTGGTTGCGTTGGCTCCTAAGGATTCGTTGCTGGCAACGCTTTTCGAGTACCGTTTCCATGATGGGGAGCTTAATGGTCATGCACTTGGCAACCTCATATTGACAGCGTTGTTTGAGCATTGTGGAGATTTGCAGACTGCTCTCAATGAGGCAGGAAAGCTGCTGTCTGCCAAGGGAAGGGTACTCCCAGCGGCTGTGCATCCTGTGGTTCTGGAGGCTGACACAGACAATGGCAAGGTAAAAGGCCAGACGGCGGTGATGAACTCAGGCTCAATCATCCACCTGGGAATGCAGCCTACCGACCCACAGGTATCAGATGAGGTGCTGTCGGCAATACGCAACGCCGATCAGATCGTGATAGGTCCTGGATCGCTGTTTACCAGTGTAATAGCAGCATCAGGTATACCGGCGGTGGCAAGAGAGATTGCTCAGGCTTGCTGTCCCCGTGTATATGTAGCCAATTTAAGGGAACAACCGGGGGAGACAAGCGGTTATGACATGGCCGATCATCTCCTTGCACTCCGAGAGCACGGGATTGTGGTGGATGTCGTCCTTACCGACCCGCAGGGGTTATCGTTGGGGGAGATTGAGATGTCCGGCATAGTAATAGAGAAGAGGAACATCTCGGATGCTCGCGGGCTACTGCACGATCCGGTAAAGCTGGGTGAAGCCCTCAGTGGATTAGTGCATCTATAATGATTCGAGCGACCTGGATGCGCCTTATTTATCAAGGCCGGCGAAAGTTCGTACCAAATTAATGCATCTATAATAATTGCAACAATCATAGACTGACAGGGACAAAGGTGCGAGCCTGTGGTTTCGATAGTGAAAGGATGTCATAGGAGGCAGAGTTGACAGATGAGATAATAATAGATTTTGGAACGAAGAATGTAGTTGCCCTGAGTGCCAAGAAGGGTCTGGTAGTCAATGAGCCGTCAGTAGTTGCAAGAGATATATCTACAGGAAAAGTATTGGCTATGGGGAAGAGAGCGTTGGCTATGCAGGAGGATGTCCCGGGATCGTTGGTCCTGGTGAGGCCAGTTGTGAACGCTTCAATCGTCGACCTGGCTGCATTGCAATCAATGGGGGAGACGGTTGTCAGGCGATGCAGGAGCTCAAGACTGCAAAGGCCAAGGGTGATTGTATGCGTGTCGCCAGCCACATCTTCGCTGGAGAAACAGTCTATAAGGGATGCGTTGAGGCGTGGGGGTGCTTCCAGGGTGTACTTTATTTTACAGAGTGTGGCTGCATCCACTTATGCGGGGGTATCACCGACAGATGCCGCCGGTGCACTTGTTGTAGATGTGGGTGCCGGAAAGACATGTGTATCTGCAGTATCTCTTGGAGGGATTATAGATTACGCGACCAGCAAAGATGGAGGTGACGGTATGGATACAGCCATCAGAAACCTGTTGCGACATGAGCGTGGTGTAGTAGTTAGCCTGGATGCTGCTGAGGAGATAAGGTTCTTGTTGGGTGCGGTCAACGTTTCTCCCAGGCACGAGGCTGTTGAGGTGTCCGGCCATAACGCATTGGACGGAAAGAAAGAAAATATCGTAGTGAGTGTAGAAGAGGTAAGGATGGCCTGCCAGCCTATACTGGAAGCTATCTTTGAAGTGGTGTCAGACTGTCTGAGCAAGATTCCTCCCGAGATTACCTATGATCTGGCATTGAGGGGGGTACTGCTTACAGGTGGTTTGGCCATGATGAATGGCCTCGCTGAATGGCTGAGTGAAAAAGTTGGACTCCTTGTGTCTGTCCCTGATGAGCCTCAGACCTGTGCTGTCAGGGGCGCTTATAGGCTGGCCCATATGGATAGTAATACGAGAGGAATTATAGAGGAGGTCTAATTATAGTGGTCGACGATGGAGAAGCAGGTATGCAAAACGACCCCAGCTCTTCTGTAGACGAGGGAAATGATACGAGGTAAATGATATGAGCGACATTCGGCATGCCGATGGAAACGAGGCGTATGAGCATACGGAAGCCACCGGAAACAGCAAGCATACAAAAAACACAGGGAGCGGCCAGCAGCCGGGCATCTGGCATCAGATAGGTCATGGTATGTTTATCTCTGGGGCTATCATCCTTGTTCTGGCTCTCTTGGTAGTGGCTGCCTCTATGGTCAGTATGCCTTATTACAGTCTCTCACCGGGCAATGCACTGCCTGTTTCTCGGATGCTTGCAATTCCCCGGGAAAAATTGCATCCCTTACATGGACAGGTGCTTATGACAGATGTAGAAGTGGCTCAAGTGAACTTACTCGGTTACATCGTGGATCAGTTCAAGCCGCATATCGCTCTGGTGAAGTCAGACGAATTGATCGGACCAGGACCGGCAAGCGAACTCAATGGCGAGGCTATGGTCGAGATGGTGGAATCCAAGCTGACTGCACGAGTGGAAGCGTTACGTCAGATGGGTTACTCCGTACCTGAGAGAAACTCAGGAGCTGTTATCTGGATGGTATTGAAGCCATCGCCTTCGTGGGGGAAACTTGTACCCGGAGACGTGGTTACGGCAGTAAATGGCAGGAGCGTATCTACTGCTAATGAACTGGCTGGCATTATATCGGCAGAGAAGCCCGGTAGCATAGCGACGCTGACATTCACCACTATTAACCAGTTGATTGAGCCAGATGGAAAGGCTTTGCCCAACCCGCATTACAGTCAAGTGAAAATTGTCATTGGAAAGAGGCCGGCCACATCTGGCGGAGCCGGTGATGCAGGTTTTCTGGGGGTGGTTCCTTTTACTCAGGGAGTGTACTCGTTGCCGTTTGGCATCCAGTTGTCGACCGGGGAAATAGGAGGGCCATCTGCCGGCCTGGCGTTTACGCTTGGTATCCTGAATGAATTGAATGGCGGTGATATTACCGGTGGCAGGATAGTAGCAGCTACTGGTACCATCAGACCCAACGGTGCGGTAGGGCCGGTGGGTGGCGTCCGGGAGAAAACTATCGCTGTAGAGCGTGCCGGAGCTACGGTATTTATTGTTCCAAGGGAGGAGTATAAAAGTGCCATATCTGTAGCATCAAAGAGCCTCAAGGTAGTGTCAGTGACCTCACTTAAGCAGGCATTGTCTGTTTTGCATGAGTCGGGAGGCAGGCTGGGCAACGCTGCCCACGGTCCCGTATCGGGAGCTGGGGGAGATAGTGTTCCGCCTGGATTCGAGTATGCTCCCTGGTCTTGAAAGTCCTCTCGTAGTCTCTCTGCAACCTACCTGGTAGCTCTACCTGCAGATGGTTTGTACCGCCGCTCGTATCCCTGCTTTTACCGCCGTTCATATCTCTCTCTGGTTGTGGGCTACTCCTAACCTGCTTGGCGCCACACACCGTCAGTGTCGATTCGTCAGGAGCCTGTGCCAGGAAGCCTTATTCAGGAAGGAAGTGGCCGGTATGGGGATATGCCAAGCAGTTTGTCTACGGTGGTAAAACCATAGCCTGCATTACCCAGGCGTTCGATAGTTATCCTGACAGCCTCTACGGTACTTGATCGGTTGCCGCCCTTTGCATCAAATCCATCGTGGAATAATATGAAAGCGCCTGGTTTTGCCTTGGACACAGCGCCCCTGGCTATCCGTGAAGGATCTGGTTGGAATACCTCCAGTGAATGGCAGAACTCCCCAGATACAGGCTGCAGTGAATGGCTTCTTATCGCGGCCAGGCTACCGGGTGTTCTCAGCAGCCATGGGGGACGATAGAGGGCAGGCAGGATGCCCAGGTGCCTTGCAAAGACATCGTCAGCTTGTTTGATCTCTCTATGTATGCTTTGCAGACTGAGGTATTTGCCGAACTGATGCGAGTAGGCGTGGCTGCCAATAACATGTCCTGCATTGAATAGCGCTTGCGAGACCTCGGGGTAATGCTCTACGCAAGCACCGGGCTGGAAGAAAGTCGCTTTTATATCGTAATCAGCAAGTATACCGGCTATTTGCGAAGTGTACGGTTCGTTTGGCCCGTCGTCAAAGGTAATGGCTACGAGCTTTTCTCCGCTATCTCCACTATATGGGAAATCCCCCTGTAACTGGGAATAGGGCGACATACAAAGCCAATAGAGAGATCCTATAAATGCTGCAGTACCGGCAAACGGGATAAGCATCTTTCTGTATATATGTCTTTGCTCCATCAGTTTAATATTGCAACAAGATATATATTAATAGTATCTTACGATATATATTATGAATGCTATCCATGGGGATTGTGCATAGATGCCCATGCTGGTACGGATTACGGTGCGTCACCAGTGCACCGTCCTGCAAACAATCAGCGCGCTCTCGCTGACCAGATGACGCCCCCGGCTGCGTTGTCGTCCTCAACGTAGTCCCTGCTACGCAAAGGCAATGCGCTTCGCCTTTTCCTGTCCTTGGAAGTCCACCGGACTCCCAAGCCTTCGCCTTGCCGGCTGACGCCCCTGACCAGGTGAATACCATCACATTATTTACGAGACACTGCACTAGAACAGACGGGTTACAGCATCGAATAGTGGTTCGACGACATAGCCATAACCGAAACCAAGAACCGGGCGTCCGGGAAAGGCCATGAACAGAAGGGTAGCGGTTGCGATGGCTATCCTGCTGGGCCAGTAGTAAGGCGAACGATGTACCAGGCTGTCCCTGAACGCCGGTGCATTTTTTAACAGGCAGCGTCCAGCCAAGCGATTTACCCAGTAGGTAATAAGGTAATAATAGCCGAAGGAGATGAATAGATTATAGAACAAGCCACGGCTGAGGCGCCTTGATGAACTGAAACTTGGGTTGCTCAGACTAAATATTACCCTCCCCTTTGAGCGCAGTTTCCTGAGAAGGTCGATCTCGTCGCCCCCTTGGGTCATGTTGGTATTGTAGCCAGACCACGCGTCTTTGCGAAAAGCAATGTTGGTCGCACTTATATAATATACGTACCCAGTTATCAAATACACCAGGTAGACTGTGCCGAATAATATCTTTGGATATATGGCACTCCACCACGGACCGTCGACAAAACGGCACGGACCGGCAACGGCTACACAATCAGGGTTCTTGGAGAATGTCTCGTCTATCGTAGCAAGCCATGAACTGCCGTATATGGTATCAGCATCTGCCGATATTACTATCTCCCCTCGCGCCTCTTCGGTGCCTCGCTGGCGTGCCGGGCAGACTCCTATATGGGTGGCTTCGACGACGGTGGCGCCAAGGGAGGCGGCAACCGATGCAGTATTGTCGGTACTGTTGTTGTCTGCTACCACGATTTCATAATTACCGGTAAAGTCCTGATTGGCCAATGATTGCAGGCAGTCTCCAATGTATCGTTCTTCATTGAATGCCGGTATGACTATGCTGTATTTGGGGCTAGCATCTTTGGGTTCGAAAGCTGTCCTGTCTGGCACGTCTTCAGCCTAACACACTGGATGCATGATGCGATGGCAGGAGGCAAAATATTAGTTGGTTACGATTTGTCATGCATGCGCATGAGCGGCTAATATCTTACCTATGGAAATAAAAGATTGTTCAGCAATAGTAACAGGTGGAGGATCTGGTCTCGGCGAGGCTACCGTGCGCAAGCTTACTGCCATGGGAGCGCGCTGTACCATATTCGACATAAAGGAAGAGCCAGCCAAGAAGCTGGCAGACGAGCTTGGCAACGGAACCAATTATGTGGTGGGAGATGTCTCTAATCCGGATGATTGTCAGCGTGCCGTCGACCAGGCGGCAGAGGGTGGCAAGCTCAGGATAGCTGTCAACTGTGCCGGTATAGGGTGGATTGGGCGTGTGATCAATCGCGACAATTCTCCCCACGATCTCAAGTCCTTCCAGTTCATCCAGAACGTCAATCTAATTGGTACATTCAACGTGATGACCCGTGCCAGTTCCGCTATAGCTCAGACCGAGCCACAGGAGGATGGCAGCAGGGGAGTGGTCGTCAATACTGCATCGGTGGCGGCGTTTGAAGGCCAGATTGGCCAGCTTGCATACTCAGCGTCCAAGGGAGCTATTGTAGGTATGACGGTTCCTGCTTCCAGGGATCTTGCGGTTAGCGGCATAAGGGTATGCGCGATCGCTCCGGGGTTGTTTGATACGCCGTTGCTCGGCCTTCTGCCCGAACCCCAAAAAGAGGCATTGGGACAGTCTGTCCTCTTCCCGAAGAGACTTGGCAGGCCGTCCGAATACGCTGATCTTGTAGCTTTTATTGTGTCTTGCGGCTACCTGAATGGTGAGGTTATAAGGCTGGACGGTGGGATAAGGATGCCGCCCAAGTAAGTGGGCTAACTGGCGGTACTATGCGTTATGTAGATGTCCATGGAGTCAAGCTATCTGCTATTGGTTTGGGTACCTGGCAATTTGGCTCCAAGGAGTGGAACTATGGAAGCAGCTACGAGGAGAAGGAATCGGCTGCTATAGTGCATAAGGCTTTGGACCTGGGTGTCAACGTAATAGATACTGCTGAGGCTTACGGCTGGGGTCGGTCGGAAAGGGCGGTCGGTAGGGCGATTGTATCTCGCAGGGATGAAGCCTTTATTGCTACAAAAGTATTTCCCGTTATGCCGGTGGAGCCTGTAATTAAGGATAGAGCCAGGCGTAGTGCCTCCAGGCTTGGTGTGCAGAGTATAGATCTGTATCAGATACATTGGCCGAACCCTGTAATCCCTTTGAACCTGACTATGAGGGCAATGGCATCGCTCCAGAGGAGCGATTTGGTCAAGAACATAGGGGTATCAAACTTTTCACTGGCTTTGTGGCAGCAGGCTGAGCGTTTTTTATCAGGCAAGGTGCTGAGCAACCAGGTGCGCTACAATTTGCTCGACAGAAGGATAGAGAACAACGTACTTCCCTGGGCGGAAGAAACAGGGCATGTGGTGATAGCTTACAGTCCACTTGCACAGGGGGTTTTATCCGGCAGGTATTCCAGAGGTAATATTCCCACCGGTCTAAGGGCTTATACGGCAGCCTTCCAGCCTGAAAATCTTGATAAGGCGATACCGGTAATAGATGCCTTGAAACGTATAGCCTTGGAACACGGCGCCACGCCTACGCAGGTGGCCTTGGCATGGCTTATAAGCAAACCTAATGTAGTGGTGATACCAGGCGCCAGTTCCATATCTCAGCTGCAGGCTAATGTTGAGTCGGCGCAGCTGGATTTGACTGATGAAGATATAAGTGAATTGAACGACGTTTCCAGTATCTATAAATTGTCGTCCGGTTTGACCGATCAGCTTACACGTGCCGCCAGGGCTGGTCAGCTACTGGCGTCAAGAACGCTAAAAAGATATATTCGGCCGGTTAAATCAGCCTGGTAACGATCAAATCAGCCTGGTAAAATCACCAGCTGGTCTCGTGCTATAATGATCTCATGGTACGAGGTATGGCGGTGCGACTTATGGTAGCTGACGTAGTAAATAGTCTCTATAATTTTTTCAATCATGCTATACACCAAGGTGAGCATGTGTTGCATATGAGTGAGTTGGAGCTGGTACTCACGGTTATCGCTGTTCTTTTTGTCCTACTTCTCCTGGTTGTATGGTGGAAACGTAGGGTAGATAGGTACAATGAGGCTGTTTGGAAAGCAGGGCGTTATACCGCAAATGACCCCTACAAAGAGCGAGACATGCTAAAGGTGGTTCAGCCAAAGGATCCATGGATCGTAGCTGATCCTATAGGAGGATCAGAGGTGGGAGAGGCCATGGAAGTGGAAAGCCTGACCGATTTCATGAAGAAAGCTACCCCCATCCAATCGTCCACCGAGCCGGATAATGGTGCTGTCACCGTAATCAAGAGTACGTTATCTGCACAGTCATCTGGGATAGATGAACCTCTGTCGTCACAGATAGAAGTGCCTGTTTTTCATGAATCTAGAACGGGAGTACGTCCGGTGCCTGATCATGGTCTTGCTACCTTACAGCAAGAGACGGACATGCCAGCTGGATGGTACCCTGAACCATCGGGAATGGCAGGCTTCTTCCGGTACTGGGATGGCAACAGGTGGACAGGCTCTATTTCAAAGAGAGAGGGGCATCAGAGCTCGGGCTCTTCAGATCTGGCTTCCCCTGCCGTAGGTGCCGTAGGTGCTACAGACCCCAGTTATGCCAAAACTGCATCTGGTAGCACCGATACATCACGGGGAGCATCACCGTCAACAGATGATGGCAATCGAGAGGTGATAATCTGATTGGCGCGCCTATTTGGCATTTATCGGCGTTTACTGTGGGCGCCATGCCTGCGCTTTTGATTGAAAAATACGCCCAATATGATGAGGGATACTACTCCAATAATTGCTGCAGCAATCCCCGCTGTAAAAGTAGATGGCCAGTAGGTGAACTCTACCGTACTCTTACCGGGAGGTAACCTGACCGAGAGCATGGTATATGCTGCTTTGTGTACCGTAGCCCCATGACCGTTTATTGTGGCGTGCCATCCAGGTACATAAGTTATCCGTGCGAGCAGGGCCGCCTTCTTGTGGGCATCTACATGGAGTTGTAGACTGTTGTTACTTATCCAACGTGAGGATGTTACTCTGCCATATCCGCTGGGTGGGTTCTCGGCCTCCTTTACAGTGCTTGATGTATGCGATATAGCTTTCGGGGATATCAAGCTGTATCGCTGGGAGTCAGGCACTTTATATATAGAAAAGTTCTTTTCTGCCAGAGATAGGGTAGTGCCTGTCGGAGGGCTGGCTCCCGGTAGTGCTAAAAGGTACTTGACACCATAGAGTCGAGCTAGGGATGCGCTGGAGAACCACGGATTGAAGACCCCAGGAGAGACTGACAAGCCAGATTTTTTGGAGTTGGTGACGTATTCCCACAGTGATATGTAATTTTTTGGAATCATCGGGTCGTGAGCTCCAAGTAAATCCACCCCATAGGCGATGTTAGTTTCAGGTTCGAATCCGGTTCCGGGTATTGGGGTTGTGGGGTACCAGGTGGCTGCCATGCTTGGTGGCGGTGCTGCTGCAGCCATAAGGCTTCCACCGACCAGTTGTTTGACTTCCTTGGTGGAGGTACCTGAGGGGAAGAAGCGATGTGAATAGCTTGTCGATTGTATGGCTGTAGGCATCAGCACTATGCATTGTGCGAGCAGAACTGCGAAGAACATAGCGATTTGCCACAGATGCCCGACTGACGATAGACGACGTTTGTTCGCTGGGACCATGTATCGGCGATCACTTGAGACCATGTTCAGATCGTATGATCCTGCTCTATGAGACAGCACAAGCCATGCCAGTATAAATGTTGCTCCTATGGTCAGTGAGCCAAGCGACCATCCAAGCGAAGTCAGTCTGATATGGCGTTCCTGTGTGGTAAGGTTATTGGCCGCCTCTGCAGATATTATAAGGTAAGCAAACGCTCCAAGCATTATTCCTGCAGAGACAATAAATGCGCGCATCTCACTTTTTCCTGAATCTGGGGCAGTTATACGACTAAAGCCTATAGCTGCAAGAATAGCCAGCAAAAAGTCCAACGGCATCAGCAGCCGAGAAAATATGATGGCTCCGGATACGTGTAACATGTTTATAAGTGCCTGTACCGGACCGTTTCTAAAGATAATCAGCCATAAGATCAATGCGGTGGTTGCAATTCCTCCTACAACAGGTCGTTTCCCCATTCTTATAATAGCCACCAGAGCAAGTGCAATTGCCAGCGGACCCACCACAGCGCTCACCTCGTAGTAGTCCAGTGGTCCAAACCAATGGCTACCGGTTACCGGAAGTCCATAATATCCGTTGGTCAACAGACCAGCGCTGGATGCGATAGGGAGCCCCCCGAATGCTCCTTTTATCAGGGACCGAGTAGAGGAAAATATGAGTTGCGTGGAGGGTAGTAGCATAGGCATCGCCAACATCACCCCTATTATCCCCCCTACCGCTATCTTGATGAGAGATGATTTTAGACGAGTATAGTCTATTTCGCCGGTGAATATCGAGAATCCGATAATCAGTATGGCCATTACTATGATAGTGAAGGCATCCAGAGCGTATGACTCAGGATGTCCTGCATAGGCAGCAAATGCTATGGATACGGCAAGGCCTGATATGCTAAGCATGGGGCGTTTTGATTTATTTATCAGAACAATGAAACAGATGATCCAGCCCAACCAGGCATTGACATCTCCCTGCGGCCAGGCGATCCAATTTATAAGCGATCCAGAGAATTCATAGGTTACAGCTCCCACCAGCGCGCCTGCGCTATTAGCGCCAAGTGCTCTGGCTGCGCTGTATGCTCCGGTACCTGCTATAAGGAGGGAGATACTATTTGATACCGTATAACCCCATGAGGCTGGATATAAGTATGAGATGAGATGCGGCAGCGATAGTACCCCTGACTGAAAGTTAAACATCTGCGGCAGGCCAAGTAGGGAATATTGGTTCCAAAGCGGTAGCTGACCGATGTGGATTGTCTTCCAGTTTAGCAGTAGCCACGGGCTAATCTGTTGGAGATTATCGGTGCTCACCGAGTTGTGTATAGTTTTGAATAACCCGCTGGTCAGAGGGAATAGTGAAAGATCGCTCATTGAGCCATAGACAATTCCATGGCTAAGTGCCGGGTAAAAAAATATTAGTGTAATGACTGCAAGTATCGTTATTGCGAATACATCCCCCCCCATCCCGTCAGATCGTCCACCTGCTTCAACCTTTACTTGGGTACGCCCTCTTGCTTGGGCGCTTCGAGCTAATGCAGTGCTTGAATAGGGATGAGCGGGATAGTATATATATTGTTCTTTAACTGGCGTACTCCTATCCGGCACATAATCATACTACTACTGCTCAGTTTGTTATAGAGGTATATTGATTTGGCTTGCAACTACCTAAGCTATGTCCTATTGACCGACCTGTATGTATGGTGTATGTGGTTGCACTGGGAACATAGTGTCCATGGCTGTGCGTGCGTGGTAGCTTGACCTGGTAAGTGGTGATGCTTGGACATAGGAGAAGCCAATTTCATTGGCGATTGATTCCAATCGTGAAAATTCGTCTGGTGTCCACCATCGTTGTACGGGTAGTTTATCTGGAGATGGCCTTAAATACTGCCCTACAGTAAGTACCATGGTTCCAACAGATTTCAGGTCATACATGGTTTGTATGAGTTCATCCTCAGTTTCCCCAAGTCCTACCATAATGCCGGATTTTACCGCCAGATGCGCTTGAGCCGCTTTGGCCAATACAGCCAGGCTGCGGGCATATCCGGCTTGAGGGCGTACCAATCTCTGCAACCTTGCTACGGTTTCTATATTATGGTTCAGCACATCCGGTTGGGCATCGAATATTGTATCGAGAGAGCTGGCATCTCCTTTGCAGTCGGAGATGAGAAGTTCTATTGTAGTCCCGGGCGATATGCCGCGTATTTTCTTTACCGTACTTGCCAATGCATGGCTTCCTCCGTCACCCAGATCGTCTCTGGCTACTGTAGTGATTACGGCATGTGCCAGTTGCATGCGTATGACAGCCTGCGCGATCCTGTCCGGTTCATCGGGGTCAAGAGAGTATGGCTTGCTGGTGTCGATCAGGCAGAATCCACAATTTCTCGTACAGCGTTCGCCGTTTATCATAAAGGTTGCAGTGGAATTGGCATAGCACTCAAATATATTGGGGCATCCTGCCTCTTCGCATACCGTCACCAGTTGAAGGTCCCTGATAGTTCTGCGGGTTGCATGAAAGCCGATACCCATTCTCATCTGTGGCCTGATCCACTCTGGCTTACGCTGCACGGGAATCTTCATTCGTTCCACTCTGCTTCTTGGAAGAGCTGTGGTAATAGTAGCATCGGTGCGCTGTTGTGATGTATCAGTGGTCCGGTGTGGCATCGCAGTGAGTTGTTGCAATGCTCCAACATGTCTTAGTGCGGAAAAGTCAGTGTGTGTGTCTGAGATGCCGGCAAAGTCTATTGTCGATATGTATCCAGGGTATAGCTCTTTTGCATGAGCAGTTGCCAGTTCCAGCACGTCACTTATTTCTACCCGGATACCCTCTTCGGCAAGCGAAGTCATGGTGACATCATTTATGCCACACGGGACAATCCTATCAAAATAGGATAGATCAGTTGTCACGTTCAGGGCCAGACCATGCATGGTTCGCCCTCGAGATACCCTTACTCCTATGGAGCATATTTTACGTGGGGCATTCCCAGATTTTACCCAGACGCCAGGGTAGCCATCCATGGTGGTAGCGTCGAGCCCAAGGTCGTGAAGGACAGAAATTATATATTGTTCTATCTTCCTTACATGAGCCGGTCCCGCTCCCGGTCCAGCCAGAGAGAGTATTGGATAGACAATCAGCTGCCCGGGCCCATGGTAGGTGATGTCTCCGCCTCTGTCTGTCCTGACCAGAGCTGCCCCCAGATCGTCTGTCGACCCAAGTATATTTGAGATCTTTCCATGCGCTCCCATGGTGTATATGTGTGGATGCTCCATCATTAGAAGATATTGTTCTGAAGATCCGCGCGCTATAGCTCTTTGAAGCCATAAGCCCTGCTCGAATGGGACACGTCCCAGCCAGCGCAGACGTAGCACGCTTGGATTAGATTTCTGTGATGAAATCATGGGTTGCCAGGATTGATGCCATAGTAGACAGGAATGCCGCTACGTATGCTCCGTCTACTGCACGATGATCAAACGACATGGCGAGTACGCCCACCGAATGTATTGCTATGCTCTCAGCTCCGAATGAGTCTGTGACGACGACCGGTTTGCGTTTTACTCCGTCGGTTGACAGTATGGCAACTTGGGGTTGGTTGATGATAGCTACGGTCATTAAGGTTCCGTAATGCCCTGCGTTGGTAATTGAAAAAGTTCCTCCGCTGATATCGTCTGCAGCCAACTGTCGTGTACGTGCCCTCGTCGCCAGGTCGTGTATGCGTCTGGCCATGCCGCGCAGTGTGAGGTCATCTGCTCTGTGCACTACCGGCACAATGAGACCCTCATGGTTTATATCTACCGCAATACCGAGATTGATTTTATGATGAACTACCAGAGAATCATCTACAACTGATGCATTAAGTCTCGGCCATTGTTTCAGTGCTTCTACTGCTGCACGGGCAGCAAATGGCAGATAGGAAAGAGTGTATCCCTCCTCGGCGCGGAAACGCTCCCCATATAGATGCCTTACCTGCTCAACGGCTTCATAGTCCGCTTCCATGGAGATCAGCGTATGGGGCGAGGTTGCCTTTGACATAACCATATGCTCTGCCGTCCTACGCCTGATGTTGTCGAATGGTATTATCTCGTCAGATCCTGCCAAGGGGGTCACTGTTTCCTGCGACCTCAGTGATAGAGGTTCTGTCTGTAGCTGTTGTGTACGTAGGGTCTGTGGCTGCGTGTACTCTGGCAGGCCTTGTTGCTTTTCTGGGCTTGGCGGTTCTGCCTGCCATGCCTGTAGGCGGCTATCCTGCCCTGCTTGCCCTGGTAGACCTTCCGGCAGATGGCCCTTCTGCCTTACTTGCGCCTTGGAGGCGAGGACATCTTCTCGCGTAATCCTCCCACCGGTACCGGTAGGGATAACCTTAGAGGGATCTATCCCTTGTTCGGCTATCATGCGACGCACCAATGGAGAGGTGAGCGTGCCATTTAATGTAGCGCTGCCACTCTCTGGGTCGTTGTTACTGCTTAAGCTGGCATCGAGAGAACTCGAAGTCTGGCTGATCGAATCATTTACTCCCACTGCAGGTCTGTCGATTTGTGGCGGTACTGGGCTGTCGGATCGTGGAATTATGGGGGTATTGACTTGCAGTGCGATAGGGTCAGGAGTTTCGATTTGTGGCGGTAGGGGGCTGCTAGATTGCAGTGGAGCAGAACTGGCATCTTGTGATGATAGTGGCACCACTCCGTCTACAGAGATAACTGCCAGCTGAGTTCCTACGAAAACAGTATCTCCTTCCTGCACGAGGATCTGGGTAAGAATGCCAGAAGCTGGCGACGGCACCTCAGAGTCAACTTTATCGGTAGATATTTCGAATAAGGGCTCATCCCTGATTACCTCTTCGCCGACCGACTTGAGCCAACGAGTAATAGTTCCTTCAGTGACTGTCTCACCAAGTTGTGGCATTTCAACATTAATAGTACTAGGCAACGTGTAGACTCCTTCCTGTTAGTGCAATTGCTACTTCTCCAAATGCTTCACTCAGTGTGGGGTGTGGTTGGATCAATCCGGCAAAATCATCTGGCGTTGCCTCCCAGTTCACGGCCAGATACCCAGGTGACAAGAGTTCGGTAGCCCAAGGGCCAATAATATGGACACCAAGAATCCTGCCTGCATGCCCATTGCTGTCAACCTCAGCAATTACCTTTACCATTCCCTCCGTTTCGCCCAGCACCCTGGCTCTGGAGTTACCGCCAAATGGGTCCTTACGCACTATTACGTTATAGCCAGCTTGTTTGGCTTGCTCTTCGGTCATACCCGCAAAGGCGACCTCCGGGTGAGTGTATATACCCCACGGTACTTTGCCGTACTCCAGGGAAAGTGGATTCTCACCCAGTATGTGCTTGATTACCTGTATGCCTTCTGAAAAACCGACATGAGCCAGTTGGGGGGTATTAATTACATCTCCTATTGCCCATATACCGTCAGCGGTTGTCTGGAGCTTATCATTGACTACGATAAATCCTCTTTCGTCGATCTTTACGTTCGCTTCCTCGGATAGGGCGTCTCCTGCCAGTGGCCTGCGCCCGACTGACACTACAACCATCTCTACAGATATGGATTCGCCGTTTCCAAGTAGTAATGTGACTTCATTTTCACGAACCTCATGGCCGGTTATCTGCATATCGGTATGCACCTTGATGCCTTTTTTCTTGAAGGATCTGGTCAGTGCACTCGATATATCGTCATCACACCCGGCAAGCAACCTGGGTAATGCTTCCAGCACCGTTACCTGTGCCCCTATGTCATGAAAAAACGACGCGAATTCACATCCAATAGCCCCTCCTCCCACAACTGCTACCGATGTCGGCACATGATCCAGATTAAGTACTTCATCGGATGTGACTATAGTTTTACCATTTATTTTCATATTTGGCAGAGTCTTGGGTGCAGAGCCGGTCGCCAGGATAACGTTGTCTGCAGAGATAACCCTCTCCTCGCCGGTATCTGTATGTACCTGTAGTCGTTTTCCGGAGATCAGCTTGCCGGTACCGTTTACTACAGAGACATGTCTCCCCTTCATGAGCCCTGACAGCCCTTTGTGGAGCTGGTCTATCACGCTGGACTTGCGTTGTTGCATGGCGATCATATCCAAAGTGGGAGAGTTGTTCGTCAGTACGCCAAATTCTACGGCGGATTTGCAGGTTCTCAGTATCGTAGCCGTCTCCAGTAACTCTTTTGCCGGGACACACCCCTGATGAAGGCAGGTGCCACCAACTTTATTACGTTCTACGACTGTAATGTTTAGCCCACATGATGCACCGTAAAGTGCAGCTGCATAACCTGCGGGTCCGCCTCCCAATATGGCTATATCTACATGGGTGTTGCCTGAATATGTCGAGTATTGTTCGGTTTCGTGCCTGGTGTTATCGCTCATTCAATACAGTCTAGTCTAATCGGCTAAGCGGCAGTCATGACAAATGTCGGTGTACATTATTTTGGGGACGTACGGGAGACGTCGGGAGGCTTAGGCAATAAAGTATTTTGCTTGAGGATGATGGCATACGATGGCAACGGTGGTCTGTTCTGGATGGAGTTGGTCAGACTCACTTATGGATACTCCGATCCTCTGTCCACCCAATAGCGAAACTGCCTTGGCGTTGTCTTCTAAATTGGGGCACGCAGGATACCCCCAGGAGTACCTGCCACCACGATATTGTTGTTTGAACAGGCCGGCCAAGGTGGGGCCATCTTCATCTCCAAATCCCCATTCGTCTCTAATGCGTTTATGCCACAACTCTGCCATCGCTTCAGTGAGTTCTACTCCCAGCCCATGTAGCCTTACGTAGTCATTGTAATTATTGCCGGCGAAGAGATCTGCCGTCTCTTCTGAGACAACCGGCCCCATAGTAACCAGTTGAAAGGCAGCATAGTCCAGATCTCCGGAGTCTACGGAGCGGAAGAAATCGGCTATACATAAGTAGGGCTCCTTCTTCTGCCTGGGGAATTCAAATCGGGTAAGTTCCTTATTGCATGATTCATCACTATAAATTATAAGGGTGTTTCCCTCTGAATTGGCTGGGAGGTACCCCCAAGCAGCCTGGGGTAAAAGGATGTCTTTTAGCCTGATCTTTTGTATTTCTTCGCGTAGTATGGCATCTACTCTTTTCTTGAACTCCTGATCGTTCTCTCCATCCTCTGGGCGGAAGCCCCACTGGTTACGATATAGAGAGGTTTTGTTCAAATAGGGCAAGAAATCATCCAAGGGAACTCCCTTGGCTATCCTAGTTCCAATGAATGGCGGCTTGAACACCCGTTCTTCTGGAGATACATTGGATTTACCGGAGTTGGTAGACGATACGCCGCTATCTGCATCTCCTTTTAGTGAACTTTTTCTGGTCGGCATTCGTCTGGTCGATATCTTCCTCCCAAAGTCATCGCCTAAATCATCTTCTGGAGTTCCGTCTCGTAGCGATGCCAATTTATCCATTACATGTAAGCCCTCGAATGCATCCTTCCCGTAAAACACGCGTCCCTTGTAGACCTGTCGCAAGTCAGATTCCACATATGTCCGAGTCAGGGCAGCCCCTCCAAGTATGACTGGTATATGTTCGAGATTTCTGGAGTTCAACTCTTCCAAATTATCTCGCATAACGAGTGTAGATTTTACAAGCAGGCCGCTCATGCCAATGGCATCTGCATTATGCTCGTTATACGCATTGATCATTTCTGATGCAGATACTTTGGTCCCCAGGTTTATCACCTTGTATCCATTGTTCGACAGGATGATGTCTACCAGGTTCTTTCCTATGTCATGTACGTCGCCCTTCACTGTGGCAAGTACGATCCTGCCTTTGCCTGATTCTCCGATGCGGGGCATCTTCGGTTCCAGGTGGGTAACTGCACGCTTCATCGTTTCAGCTGATTGCAGGACAAACGGCAACTGCATCTTTCCGGCGCCAAATAGATCGCCCACCTCTTTCATGCCCGCCAATAGGTGGTCGTTTATTATTTCAAGGGGTTGCAGCCCTTCTGCCATAGCTCGTTCCAGATCATTTTCCAGGCCGTCTTTATCGCCCTCTATGATCCTCATGCGTAACAATTCTGTCACAGGCCAGTCTGATCGGTCTTCTTTCTGGGCATTGCTGGCAGTAACGTTTTCAAACATCTGGATAAGGGTTGGCAGTGGATCGTAGTCCTCTCTGCGGCGGTCATATATGAGATCCAGGCAGACCTGTTGCGCCTTTTCATCTATCCTCGACAAAGGGAGTATATTGCCTGCATGTACTATGGCTGCGTCCAGTCCCGCCTTCAGGCATTCATCCAGGAAGATCGAGTTCAGGATATGGCGAGACGCAGGATTGAGCCCAAAGGATATATTGGATAGGCCAATAATCGTATATACTTCGGGGATACGTTCCTTGATTAGCTTTATTGCATCTATGGTTTCCAGGCCATCCCTATAGGATTCTTCCATGCCGGTACTGATAGGCATTGTAAGGGGATCTATCATGATATCGGACGGATGTATTCCGTAGCGATTTTTGGCCAATGAGACGATCTGCTCTGCCGCATCCAGTTTCCACTCAGCTGTTCTGGCCTGCCCTCTTTGATCGATACAGGTGGCAACTATAGCGGTACCATATTCTCTGGATAAGTTCAGAAACTTGTCCAGCCTGGTACCCGGTCCATCACCGTCTTCCAAATTGACGGAGTTCAGGATTGCCTTCCCCCCCAGCCACTCGAGAGCAGTGCGTGCTACGTCCGCTTCGGTAGTATCCACCATGATTGGGACGGTGCATTGAGTGGCAAGCCTGCTTATGACCTCTTCCATGTCTATGGTACCGTCCCTACCGGTGTAATCAACGCATACATCTATGACATGAGCTCCACTGGTTACCTGTTCGCTCGCCATGGCCGTGACGGCATCCCAGTTGGAATCCACCATTGCCTCCCGGAACTTTTTGGATCCGTTTGCATTGGTGCGTTCCCCTACGCTCAAAAATGAGGTTTCCTGATGAAATGTCGTGTGAGAATAGAGAGAGGATGCGCCGGGTTCTGCTACCGGGCGCCTTGTGGCTGGAGATATGTTGCGACACGTTTTGACTACTTCTGCAAGATGGTCAAAGGTAGTGCCACAACAGCCACCTATTATAGATATTCCCAATTCCTGTACGAAATATAGGTGATGTGATGCCAGCTGCTCGGGAGTTAGATCGTAGTGCATTTTTCCGTCCACGATGCTTGGGAGCCCTGCGTTTGGCTGCACGGAAATAGGCACTGTACTATGTTGCGATAGGTATCTCAAATGTTCCCCCATCTCTTCTGGGCCTGTCGCGCAGTTCATCCCTATGACATCCGGCCTTAGCGCCTCCAGTGAATTGAGCGCTGCTGATATCTCGGTCCCTGCCAACATCCTCCCGGTTGATTCAACGGTAACCTGTACCTGGATAGGCAGTCGTTTCTCTGCTACGACCATTGCCCTTTTTGCTCCATTTATTGCAGCTTTGGCCTGGAGGATGTCGTAAACTGTCTCTATCAAGATTAAATCGACCCCACCCTCGATCAACGCTTCTGCCTGCGACTGGTAGAGGTCGCGTAAGGTTGCATATTGCACCTGGCCGAGTGTGGGTGATTTCGTGGTAGGGCCCATACCTCCTGCCACGTAGCGGTAGCGACCATCGGCGGATGCATTGTCTGCTACCTTTCTCGCGATTGTAGCTGAAGCAATGTTGATCTCTCTGGACTTGGATTCTATGGAGTATTCCGAGAGTACTATCTCATTTGCCCCAAAGGTGTTTGTCTCTATCACGTCTACGCCGACTTCGAGAAATCCCCTGTGTATCTCAGCGATTGCCTCGGGGTGGTAGAGAGAAATGGCCTCGTTGCATCCATCTAGTTGTCTACCTCCAAAGTCGGATGCGCTGAGACCTGCGAGCTGCAAATTGGTTCCCATCGCTCCGTCGTAAATAATAAGAGAATTGTGGGCAGATTCCATGTAGCTGCCGCCGCTTTTGCTCATTGGCAGCCGATCAAATGCAAGTATTGGGTTTTCCGGTATGTTTGATATTGAGATGTCGTTCTTGTCGTCCATTACAATATATCATTGTAGTGTCCGGCGAGCAGCTATGCGGCAAGAAGGTATTCGTGGTTGTACGTTCTTAATATTCTCGTATAATCGAGTATAGTTTGTCGTACTTGCGGATTTGGCTTTGTAGCTGATGTGTTGCCATGTGTGACAGGAGCATGGCGGTAGGTAAAATGAGATTCGCCGAGTTTGTGTCAAGCGGACGCTGTGCTGGGCTAACATCATAGATAGTGAAAGAAGATAATCTTCAGGATCCAGATGAGATGAAAGTCAAGTTTAGTAGCCTCCCCGACTCGAGTGGTGGCGCGCGTAATGTTGCAAGTATTACTACCAAGACCGGTGATGATGGGAGCACGGGACTACTTTTTGGAGGTCGCGTACGCAAAGATGATCCCGTGATTGAGGCGGTCGGGGCATTGGATGAGGCTCAAGCCGCTATAGGGATGGCACGTGCATATGGCAGGTCGATCGATAACAGTTCCGTTGAAGGCTCGGCGAATAATAGCCTGCTTGAAGGATCGGCGGATAAGGACAATAGGATGATCTCAGAGAAATCGATAGATTCGATATTGGGGGAACTGGAGAGTGACCTGTGGATATTAATGGCTGAAGTTTCAGGGTCTCATAAGGGTACTGAGAAGTTGGTACCGGGAAAGACATGCGTTACTTACGAGATGGTTGATTGTCTGGGCAAGACAGGGGAGCACTTGTCTATGAAGCTGGATATGCCAAAGGGATTTGTCGTGCCAGGTGAAACCATGGAGGGTTCCCTGCTGGACAATGCCAGGGTGGTCGTCAGGCGAGCAGAACGAAGAGTTGCCGCACTATCTATGCCGGAATCCTCCTATGCAGGTCAGTACCTCAATCGCCTCTCTGATCTTCTGTGGATAATGGCCAGGTTGGCTGACGGCGAACCGCGCATGGTTCGTGGCGACCGGTGAGTTGGGCTGGAAACGGTTGTGATGCCGAGTAGGTTTGGTTGCGACGGTGGCGCGATACAGGGCAGATTTTCAGGTAGACAATGAGTCCGGCACGCGCATCTGATGAGGAACGCCAGTGGTTTGTCGAACTGCTGGAGCGCCATTTTGTAGAGGGGAGGCTTGACCATGAAGAACTTACTTCGCGACTCGAGCGAGCAGTAAATGCACAGACTCTTGAAGAGTTGTATGCGCTCATATCTGACCTTCCTCATTTATCTACAGTAGCTATGCCGTACGATACGAGCAGTAGCCGATCTCCTCATTCTATGACTCTTACGGTAGGGCGCTGGATAACTTGGTGGCGGCGGAGATCCGGCAGGCATTCGTCATGAACACTGAGTTAGCAGGTATAACTGAATCTGCACATTCGCGGCGAGCTTTACTGTTGTGCGGGCTGGATTCAAGTATAGCCGTGCTCAATGCACTTGCTGTTACATTGGGCAACGAGCCGGGATGGGTTGTTACATCGGCCGGTGTAAGCTTACAGAGTAATAGCTATCAAGAGTTCGCCTTTCCGGTAGATGATGCTGCACCTACCGATTTTGACATAGCGTTGCAGGGTTGTATCAATACTGTTCCGAGTTTGGTAGAGAACCTGGCAGCATCTTCGGGGTGCCGTAATGTATGGATATGCGGATTTGGCATCATGGCAACTGCCGTTATGCTTGCCCTGTCAGGTGGTTCATTGGGCATCTTTGGTTCTTCTTTGGATACGTCGAAAGATGGCGTGGAGGTTGCCGGACTTGCATGTGTGGGAATGGAGGTACCGGTCGGTAACGGAGAAGTTCCCGAGAAAGCGTATGGGGCAGTATCAGAGGAAGCGGCCAACGATCGCGGAAAACCAGGACTTAGTCATGAGGGGACAGGTAAACTAGAGGGGTATAATTTGTCACTGGGAGACTATATTATAGAGGCTGTTGAGTCGATCAATGCCTTAAGTTCCCTGATGGTTATTCATGGCCTGGAAGATAAGATTACCCCTCCCAATTATGCCCGTAGAGCAGTAAGTTCCTGCAGATCAGCTAAGGCCGATTCGCTCAGATTGCTGGGTGGCGCCGGACATGATCTCTATGCAGATCCCAGGGTAGTTGCATTACTGATAGGTTGGATGGACAGGACTCCGCTATGAGGAAACTGAGGGTTTCTTTTGATGCCGGTGCAATTCCACCTCAGCCTACCGGCGTTGGCAGATACGCGTTTAGTATTGCCAATGCTTTGTCCGGAAGGGATGATATTGAATTGTCTATATTATGCCGGAATGGTGACTACTCGCGGTGGAAGGATGCGGTTCCTGTGTCTTCGGTGAGGCGGATGTTTCCAGATTCCAGACCAGGGAGGGTCGTAGTTGAGCAACTTTTGCTTGGAAAGAAACTGGGTAAAATGGGAGTCAATTTACATCATGGTCCTCATTACACGATGCCCGCTCGTGCTGCAGTACCTGTAGTTGTGACAATACATGACTTGACTTTCATAGAGAATCCACAGTGGCACGAGCCATTCAAAGTGCCCTTTTTCCGTATGGCGATAAAAAAAGCCGTGAGCGCAGCAAGCGCCATTATTTGTGTAAGTGAAAGAACAGCTGTCAGTTTGAATACTCATTTTACACCGCAGTGCCCTGTAGTTGTGGCGCATCACGGTATAGATGGGACGCTGTTCAATGACATAGAGCCGAGTGTGGGCTACGATGACCTGGTGCTTGATTCTTTCGGTATATCGCGTCCATATATAGTATTTCTGGGTACATTGGAACCCCGTAAGTCTGTCCCTATGCTGATTGAGGCGTTTAATATTCTAGCCAGGGAGGATTCCGAGCTGCGTCTGGTTATAGCCGGCAGGCAGGGCTGGGCGATGAGTTCGGTTATGGATGCCCTTGATAGTTCGGTTGACCCATCAAGGATTCATATGCTTGGGTACGTACCGGACGAGAAACTGCCATCTCTGCTCAGACAGGCAGCGGTATGTGCCTATCCCGCGCTGGAGGAGGGTTTTGGCCTCCCCGCACTGGAGGCTATGGCGTGCGGTACTGCTCTGGTGACCACGCCTAATGTACCTGCCATAGAACTTGCTCCTGAGGTGCCCTGGATCGTAGATAGTAGAGACGATGCGTCGGTAGGGGAGGGAGAGAGGCTTGCAGCTGCTGTTCGTAATGCTCTGAGCGACAGCGAGCAGAGGACGGGCAAAATCAAGAAAGGACTTGTCAGCGCACAGGAATGGACATGGGAGCAGAGCGCTTCGAAGCATGTGAGTGCATACAGAATGGCTCTTGGACTTGCTGGAGAGAGAACACAATGAGATCATTTATAACTGGCGGATACGGATTTGTCGGTCGATGGATGGTATCGCTTTTGGAGAGCCAGGGCGATGATGTGCGCTTGCTAAGTAAGGGTACAGACATAAGGGACTTTGATTCACTCGCCGGCGAATTGATCGCCCATGAGCCAGATGTGATATATCATTTCGCTGGCTTTACTCATGTGGGACTCTCATGGGAACAGCCGAGAGATGCTATCGAGATCAATGCTATTGGCGCCTTGAATGTTCTGGAGGCTGCCCGTAAATGCAATAATTCGCCGAGAATACTACTGCCGAGTTCTGCGGAGATTTATGGTACAGTCGACGAAGCGGATCTGCCCCTTGGCGAAAGTTCAGCAATAAGACCAATGACCCCGTATGCTGTAAGCAAGGTAACAGTAGAGTACCTTGGCCTTCAGTCATATATGGCTTACGGGTTGGACGTCGTTATGGCCAGACCATTTAACCATATAGGCCCCGGACAACCGTCATCGTTTTTTGTACCGGCACTGGCAGAGAGGATTTTGAATGCACAAAAGGTGGGTGGGCACTCAGTATCGGTAGGCAATTTATCCAGCAGGAGGGATCTTACTGACGTAAGAGACGTTGTAAGGGCATACAGGATGCTTGCCGGTAGCGGAAAAGCAGGTGAAATATATAATGTTTGCACCGGAGAGGATGTATCTATGGCCCAGGTGGCTGAGTCGATGGCGGAGATTGCCAATGTGGAGATAGAGTTCGTGCCGGATCCGTCACTTATGAGACCGGTGGACATCCCTGTTCTTAGAGGAGATCCTCAGAAGTTAAAAATGGCAACAGATTGGGCTCCGCAGTACAGCTTGAGAGAGACGTTGGCAGACGTGCTGGACGAACGAAGATCGATTTTATGAAATGCCATAAACTGTTGCCGGTCGAGCGGGATGGCGTTCAATGAGCGTAGATGTCAATGGGCAGTCTGGTAGTACCGTTAATCGGACATTATTGGGGAAACTTGGAGAGCGCCAGACAGTACTTGCGTACAGGCGCAAGGGTTACAGCATTCTCTCTACAAATTGGCGAAGCAATAGAAGCGGTGTACGTGGCGAGATAGACATTGTTGCGTCCAAGGGTGACACTCTTGTCTTCTGTGAGGTAAAGACGCGTGCTCAGGATAGGTACGGGGAGCCGGAAGAGGCAGTTACGGCAGTCAAGCAGGCAAGGCTGAGGAGACTTGCGGGCGAGTGGCTCAATGAGCATCGTACAGATGGCTCTTTGGATGGCCATTTGAGGGAAATTCGCTTCGATGTATCTGCGGTTGTGCTTGGAGAAGACGGCCACCTGTCTGCTCGGCTCATCAGGGATGCCTTTTGATTCTGCGGTAGCCGAGTATCAGCTCCAATCAACCATATTCGACTGGTCCATGTCTCCCATTGCCTCTCATTGTGCACAAAACGTGTGCCTGCTATTATAATTTTAAGTATATGGACACTATGACGATTAGAACTTACGGAGACGCAGTGCTCCGTAAGAGGGCAACGGAGGTATCTGATATCAATGGACGTTTGGCGGAATTGGTCAACGTTATGTTCGATACGATGCATAACGCTCCGGGCGTAGGGCTTGCCGCTCCGCAGGTTGGTATATCAAAGCGGTTGTTTACTTATGATATAGGTGATGCTTCCGATGGCGACGTTGTTCCTGGTGATGCGATTCAGGGCGTCATTATAAACCCAACTATCGTAGAGTCACGGGGTGAATGGATATACGAAGAAGGATGCCTCTCTGTTCCCGGATTTTCATGGCAGATTACTCGCCCAAAGGAGGTTCACCTGAAGGGATACAACCTGGATGGTGAGGAGATATACATTGAGGCGGATGAACTGTTTGCCAGAGTATTGTTGCATGAGATTGATCATCTTGATGGAGTGCTACTCGTAGATCGCCTCGATAAAGATGAGCGCAAGCAAGCGTTAAAGGCTCTACGGGAGAGTGCGTTTCCCTCAGGCAACCTCAATAAAAGCACGACTCCAGAGCTGTAACCTTGGAAAGTATGTAGCGGTTCCTTTGGATAGAATCGGATATATTATACTTATATTTGGCGAAAGCGGCCGAAGTGGACGTGTTGGTTGGTTAGGCTCTTTTTCTCTTGGAATGTACAAATAGCCGTAGCACAAGCGCTACCAGAGCGACTACGACAAGCACCTTCACACCAAAGAGGAGAATACCTGCCAGAGCATTTACTATCCAGAGTACCGCTGCCACCGCTACGATTACCCCACCTCCAATCAGGACGACATCTAAGGCTGCATGTTTTTTTGCCGGTTGTATTTCGTTGGTCGACATATTGACTCCTTTTCTTTGTCCACCCCTATTCTACACCGCGGCTCACATAAGATGGTGGCGCGGAACTTGCAACTTGGACGAGATGCCTACGTGAGTCGATCCTGCTGTCGAAATACGCATAATATAGTGAGACGAGAGATGAAGTATGACTAAGAAAAGAGAGGTACCCCCGAACCCTGGCGCTGGAGGGGGTGTCACGCGTATTGCATTCCTGGGAAGTCCCGAAGCTGCCGTACCATCTCTCAATGCCCTGGTAGAGGCGGGTCATGAGGTTGCTCTGGTAGTTACCCGCGAAGATAAACGCCGCGGACGAGGAAATTCAGTAGCCCCCACTCCCGTCAAGTCCGCTGCGGTAGAGTTTGGGATACCCGTGAGCCATTCGTTGGGTGACGTCATGAAGGCAAGGGCGGATCTGGCTGTAGTTGTGGCTTACGGTCGTATTATCCCAGCAGCGCTATTAACCGATATCCCCTTTTTAAACATTCATTTTTCATTGCTTCCCCGTTGGCGAGGTGCTGCCCCGGTAGAGAGAGCCATTCTTGCAGGAGATACTGTTACTGGAGTATGCGTTATGAAGCTGGACGAAGGTCTTGACACTGGACCTGTATATGCCTGTAGGCAAATATCTCTAAATGATACGATTACTCGTTCTGAGCTTACAGATCAGCTTGCTCAGGTGGGAGCACAGCTGCTGGTGGATCTTCTGGCTGGGGGGGTAGGGGGATTACCGGAGCCGGTAGGGCAGACAGGAGAACCTGTCTATGCCGCCAAGATTGAATCTGATGATTTGAGGATAGATTGGGGTAGTGGGATTGAAGAGATAAAAAGGAAAGTACGTTTAGAGCGGGCATGGACGATGTTTCGAGGTAAGAGACTCATCATAGGAGAGGTTGCGAATAGCATTGATCAGCCTGCAGGAGACAGGTTGTCCGATCAGGTCGGAACGGGCCAGGTAGATATAGATCAGGTTGGAACTACGTCCGGCGACAACAATGGCAAGAGACATGCAAACATGCTACGGAGCGCTCCTCCAGTGGAAACCGCTGGGGCACTAACTATAATTGGCCATACTCCTGTAGTACGTTGTGGCGATGGTGCAATAGCAATACGAACGGTGCAGCCTGAGGGCCATACTAAGATGACAGGTGAGGAATGGGCAAGAGGAGTAAGGATAAGAGAGGCTGAGAAATTTGATCAGTAAAGCACGTAATACGAGTTATTGCCTCAATTATAGCAGAAGAGTGAGGGGAGTCTATAGATGAGAGAGCTACAGCTTGCTCCCTCTGTGCTATCTGCCGACTTTGCCTCTCTCGGTGACGCCGTACGTTCGGTACAGGAGCAGGCCAGTTGGATTCACGCCGATATCATGGATGGTCATTTTGTCCCCACTCTTACCATGGGTCCCCTCACGGTCAAAGCGCTGGCTGCAGTTACTGACGTTCCTGTTGAATGCCACTTAATGGTCACCAATCCGTGGGATTTAATCGAGCAGTTTGTGCAGTCTGGGGCTGCTCGCTGTACCGTACATGTCGAAGTTGGCCGTGTCACAGAGATTATCGAGAGGGCCAGATATCTTGGTATTGGAATCGGTGTGGCATTAAACCCAGAGACCCCTGTATCAGAAGTATTGCCCTACCTGGAGCTAGTCGATGTAATACTTGTTATGACTGTTCATCCTGGTTTTGGCGGTCAGAAATTTATTTCCGAGGTAGTTCCCAAGATAACTGAGATATCGGAGTATATTCGCAAGAACTCCCTGAGTGTGGATATAGAGGCAGATGGGGGTATCGGACCTGAAACAGTTGCTCAGGTGGTAGATGCGGGCGCCAACGTGCTTGTAGCCGGATCGGCCATCTTCTCTGCTGGCGCCTCTCCCCCAGATGCTAGTAAAAAATTGCTTCAAGTAGCCGGTGAAGTATTTTTAAGCTAGACTGAGGCCTATGGAAACCCCCGAAAATTTACGTTATACCAATGAACATGAATGGGTGTACCTTGATGGTATGTCCGTCAAAGTAGGGATTACCGACTACGCTCAAGATGCGCTCGGCGATGTCGTATATGTGGATCTACCCGATCTGGGAAAGATATTCTCGCCTGGAGATGTATTTGGCGAGATTGAATCGACCAAGTCTGTTTCTGAATTGTATGCTCCAATGAGCGGTAAGGTAGTGGAGATTAATACAGAATTGGAAGATCATCCCGAACTTGTCAATAGTGACCCTTATGGCCAGGGGTGGTTGTGTGTCTTTGAGGCAACTAATCCATCTGACTATGATAGTCTTTTGGATGCCGCCGGGTATCGGGCTGCAATCTCAACCGAGCAATGACATCGGTTATGTTGCCTACGCCTCCAGGACCCACTGCTGCAATCTCAACGGAGCAATGCAATGATATTGATTGCATAGTAGTAGGATTGAGATCATGAACGTGTACTGTCCCAGTTGTGGCCATCGAAATCCAAGAGGTTCAAGTTTTTGCGCTTCGTGCGGCTCCGCACTTGTTGAGGAGTCCAGTGAAGCTACTATTGCAATTGTACCGGTAGAGGGACTCGGTGACGATCAGGGAGATGTTCGTGACGACGACCTGGGTAGAGATAGATCGGGACACGCTATGCTCGTGGTTCGCCGTGGTCCCAACGCGGGTGCACACTACACACTCGAGAAAGATGTAGTTAAATTGGGCAGGCATCCCGAGAGTGAGATATTCTTGGATGATATTACCGTGTCAAGGAGGCATGCGGAGGTAAGGAAGGAGGGTTCCGGATTGCACGTAGTCAGAGATGTAGGTTCACTGAATGGTACTTATGTAAACAGAGAGAGGGTAGATGAAGCTGTTTTGGATTCGGGTGATGAGCTCCAGATAGGGAAGTTCAGGCTTGTGTATATTTCGGGTGTTGCCGATGAAGGGGAGTGATGGGTCGTATGGAACATGAGCCACAGAGAAGCGTGGAAGAACGTCCGTATCTGTCTATAGGTGATGTCCTGGATATTTTAAGAGACGAATTCCCGGAGATCACCATATCAAAGATTCGATTTCTTGAAAGCCAGGGATTGATAAATCCTGAGCGAACTCCTTCGGGCTATAGGAAGTTCTTTGAGGAAGACATAGAACGCTTGAAATGGGTGCTTCGCCAGCAGCGTGAGCATTACCTTCCACTGAAGGTTATCAAAGGTAAGCTGGAAGGTCGCATACCCCATGGAAACGGTGATACCAGGAACGTCGTAGACGAGCAACCTGCCCAGTCTGTACAGGTACTGCACAAGAAAGAGGATAGCCAGAATGCCCAGGCGAGTGTCCATCCCGCCTCATCTGAGAGTAGCCGTGAAAAAGCAGATATCGACGAAACATACACCAGGCCAGGCAGTAGAGTAGAGCAGAATGCTGTTTGGTCGAGTAATGATGGATTGACCAGAGTCCAGAGGATGGGAGCCGAGAGAGGTGGAGCTGGGCAGAACAGGATAAAACAGGCCGGTGGTATGTCTGGTGCTGCTTACAGCTCAGTAAGAGCAGAGATAGGTAGGGTTGGAATGGTTGGATCCGCACCAGAGCATAGTGCCGGGCAATCTGAGCAGGAGCCGGTGGCAGGCGAGGGTGCTTCCTCTTCTGTGCTCAAAGAATTGGAGAGCTACGGACTAATATCGGGAGAGCGTATAGGTGGAGTAATCACCTATGGCACTTCCGATGCTGAGATCAGCAGCATTGCTTCAAGCATCATGGAGTATGGGTTTGAAGCGCGTCACCTCAAGGTATTCAAGCACGCGGTAGACAGGGAGGTATCTATAATCGAGCAGGCCGTTGTGCCATTGCTAAAGCAGCGTAATCCAAAATCGCTCGAAAAGGCCAGAGATAGCGCAAAAGAGCTTTTGCATTTGTCTGAAAAATTGCACAGTGCACTTATGAGAGCGGAACTGAACAGGATGTTCCCGCCGGGCGACTGATCGTTATTAGGTAGCGCCATATTTACAAGACGCTACACTGTGCTGCACTAGCATATTGCTTCATAAAGCGCTATTCTAAAATTATGGTCGAAGTTAAATTGAGCGCCGTGAGAGTGGACTTGCAGTCCAGTACTCCCGTATTGCTCCTTACCGAAACTGAGGGAATTGGCAGGACGCTGCCCGTTTTCGTCGGAGCTCCCGAAGCGACGTCTATAGCTTTGGCAATCCAGGGCATTGATCCACCTCGACCCCTTACCCACGATCTCATGATCGACATAATGGAAAGTACCGGCTCACGTCTCGAGAGGGTAGTCATCACCGAGATGCGATCGGCTACTTACTTTGCAGAGTTGCATATACGCCATCGTGGTGAGATAGTTACGGTGTCGTCGCGACCGTCGGATGCAATAGCATTGGCTGTGAGGGAGCACTGTCCCATATTTGTCTCTGACGAGTTGATGGATGCTGAAGGTCTTGTCGTGGCATTTGATGTGGACGATGAGGGTGACCCATTGACTGGAGAGAGCACCGAGGAGGTGGTCGACCAATTTAAAGAGTTTCTTGATACGGTAAAGCCGGAGGATTTCGGCAGCTCGTCTTGAGGACATGTCGAGGGATTGAAGCCAGTTTGAGCGCAGTATAGAGTATTATGTAACTGTGACTTCCAACGCTATAAGTAAATTTGTAAGGGGCGCCCGGTATCGGTATGCATCGTTATCTTCTGAACTGCGTGATGCATTGGTGTACGGCTTATCGGCAATGTTTGCGTTGCTTACCATCTTGGTGTCATCCATACCTCTGTATAGGCAGTGGGGGGAGATAGCTATTGGTGCGTACATCGCCGGCACTGTATGGTGTATCGGGGTAGCATTCCGTCATAAGATATCTGGCGCCAATAATAAAGATAGCTTTGAAGACCATACCCTTGAATCCTTTGCGGGAGATATGCAATACGGACGGGACAGCCAACAACAGGGCGCCTGGAAGCGTGGCTGGAGCAGGCCAAGAATGATTGTTATGGGTATAGTAATGTGTGGATCTACGCTATTGCCTCTTGCACTGGAATCGTACTGGCAGTATAACCCTGTTGCCTACTCTACTACTACGAGGCACGCGCAACCAGAGGTGCTGGTCGTTGACAAAGCAGGGCAGAACATCTTGAAGGGGCGTGATCCCTATACTGTTACGAACGCCAAACAGGTATCAAACCACCAACAGGTGCCGGCAGGGCAGCCTTCTTACGATGCATTCTTTCCCTACCTACCGGCAATGGCTGTATTTGGTATGGGTAGCGGAACCAAACTACCAGGGCCGCTGGGCAATGCACGGGTGATGTTCTTGTTGGTTACAGCTGCCGCTGTTCTGCTTGCTATTTATATAAATGGCGTTGTGGATGATAATTCAATACTCGGCTTACAAGCCATGTTGGTACTTCCATCAGCGGCGTTGCCGCTTTCCACAGGAGGGGATGATATACCTGTAATCGCTCTGATGTTGCTTGGTCTCGTGCTCATGCGAAAACATAAACTGCTGGCTGCCGGCGTTGTCTTGGGGATGGCGGCTTCACTGAAGTTTACTTCATGGCCACTTGTGATGCTGGCGCTCCTTGTAACTTATGTTGTATTTTCCCTGAAAGACATACTAAAGATGATAGCTGGAGCGGGGATTATCATAATCCCGTCTGTGGTACCTGTGGCAATGGAAAATGTAAGGGCATTTGTAGTAAACGTTATACTATATCCGCTCGGTCTTGCAGGGATAAGATCCCCTGCTGCAAGTCCTATGCCTGGACATATACTTACGTCTACAATGCCATCTATCCATAGTACCTATTCACTTGTAATCATTCTGGCCGGGGGGGTGGTGTTTCTGGCTGCCCTCAGAAGATGGTTTCCGCGCAGCTCCTCTTCATTGGCCAGTTTTGTAGGATGGGCGTTTATTGTTGCAGTGATGCTTGCTCCGGCTACCAGATTTGGTTATCTGGTGTATCCATTTGATTTGATTATATGGTCGAAGATGTTGCAATTGGAGTCGACGAATATATCGTCAGGTAACGAGCTGCCATCAGCGGCTTCCAGTCGGCTACCGGCTACGGTTTGAACCACTGGTACACAGTTTCGGTAGTTTCGGCCAGTGGGGAGGCAGTTGTTATTCGGCTCAGCTGCCCCTGTAGCTTTTGACCAAAACCATACCGGGCCGGTTCGAACTGATTGTTTATTGAACTGTACCGTACAGTGCTTCCAGCGGAGGTTCAAGAGGCTGCTTCGCTCGATATGGGGAACATGTGGAAGGTGTATTTGGTATAGTCCTTGTCGCTGTGTATGCCTTTCGGCAATCGCTTTGAAGAGATTGGGGAGGTAGCGTGCATCGCAGCAGTGTGGGAGGGGACAGTATCAGTGAATGTAGTTGGGGAGATAGTAATACCAAGTTCCCAAAATTGGCCGTCTTCGCCATTTATCCTTGCGATGAACTCGTATGAATGCGACTTACCGGTCGCGCCCTTCGAGATTATCGACCAGTGATGGGCGGGTAACTGTTGACTGTAGAAGTTGATTACCTGCTGCTGGCTGGCATTTGAGATGAAAGCTATAGCCTTGTCATAGGAGATCGCAAGTCCGGGTGTCACTACAGTACCATCCGTTACCGTACCCTGAGGAATTGTCAGCGAGTATATGACATTTAGGGGTGGCTGGCCATCGGCTTCTATTGCTGTAAGATACCTTTTTGCAGGTATGGCAGTTATGCCGTTGACGGCAGGTCTTTCGTTGCTTGGTGGCGGGGGCGTATATCCACTTCCGCCGAACAGTCCCATTGCTACCGCCCCAATGATGAAAATACCAGCCGCAAGGCCGACTACCCACATTGCAGGCTTGAGACTGGGACCGGGAGTGTAGCGAAATGTGTTGTCACCATTGCCAATGTCGTCGCTGCCCGATGTGCTGCTTGCTTCATTTTCTCCGTCCATATATGCAAGATACATTATACTCGCTTGGGTCGATATGGAGTAGTTGGGCTATCCGGCTTCCATCGGTTAACAGCTGAGAGTCCAAATAGCTCAGATCAGAGTGCTGCTTAGCGCAGTATTGTTGTACAAGCGTAGTTGGATTGCTGCACTATGTGGCCGTTACATAGACGTATTCACAATTTTTTGACTTTTATGTAGACAAGTACAAATTAATCTGTTAATATGTACGTAGTTGATGGCAATGTCAATTGTAAGGTATGCAATTGTAAGTATGTCTTTAGTTGGCATGCCCCATCAGTTGGTACAGTTGCTCGGTTGTTTGGAGTACAGGTTGCCGGGTAGTTGGTTAAGTAGGTAAACGATATTTGATTACAGGGGAAGAATTAACAATGAAAACATTGGACATGAAAGCAATATCAGAAGTACTGGTCTCGCGCAGGCAGGTTCTGGGTGGTGCCGTTGTGGGAGCAGCAGGAATTACTCTAGCTGGTTGTTCGTTTTTGGGGGGAGGTTCCTCCGGTAGTGGCATATCAGGAACGTTGCCCAATCCGTCGCTGCCCGAGGGTACCGATACCATTCCCCAGATAGACAATATTGTCATCGTGGTGATGGAGAACCGCTCATATGACACGATACTTGGCATGCTTGGACGCGGTGATGGTTATACGCTCAACTCCCAGGGACAGCCCACCAATACCAATCCAAACGGTAATGGCCAGTACATAGAGGCCTTTCATCTTCCGACAGAATGCCGTTCATATACGACACCGAACAACACATGGAACCCAACCCATGAAGCATACGACGGGGGCAAGATGGACGGTTTTGTCACCAATGGCAATGGGGCAGCTGCTATGGGGTACTACACTTCTACGGACATACCATTCACCAATAGCCTTGCTTCGGTATTCCCGATAAACGACCGTTATTTCTGTTCTCTGCTAGGCCCGACATTTCCGAATCGCCGGTACCTGATTTCGGGTACATCCGACGGATTGGTAGATGACTTTACTACGTTTTATGATATACCCAGTGATGTGCAGAGTCATCCGGCAAATGGAACCATATTCGACCACTTGAACAAACATTCAATATCGTGGAAAAATTATTTCTCGGTCTTCCCCACAATTGCACTCTATCCTTACCTGCTAACTCAAAACGTAGGTAAGTACGTTCCAATAGAAGAATTCTTTTCCGACGCGTCATCAGGTAATTTACCATCAGTATCTCTGGTGGATCCTGATTACCTTACCAACAGTGAGGGAGAGGGTCAGGATATTCAGTTTGGTGATAATTTCCTTGCATCAATTGTCAACGCCGTGATGAAAGGGCCAAAATGGTCAAGTACTTTACTGGTATGGACTTACGATGAGGCTGGTGGGTATTACGATCATGTGTTACCTCCACCCGCCCCGATACCCGACAATGTGGCGCCTCAGTTATCGTCGAGTGACATACAAGCAACATTCGACCGTTACGGTATTCGGGTGCCGATGGGGCTGGTATCGCCTTATGCAAAGCAGAATTACGTCTCCAGCAATGTATCCGACCATACCTCTATCTTAAGGCTGATCGAGACCAAGTGGAATTTACCTGCTCTCACCAATAGGGATGCAGCGGCAAACAACCTTATGGACATGGTGGACTTCCAGTCATCTCCTGCTTTTGCTACCCCGCCAAAACTGGCTGCGCCTGCGGACTGGTCAGCTCATCTGTGCATACCGGGGACTACCGGAACAATTCCTCCACCATCTGCCGTGCTGTCACAGCCTGCATAGATGCATTAGCTTGGCTGGCTGAGTTCTTCAGGAGCATGCCTGGCAGCTGTTGGGTGGCTTGGTGCGGCGATCATACTTGATGGATTGTCGATTGAGCATCCACCATGAGACGTTCATTGTGAGCTAATCTCAAATTGTATGTTTGTCTTAGGCGTAGACCCTGGTTTAACTCGTTGTGGATATGGTCTTATTAGGCAGGAAGCCAGGCATGCAAGTGTCCGTAGCCCTGCGGTGGCAGTTAGTGGTGGAATTATCGCGACAGATCAAAGACTCGACATCCCTAGAAGACTAAGTATGCTCATGGAAGAGCTTAAGCTGCTGATAGAAGAGAGTCGCCCTGACGTAGTGGTTGTGGAAAGGGTGTTTTTTCAGGCAAATGCCAAGACTGCTGTCGGTATCGGGCAAGCTGGTGGACTTGCGTTGGCTCTGGCGGATTCTGCCGGTTGCGAGATTGCTCAGTACAGCTCCAATGAAGTTAAGCTGGCGGTTACCGGATATGGAGGTGCTACCAAGCTGCAGGTGCAGCGTATGATCTCGTCATTGCTGGGTCTTAATGGACTTCCATCGCCCCCCGATGTGGCAGACGCGCTTGGGCTTGCACTATGTTACCTCCTCAACCTGCCAATGCGAGAGGCTTTGATTGCATCTGGTGAGCCATTATCGGGTGTCGCGGCTATGAGGTCAGGTGACGGATGATCGGTTGGTTAATAGTCAATGTATGCGGTATGCTCACCGGGAGGTTGCGGAAAGTGCAGAGTAGCCGATGATCGGTTGGCTGAAGGGTAATGTACGTGCCGTCGATCCGGGAGGATTTCTTATACTCGACGTAGGAGGTGTCGGTTATAAGGTAAATGTTCCCCAATTTATGGTAGACATTCCAGCCGGTGGAGAGTTGGAACTTTTTGTACATACCCATGTCAGGGAGGACGCTATTACCCTTTACGGGTTTGCTACCGATGCAGAGAGGCTGGCTTTTGAGAAGCTGATTGGAGCTCACGGCGTGGGCCCTTCGTTGGGATTGGCCATACTGTCTGTTCTCGGGATCGGAGACCTGTATGACGTTGTTGTCAGCGAGAATATAGATTTGCTCTGTACCGTGCCAGGGATTGGCCGAAAAACTGCCGCTAAATTGGCAATAGATCTGAAATCCAGTATTGATGCGCTGGCTGCCGCTCAAGATTCCATGAGTGTTGCCTTGACCGGAGATGCATTGAATCATAGTTCCTTGAGCAATTCCCGGGTCGGCGAAGAAGGAGGAGACGATGGCAATAGCAGAGGGGTAAGTGGCGGTGGTGGAGATGGTGGCAACTACGCCAGGGGCGACTATGCCATGGCTGACAATGCCGGCGGTGGCAGTGAAAGCGATTCCCTCGAAAATAGAAGCAGCAGCAATGGTCGTAGTGGGAGCAGGAAGGTTGGCAGTAACAGTATGGATAGTGCCCGCGCGCGATCAGAAGCCAGGTCTGCACTGTTGTCTCTCGGATACAGCTTGGAAGAGATCCGGGTTGCAATGAGAGATGCGGGTAGCGGTCAGGCGACAGAGGATATATTGAGAAATGCGTTAAAGCAATTAAACAGGAATCGAGGCGAGTAGCTATGGGTGCCAGGAAAGAGGTTATAAACAGGGACTCATCGGAGTATGATGATGTGTTACTGGTTGATTCCCGCCAGACAGCCCCTGGAGCGATATCTGGTGAGTATGCCGAAGAAGCCAAACTGAGGCCCAGGGCGCTTGCTGATTTTACCGGACAGAGGGATCTAGTCGAACACCTCAGTATAGTCATTGAGGCAGCAAGAAAGCGAGGAGGATGTGCCGATCATATACTGTTTGCAGGGCCTCCCGGCCTTGGCAAGACATCGCTGGCAGGTATAGTGGCGGCAGAGATGGGGGTAGGTATGAGGATCACCTCCGGGCCGGCACTTACCAGGGCGGGAGACCTAGCTGCCATACTTACCGATATGCAAGAGGGGGATGTGCTCTTCATAGACGAGATTCATCGTATGGTTGTGGCAACTGGCGAAATACTCTATCCCGCGATGGAGGACTTCAAGATAGATATAGTAATAGGTAAAGGTCCTGCAGCCAAGTCTATAAGGTTGGATATTCCGAGATTTACCCTGGTGGGGGCTACAACCAGGATGGGTATGCTCGCTGGGCCGCTTCGTGACAGGTTTGGTTTTGTGGGCAGGCTTGATCTGTACCCCGTAGAAGATCTGGCTGAAATTGTGTTGCGTTCTGCCGGCATACTTGAAATAGAGATAAATGCTGATGCAGCATTGGAGATTGCCAAACGTTCAAGGGGTACGCCCAGGATAGCCAATAGGCTACTGCGCAGGGTGCGTGATTTTGTGGAGGTGCGTTCTGACGGAATCATTACTCCTGCTTCAGCCATTGCCGGGCTGGATACATTTGGAGTGGACGAACTTGGGCTCGATAAGGTGGACAGATCTATACTTGATGTGCTGTGCGTACGGTTTGACGGCAACCCGGTAGGGCTGACCACTCTTGCACAATCTGTCGGAGAAGATCCGGATACCATTGAAGATGCCTACGAACCGTACTTACTCCAGATTGGGCTAATGCAGCGTACTCCCAGGGGACGGATAGCAAGTGCACGGGCATTTGCGCATCTGCGCATAGAACACCCCGTGATGGGAAGGTTCGACGTTTCACGCTAGTGCCATTTTTCTCGGCAAATTATCGGCTATTGTATGTAGAGCATGGCTCTACAGAGGGCATCAATCCATTTACAAGTGAGGAAAGATTATAGTGTTTGATACAATATTTAATAGTGGTAACATAATTATGGCAGGCGTTATTCATCTTGCTGCGGCTGTTTCGCACTCGAAAACCGCATCTTCGAGTTCGTCTTCTTCCGGTAGCATAATATATCTGCTTTTCATGGTGCTTATCGTGTATGTGGGCTGGAGACTCATCTTCAGGCCGCAGTCTCAACGAGCCAAGCAGCAGCGACAGGCCATGTCAGCGTTGAGTGAGGGGGATGATGTCATTACTACGGCCGGAATATATGGCACTATCCTCGAAATAGATGGTGACAAGGTTCATGTGCGCGTGAGCGACAACTGTGTCCTTACTATGGCAAGGGGCAGTATTGCGCAGAGATTGACCATGTCTGCGTCGGAGGACGATTCTTATGAATCGGAATCAGGGCTTAACGAGTCACCTGAGGAGTCGACCGATGACTATGGCGCAGAGGAGGAAGGTGCTTACGATCATGATGATCAAGATGATGATGATGATGATGATGAATCTGAGGATATCGTTGCAGGAGGTGCCGATGATGAGTATGATAATCGTAACAGAATGTAGAAATAGTCGTGTGTATAGTGATATGATGCCTGTAACATTATGAAACGTTCTTATCTTCTCTCATTGTTTGGAGCCATTATTGTGGCATTGGTTGCATTTGGTGCAGTCCTTTCTGCCGGGTGGTCGCCGAAGCTTGGGCTGGACCTTGCCGGTGGCGAGGAAGTCGTATATCGTCCTGCTCATGCAGTTCCTCCAAACTATATGACCGAGTCAGTCGATATTATCAATAGCCGTATAAATGGCCTTGGACTATCGGGGGCAAATGTCGGTACGCAGGGGGGCGATATTATTGTCCAGCTTCCTGGAGTAAAGAATCCGCAGCAGGTAATAAACACCATAGGTGAGACGGCACAGCTTTATTTCAGGCCTGCACTCTGTGAGGCGCCACCGTATACTCCCCCTACCGCCAGCAAGGGCAGTAAAGCTCCTACTTCTCCGGGACCGTTGCCCACGTCATGCCCGTCGGCCAACCAGCTTACCGCTACAAATCTTGGTGTAAAAGCCAGCTCGTCTTCGACGACAGGTTTTACAGAGAACCCTGTACCGGCAGACAGTGCATTGGCCAGCTACCCCAGCACTCCTGCAAGCAAAGATAATCCATCCTCTGTTGTGCTGCTGCCAGCGTCCAAGTCGTCAGGGCAGGCTGGAGTGCGTTACCTACTGGGTCCTGCGCAGGTGACAGGTAAGGCACTTTCAGGCGCCTCTTCGACGTTTATCCCGGGTACAGGGTGGGTGGTCAACTACACTCTTAACTCGGCAGGTGCAGTAGCATGGGATAAACTTGCTCAAGCCCAGTTCCACGCTATTGTAGCCATAGATATGGATGCCCAAGTTGTATCTGCCCCTATTATACAGCCGTCACAGTCTGCCTTTACTTCCTTTGGTGGTAGCGGCCAGATAAGTGGCAACTTTACCCATACAAGTGCGTCCAGTCTGGCGCTGGTACTCCAGTATGGTTCTTTGCCTGTGCCGCTTCACAGGATAACAACAGAGACTGTATCGGCCACGCTCGGACATTCATCATTGAGAGCCGGGCTATTGGCGGGAATCATAGGGTTGGCAATTGTCTTGCTCTATATGCTGTTCTATTACCGTGTACTTGGGCTGGTAGTTTTAACTGGGTTACTGCTCACCGCTGCGTTGCTGTGGGCAATCGTCTCTATTTTCAGCCATGTAAGTGGGCTCACCCTGGACCTCGCAGGGGTTACCGGATTGATCGTATCTGTAGGGATTACCGTTGATTCGTATGTAGTGTATTTCGAACGCCTGAAAGATGAAGCCAGATCAGGTCGCTCGATAAGGACAGGAGTCGAGAGGGGCTTCAAGAACGCCTTTCGAACTGTTCTGGCTGCTGACCTTGTGTCACTGCTGGCTGCCGTGCTGTTGTGGTTCCTAGCTATTGGAACCGTAAAAGGTTTTGCCTTTTTCTTGGGACTCTCTACCCTGCTTGACATCTTTACCACCTACTTCTTTACCCGGCCATTGGTAATTATGCTTGGGCAGAATAGAGAGGTTACAGAAGCTCGTCATATTGGAGTGTCGAGTGGTTTGGCTGCGGAGGCGCATTCATGAGATATGGATTAGTGTGTCGAGGAGTTTCTATGGAGTTGGCTGAATGACTACCACTGAGACTGTTGTTACGCAAGATACGATTGATGGTGCGGAGCCGGGAGCACCCAAGAGGAAGAACGCCCTTGTAAGGCTATATCGCGGCGATACTCATTTTGACTTCGTAGGGCGTAGAAGGTGGTGGTATCTGATCTCTGCGTTGGTGATTGTTGCCGGACTTATATCGCTTGGTGTGCAGGGTCTGAACTTTGGGATAGAGTTTCGCGGTGGCACATCCTGGGAGGTGATAGCCCCGGGTGCTACCGTTCCTCAGGTGCAAAAAGCTATGACGGCTGCAGGACTGACTCAATCTACGATAGAGATTCTCGGTGGTAGGACTGTTGAGGTTCAGGCGGATTTACTCTCTATGGCTCCGGCTCGTGCTGCAAACATAAAGACGGCAGTTCAAGATGCCATGGCCAGGATAGGGCACATATCTCCGTCGGCAGTAACTATAAACGACGTTGGACCGACATGGGGAAGCCAGGTAACCCAGAAGGCATTGATTGCATTGATTGCGTTCTTTGTTTGTGTGGTGATATACATATCATTTAGGTTCGAGTGGAAGATGGCCGTAGCTGCACTTATTGCGGTTATACATGACTTGCTCGTAGTGGTGGGAATATATTCACTTACCGGATTTCAGGTGACCCCCGATACGGCCATTGCAGTACTGACTATACTTGGTTACTCGCTTTACGATACAGTAGTGGTATTCGACAGGATAGGAGAGAACACTAAGGGACTTGGGGCGTCGGGGAAGATGACCTACGAAGGGGTAGTAAACCTCTCTATGAACCAGGTGCTCGCCAGGTCTATCAACACTTCGCTGGTAGCTATACTGCCTGTACTGTCTGTGCTGGTTATAGGTGCACAGTTACTTGGAGCTACTACCCTTCAGAGCTTTGGTCTTGCTTTGGTTATCGGTCTTACCTCGGGTGCTTATTCGTCTATTTTTATAGCATCTCCAGTGCTCTCCTCCCTGAAAGAGAGGGAGCCCAGATACAAGTCGATCAGATCCAGGCTTATCAGCCGTTCGGACTATATAGATTTATTAACTCCAAAGCAGGCAGCGCTCATGCAAGCCTCCGGAGGTTCGGGGCAGGGTAGAGGACAATCGGGGCAGGCGACGACACGAAGGAGCAAGCCTCCTGCCAGAACAGCCGCAGGAAGCAGATCAGCGGCTGGCTCTCGGGATATTATCCGCCCGGCAGGTGGAGCACGCCAATCTGCCACCGGCGATACTGCACTCGAGGAAGAGAATGCCCGGTTACGTGCCGAGCTTGAAGCCTTACGTGCAAGTGCAGCTCCCAAAAGCGCATCCGGCAGTAGCGGCGCCGGTAATACAAGCGCTGCCAAGACTGGTGCTGATGATACTGGAGATGTAGATGCAGCCAGCAGTAACGGTGCAACCGGCGCAGTTAATGTCGGTGCCGGCGGCAATGGTGCAGCAGTAGAAGGCACTGGCGGCTCTGCTGCTTCCAAGGTTGCTGGACACCAAACAGCTGCGCCTTCTCAGGGCGCCCGTACCAATAGAGATGCAAATCGTAACAGGTCAAGGAAGAAAGGTACCCGCAAGCGATAGTATCCAAGGTGCATGGCCAGGCCGTGCACTGTTCAACCCCAAGTAGATGTCGAGCTGTCCTGATGGATTTTGACGGCGCTGGAAACGGTGACAACTCTCCTGAGACTGACGCCCCTGACAACTTTTGGTAGCTGGGCTTGCACTTTTTTTGGTCACCCGTCTTTAGTCGTTCAGCTTTATAGAGGTTGGACGAACACGCATACAACAAACTGTCCATCTGTATAATGGTTGAGTGAATGTGCATCGTCATATGATGCCGTTGTTCCTGGTATTCTTTATATTATATGGAAGCATCGCTCTTAGCGAATCAGGATAATTTATCTGAGACGGTCAACGGCAGATCGCCTTATGGTATATTCACGCAGGGAGATAAAGCGGGTTCCGAGCACCCCGTAGTGCAAATGCTCGTAGCTGAGATGGAATCACATTTCCAAAATCCAGTCGGGGCAGATGATATTCGGTTGATTGCCGGAGCATATGCTATAGCGGCCAGGGCTCATCAGGGACAGTTCAGGAAGTCTGGAGAGCCATTCATCTACCATCCCGTTGAGGTTGCGAGAATCGCTATCCAGATGGGTATGGATCCGGAATCTATAGCAGCTGCATTGCTCCACGATGTGGTAGAAGATTCTCAGATGTCGGTGGAGGAATTGGCTGCCCAGGTGGGGGATGCGGTGTCGTTTCTGGTAGATGGTGTCACCAAGCTTGATCGCCTCAAATTCGATTCTTATGAAGCCCGCCAGGCTGCAACCTTCCGTAAAATGATTGTTGCTATGGCCAGTGATTGGAGGGTCATTGTCCTGAAGCTTGCAGACCGCCTTCACAACCTCCGTACGGTCGCAGTGATGCCGGCGGATAGCCAGAAGAGAACTGCCCAGGAGACCTTGGACGTTTACGCCCCTCTGGCGCATAGATTGGGCATGCAGGAGATCAAGTGGCAATTGGAGGATCTTGCTTTTGCCACGCTCCACCCCAGACGTTACGCTGAGATATCCCAGATGGTCACTGCTCGTGCCCCAGAGAGAGAGGTGTACCTAGGTAAAGTAATAGAAGATATATCGGGCATGCTCTCCAATGCAGGAATAGCTGGGGAGGTGCATGGTAGGCAGAAACATCTTTGGTCGATATATGAGAAGATGGTGGTACGAGGAAAACAGTTTGAGGATATATACGATCTGGTGGGGATCCGGATAATCGTAGAATCGGAGAGGGACTGCTGGGCATCACTGGGGTGCCTGCATTCTGCGTGGACTCCCATACCGGGCAGATTCAAGGATTATGTAAACGTTCCCAAGTTCAACCTTTACCAATCATTGCATACTACGTTGGTCGGCCCCGAAGGTAAGCCTATAGAGGTGCAGATACGTACATATGATATGCATAGGCGTGCAGAACGAGGGATTGCCGCTCATTGGGAATACAAGGAGGGCGGCTCACAGAGAGGTTTGCAAACCGAGGACAGCCGTGCCAGCAAATCGGCCTGGATGCGTCGCCTGTCATACCTGGAGAAGGATGATGTCGATCCCGCTGAGTTTATGGAGACTCTCAGGATGGACCTGTCCAGTGACGAAGTATATGTGTTCACCCCGAAGGGAAAGGTCGTAGAATTGCCCGCAGGCTCGACTCCGGTCGACTTTGCTTACGCTATCCATACCGAGGTAGGCCATAGATGTATAGGCGCCAAGGTGAACGGCAGGCTCGTTCCTCTGGATACCAAATTGAGGTCTGCAGATACTGTAGAGGTAGTTGTCTCTAAGATCCCATCGGCAGGCCCATCGCAGGACTGGACCAAGTTCGTAGTCTCTTCAAAAGCAAGAAACAAGATTCGTCAGTGGTTCAGCAAGGAAAGAAGGGAAGACGCCATAGAGCTGGGGAGGGAGGACATAAACAAGGCGTTTAGACGTGAAAATATATCTTTATACGATTCAGCTACGTCAGATGCCCTGGATTATGTCGCCGAAGGCTACGGCTACTGCAATGTCGAGATGCTTTATGCATCTATAGGGGATGGACATCAATCGTCATGGGCTGTCGCGCATAAGGTTGCGCGCCGCCTAAAGGGTGAAGATGCAGTCGAAGAAAATGTTGCTACAACCCTGACCAATGCTGAGACATCGCGAGGATATCATGATCTGCCGGATAAAAAACCAGTTGCCGGCATATATGTGGAGGGATTGGATGATGTCATGGTGCATCTTGCGAGGTGCTGCTCTCCGCTTCCCGGTGATCATCTGGTCGGTTTCGTCACCAGGGGTAGGGGAGTGAGTGTACACAGATCCGGATGTTCTAACCTGGTCGCCATGCAAGCTACTGAAGGTGAGAGGCTAATTGAGGTGGAGTGGAGTGACGCAGGCATACACAGTAATGCATTTACCGTTTCGGTTGAGCTTTTGGCATTTGATAGAGCTCATTTGCTGGCAGATGTAGCCAGGCTGGCAGGCGAGCACCATATCGATATACTGTCTTCGCATACGAGCACGCGTCGTGATAGGGTAAGCAAGATGAACTTTGAAGTCGTGGTAACAGAGCCCTCCCAGTTGACTACCCTGATAGCGTCGCTAAAGCGTCTTGACGGTATTTTTGATGTTTACCGTACAATGCCGAGCAAGAAGTAGCAGTATGTATGGTAGGCATATTGTAGGAACCCTACGAATTGTACGCTGCAAATGACTTTTGAACCGTTACGTTCGCCGGCCGGTACTCACGACGTACTATGGCCACAGTCAGCCAGATGGGAGAGGATAATTGGCGATTTTGCCGATCGTGCGAGGCTGTATGGGTATAAGCTGCTTATTACGCCGGTCATAGAGGATGCGCGGCTTTTTTCACGCGGCTTTGGCGATGCCAGTGATGTGGTGGGTAAGGAGATGTATGTCTTTGAAGACAGGGGAGGGCGTACCCTTGCGCTCCGGCCGGAGGGGACAGCCTCTGTGGTGAGGGCATATATACAGCATAGACCTGCTACTCCGTGGAAAGTGTGGTACCTGACACCGGCGTTTCGCTATGAAAGACCTCAGGCTGGGAGGTATCGCCAGCACCACCAGATTGGGGTAGAAGCCCTGGGAGTGGATTCCCCCGAGCAGGATGCCGAGATCATTGATCTGGCCATGGGAACGATCCGTGCTGCAGGCCTGAGCGATATTGAGTTGCTCGTCAATTCGATGGGCTGCGAGGTGTGCAGACCCGTCTATGAGGGGGTATTAAGAGCATTTCTGGCGGAGAATGTACATGCTATGTGCGACTACCATCGTGAGCACTGGAGCGAAGTACCGTTACGTGTACTTGACTGCAAGACCGGTGAGTGCAGGGCTGTAACTGATTCAGCGCCGAGAATATCTGAACACCTCTGTGATGCCTGCATGACGGCATTCGATACTGTCCAGACCGAACTTCAGGTACTTGGTATTACATATACTCTGGAGCATCGTTTGGTACGCGGTTTCGACTACTATACACGTACGACATTTGAGATTATATCACATTCACTTAATGCTTCACAGAATGCGGTAGGTGGAGGGGGTCGCTACAATGGTTTATCGGAGATTCTTTCAGGTCCACCTACCCCAGGTATCGGTTTTGGTATAGGCTTGGAGAGATTGCTGGTGGCATGCGATTCCGAAGGAGCAGTGGAGTGGCACGATCCGGGTGTGGATGTGTACATAGCTGAGCTTGGACGTGACACTGAAGTAAGTCTCTTGGCGCACCAATTAAGGAACGCCGGCTACTCGGTTGAGAGGTCTTACGAGAACAAGTCTCTAAAAGCACAGCTACGATATGCAGGCAGGCTTGGGGCGCGTATAGCTCTTATAATTGGCGACAGGGAAATTGCGGAACGTGAGGTTATATTAAAGCCGCTTGTATCGAAAGACGAACAGTTCACGGTTGGCTGGGATCGTGTAATACAGGAAACAGGTAGATGGTTGGAGAAATGGAAAAAACAATAGCGAATTTGTCCTCTATGCGTACTCATTATTGTGGCCACCTTGGAGAGGATGATATCGGAAAGCGAGTATCGGTCTGTGGCTGGGTGGCTCATCGCAGGGAGCACGGTGAGTACCTGGCATTTGTTGATTTAAGAGACTATACGGGCATTATACAATGCGTCGTGGAAGGGTCTATCGATGTTCGTCCTGAGTGGGTACTATGTATAACGGGTACACTGAGGCATCGACCCGTCGGCACTGAGAACGAATATCTGAGTACTGGAATGGTAGAGATAACCGACTGCGAATTGGAAGTACTTTCAAAGGCTTCCCCACCACCGTTTCCGGTAGAGGATCGAATTGAAGCTGATGAGTCGCTGCGCATGCGCTACAGGTTCGTAGATCTTAGGCGCCCCAAGATGCAATCGAACTTGAGATTGCGTTCAGCGCTCTTGCAGTCATTACGCCGAGGCATGGTGGACAGAGGGTTTTGTGAAGTGGATACTCCGCTACTCTGGACACCCACCCCTGAAGGTGCGAGGGAGTTTGTAGTACCGTCCAGACTGAGAAGGGGAGAGTTCTACGTATTACCTCAGAGCCCCCAGATTGCAAAGCAACTTCTTATGGTTTCGGGCATAGACAGGTACTTCCAGATTGCCAAGTGCCTGCGTGATGAGGACTTGAGGGCAGACAGGCAGTTTGAATTCACCCAGTTGGATATCGAGGCATCTTTCGTGGAGGCTGAGGATATACGTAATATTGTCGCAGATGTCGTACTTGAAGCAATTGAGGCTGTAACCGGTTCTGATATAGGACCTGTGGGTGTGCTCACATGGAAAGAGGCAATTGATCGTTTTGGTACGGATAAGCCTGATACCAGGGGTGGGATGGAGCTGACAGACCTGACAAGTTGCTTTGCCGGCACTTCGGCACGTGCATTGAGCGCACCGTGCGTGAAGGCCATAGTTGTACCTGCAAATCATGGTGACAGCCCGCTTAGTCGTAACATGCTGGATGGTTTGGTGGAGCATGCAAAGAGCCTCGGCGGAAAGGGATTGGCTTGGTTCAGGGTGACCAGAGGTGAGGACGGTAGCTTGCAGCTGGAATCTCCACTGGTAAAGTTTTTGGATGATGAAGAGCAAGGGGGGATGGTAGACGTATGTCATGCTGATAGCGGTGACATCATATTGGTAGTGGCTGATGAATGGCGAACAGCTTGCGAGGTGCTAGGTGGTATCCGCGTACAGCTGCTGAATGAAGTATTACTTGGGATCTCTAATGGTTCGGGCAAATCTGATACTGTTGTGGTGCCTGATTATGTATCCGATGCTTCCACGGCATCAAAGGAGAGGTCGCTTCTCTGGGTGACCGACTTTCCTTTGTTTGATGGGGTGGATGATGACGGTAACTTTATATCAGCGCATCATCCATTTACTATGCCACACCCAGATGATGTTGGTATGCTCGAAGATAACCCATTGAACGTGAGGTCGCTTGCCTATGATTTGGTTCTGGACGGCTGGGAATTAGGTTCCGGATCTATCAGGATTCATGATCCTGATATACAGAGGAATATCTTCAGACTCCTGGGTCTTAGCATGGAGGCTGCATCTGCCCGTTTTGGATTCTTGCTGGATGCGTTCGATTACGGTGTTCCTCCTCATGGTGGATTTGCTATCGGAATAGACAGGTTAACTGCTCTTTTAGCGGGTGAGCAATCTATCAGAAACGTAATTGCATTTCCAAAGACCCAAACGGGGTATGATCCCGTTACGGGAGCACCGAAGAAGTTGTCTCCAGCAGTTCTGTCTGAGCTCGGAATAACTGTTCGTTCTCCTCATGTGGGACAGTGAATACTCTCTACTAACGCTGCCATGTTAACGCTCAATAGGCTTAATCTGTGATCTGTGCTTGGCGCCTCGGTCAGCAATATTCGATAGGCATAGTTTATTCAATTAGTATCGGTGGCATGATAGAGGTAATATCGGTTATATGACAGAAGAAACCCCCCCTGTATTGCTTACACGAAACTCCGATAATATCGCGCTTATTACACTAAACCGCCCCAAGGCAAATGCTCTATCAGCTGGGCTCCTAACATATCTTTATAAGATAGTATCTGAACTTGTGGATAACCCTCCGGCAGCTGTGGTTCTCTATGGCGGTAAGCGATTGTTTTCAGCAGGAGCCGACATATCCGAGATGGATCTTTATGATCCCGATATAGCAAAACGCATAGTTGGCAACTTTCATGAAGCTACATCCGCACTGGCTTCCCTGCCGCGGATCGTCATAGCTGCTATTACTGGATATGCCCTGGGAGGAGGTCTTGAGCTTGCCTTGTCGTGTGACATCAGGATAGCCGGTGAGTCTGTAAAACTTGGCTTGCCGGAGGTGAGCTTGGGGATCCTGCCCGGAGGGGGAGGCACCCAGAGATTGCCCAGATTGATCGGAGCCTCGAGAGCAAAGGAGATGATTCTCTCCGGTAGGCAAATTGATGCCCGGGAGGCTATTCAGATTGGTCTTGTTAATAAGGTGGTACCTGATGGTGATGTCCTGGAGGAGGCCATGGCTATGGCGGCCGAGTACGCAGGAGGGGCACTGGCTGCCCAGGGTCTGGCGAAAAGAGCCATAGATGAGGGCATAGAGGTTACGCTGCAAGACGGGCTAGCCATAGAGCGAGCCGTATTTGAAGAGGTCTTTAGAACTGAAGATGCCAGAATCGGTATTGAATCCTTTCTCGATAACGGTCCCGGTAAGGCGCACTTTTCAGGTCATTGATGAACGTGAGTCTGGCGAGATTGTGATGAGCAATTGTATCCGCTGACCGGCTATATCCAGATTTAGATATTCAATCCCCATGCCACATCCTAGAGAGATACCAAATAAACCATCAGACTGGTACCGGAAGGCGGTCTTCTATGAAGTCTTTACAAGGGGCTATTTTGATTCCAACAACGATAGCGTGGGGGATATCAGAGGCTTGCAGCAGAAGCTGGACTACTTAGAGTGGTTGGGAGTAGATTGCATATGGCTGTTGCCCTACTATCCATCTCCCATGCGCGATGGGGGATATGATATTTCAGACTTTATGTCCATCCATCCCGAGTTGGGAACGGTGGACGACCTGTCGGCGTTACTCGACGATGCCCATGGTAGAGGTATGAGTATAGTTGCAGATCTTGTTCTGAATCATACCTCTGATCAGCATCCCTGGTTCCAGGAGTCAAGATCGTCTCGTGCAAACCCAAAGGCAGATTGGTATGTGTGGAGCGATGATGATAAGCGTTGGCCTGAAGCACGGGTAGTCTTTGTCGATGTAGAAACCTCCAACTGGACATGGGATCCTGCAAGAGAGCAATTTTACTGGCACAGATTCTACTCTCATCAGCCGGATCTTAATTATGAGAACGAGGAGGTTGCCGATGAAATGCTTAATGTCGTAAGATATTGGCTCGATTTGGGGCTGGATGGTTTCAGGCTGGATGCCGTCCCATATCTGTTTCAAAAAGATGGTACTACGGGCGAAAACCTGCCGGATACTCATGCTTATCTTGCAAGAATACGCAGCGTGGTAGATGAATACTCTCCGAAAAGAGTGCTATTGGCTGAAGCAAATCAGTGGCCTGCTGATCTGGTCGACTACTTCGGAAAGGGGGATGAATGTGATATGTGTTTTCACTTTCCGCTTATGCCGCGCCTCTTTCTTGCTATAAGACGTGAGCAACGATTTCCAATAACAGAGATCATATCTCAGACACCTGAAATTCCTACCGGTTGTCAATGGGCCATATTCTTGCGTAATCATGACGAATTGACCCTGGAAAAGGTTACCGAGGAAGAAAGAGATGAGTTGGTCTCTGAATATGCACGCGATCCTCGCATGAAGAGACATCTCGGTATAGGCAGAAGATTGGCGTCACTACTGCAGAATGACAGAAAACTAGCCGAACTGCTTTGGGCGTTGATCTTCTCATTACCGGGGAGTCCGGTTATCTATTACGGAGACGAACTGTTGATGGGAGATAACATTTATCTGGGAGACCGCGATTCTGTACGGACTCCGATGCAGTGGACTCCTGATCGTAATGGTGGTTTTTCGAGAGCCGACTTCGCGCAACTTTACCTACCTCCGGTTATGGATCCCGTATACGGATATGAGGCTGTTAACGTGGAAGCCCAACAACGCAATTCGAGTTCATTTTTGCATTGGGTGCGAAGAATGATCGAGGTAAGAAGACAATATCCAGTTTTTGGTATCGGCATACTGGATTTTATTAGTTGTACCAATCCATCGATTCTTGCGTATGTACGTACAGTTGAGCAGGGTAGTGACGATAATGCTGTGCTCTGTGTGCACAATCTATCCAGATTCGCGCAGCCAGTCGAACTTGACCTGATCAGATATACCGATTATGTGCCTATAGAGTTACTGGGGAGGGTTACCTTTCCTGCAATCGGAGAGGGTCTATATCCCATTTCACTCGGTCCTTATGGATTTTACTGGTTTGAACTACTTCGGCAGGATGAAGACGGAGTGGTTTCGGATTGAAACCTTCAACGAAAGATCACGGAAGGCTGTCTCAGTACCTTCTCTCAACACTGGAGTGGGGAATTACGGCGCAATCTGGTAAACTAACTTAAATGCACGATTTAACCGACGGTGTGGTGAATAGCGCAGCCCTGGATGAGATAGTGCAAAAGGCAATATCGAGGCGCCTCTACGGCGGGAAGCCTATGCCGGGAGCTCTGGACATCATGGATATTGATATTATCCGGCAGGGAAAGCCTACTTTGCTGGATATCATTCTCCGCTCAGATGCTTCTTTTTATCATGTCGTCATCGGGCTTATGGAGGCGGGTGATGAGCCCAGGTTCTTCCCAGACAGTGCAGATCAGGTGCTTGGACTGTACGACCATGATGGTAAATTGTATGTTGCCGTAGATGCCCTTGAAGACCAGGATATGGTATCCGATCTGGTTAAATTGATTTATACCCCCCAAGCATCTCCGGTTGGTTCGGCGTCCCCAGCCTCCCTGGTCTCTAAAGTGTCCTCGTCATCTTCGACACCCTTCGCACCCCAAAAAACACACCCGGCATCTCCAACCTACCAGGAGATGGCCATGGAGTCCAATATGGCCAGAAAAGAGAGCGACACAGATGAACTGGCTGTATATATCGTAAATGAATCGGTTATATATACAGTCATAAAGGAGATGGTAGAGACGAGGTCTCCCAGTATAGACTTCCTGCTTACCCTTGATTCCCGGGGATTCAATAATATGTTTCCTCCTCTTGCTGTTTGGGAACGCGGCGATTATGTTTTGGGGGTTGTTCAAGAATACATGCCAGGTACTTCTACCGGCTGGGATGTCGCTCTTACATCGCTTCGAGACTTATGCTCGGCAGGCTGTGCGCCTGAATACGCGGGGGCTGATTTTGCGCCAGATGCTTTCAAGATAGGCGAGATGCTTGGTAGGATGCATATTGCTCTGGACGACAAATCCAGTAGTCGGCGCAGGATGGATATAGCCGTTAGTCTGCCGCCAATTTCCAGCTGGCCAGAGTTAGATAGGCTGCAGGCTCAGCTGGACAGAAAATTACTGGAAGAGAGTGATATACATTATTACGAGATACCAGTTCATGGAAATTTTGATTTGCTTCATGTCAGGAGAGGTGAATATGGGTGGTATCTTGGCGACATGATGCAGGTATCCTCAGATCGGGAAAGGTTATACGCCTCCCCCTTGTATGATTTGGCTGCCGCATTGCTTTCTTTGCATGAGGTTGCTTTATACGCATTGGAGGAGCGAGATCCGCTAAGTGCAGATGCGACTGAGGCATTGGTGATTGAGTGGGAAAAACGCAATACAGATATGCTTATAAATGGTTATCTCAATGTATCCGGTATTGCGGGGATAGTCCCCATACAGGAGAACTGCCTGTATGCGATGCTGAATATGATGACTCAAGATTATCGGAACCGTAACAGTTCATCGTAAGCTGAATAGCACCGATAGGCGAATAGGGGTAAGGTGGTGCGTAGAAAGTTTCAATGGTGCTCTGCGTGATGCGCTATTATCCATCATATGAATGATAAAAATATATCCAGAATAGGCGTATTGACCGGCGGTGGCGACTGTCCGGGGCTTAATGCGGTAATACGTGCCGTCGTTACCGTGGCTGAACAGGAATACGGTGATTCGGTCGTTGGATTCTATGACGGGTGGAAGGGTGTTATCGAAAGCAGAGTTACGGAACTTCGTACAGAAGATTGCAGAAATCTCCTTACTCTCGGAGGTACAATTCTCGGCACATCCAGGACTAACCCTTTTGCCATAGAAAATGGCATAGAAAAAGTGAGGGCAGGACTTGAAGCAGCTCATGCCGATGCGCTGGTTGCTATTGGTGGTGATGATACCCTGGGAGTTGCTACCAAACTGGCGGAGGCGGGTGTGCCGGTAGTAGGGGTACCCAAGACTATTGATAACGATTTAAGTGGTACCGAGCTTACGTTCGGGTTCGATACTGCCGTGCAGATAGCTACTGAGGCAATAGACAGGCTGAGAACTACGGCAGAGTCGCATCACCGTGTCATTGTGTGCGAGGTTATGGGACGTAGTGCCGGTTGGATTGCAACCTATGCCGGTATAGCTGGTGGTGTCGCCGAGATACTGGTACCAGAGAAGCCCTTTGAGATAGACGCGGTATGTAGAAGGATCATGGCCCGCCATGCAGAAGGTCAATATTCATCCATCATTGTTATAGGAGAGGGAGCCGTTCTCTCTCCCGGTCCGGATCGTGATGCCATGGAAAATGCCATGAAGTCTGCATCTCGTGACGCGTTTGGGCACACCAGACTGGGCGGTATTGGATCCTGGCTCGCTGAGGAAATTGAAAAGCGTACCGGGTTCGAGTCTCGAGTTACGATACTCGGTCATGTGCAGCGTGGAGGCACTCCTACGGCATTCGACAGGGTACTGGCTACCCGTTTCGGGGTAGAGGCGGTAAGGGCCATACATAGAGGGGGGATGGGAAAGATGGTCGCTCTTAATTCTGGTCAGATAATTACTGTTCCTCTGTCGGAAGGTACCAAAGAGACGAAGTATCTTGATATGAGTTTGTATGATGTTGCACAGGCTCTGTTGAGCTGAGCCTTCATACAGTCCTGCCCGGCTGTGTGTTACCGTAGGTCGGGCCTCTTATGGTATCTGTAGGTTTCGCCTATCTGCTGGTAATTATGCCGCTGCCTGTAGGCGCATCAATTGTGTGGCATCTTCCGGGGCAACGACATTTATCAGTACCCCAGTTCCCAACTCGAACCCTGCAATGGTCGTCAATTTGGGCAGGATATGTACGTGCCAGTGAAATGGATCTGGCGCCCTGTATGGTGCCGAGTGGAATACAAGATTATACGATATATCGCCCATGTGCTTGCTTAACTGGCGTAATGACATACCTATTGCATTTGCAACTGCCGAGATATCCTGTGATGAGCTGCGGTGGAGGTGCGGACTGTGTGTACGGGGGATTACCATCATCTCAAATGGCGTACCGCTCCAGAAGGGGCATATTACCATTACACGATCGTCAGCATATATAAGCCTATGACCCGCTATCAGCTCGGTGTCTACCGTAGTGCACAGCAAGCACCTGCCGGCAAATCTGGCAAATCCGGCTTGCTCGTCAGCAAGTTCTCTTGGTACGAATGGTATTGCCATAAGCTGTGCATGAGGATGTTCTATTGACGCACCGGCTTCACGACCTGAGTTGACCAGGGCTTGACTGTAGCGTATTCCAGGCGTGGAGGCATGGTACTCCATCCTGTCCCGGATCGCTGCCAATATCAGGCTGCTCTGGTTGGCATCGATAGCATCCAGCCCGGCATTATGATCCGGAGAGAGAATAAGCACTTCATGAATACCCCCGGCTGTTGCCTGAGTGAATACAGGACCCCTATGATCCACCACAAAAGGGCCATCCCCATCGAAGGCAGGGTAACGGTTGGGTATTACCCTAACAAGCCAACTGCCATTGGGCCCGTAAGTTTCAAGTGCCGGTGGCGTGCTGTCTTCATTACCCGGGCAGAATGGACACGGCTTCGATCTATCGCTCTGTATAGTCGTAGCGCGCGGCGCAAAACTAAATGGCCTCTCTATTCTTTTTGGATCTATGACGACCCATCTTCCTGTCAGTGGATCGAGTCTCAGCTCACCCATCGTTCCTATTCTCCCGTTCTAATACTTCGTGGTTGAATCCACGCTTTGAATATTCATATTACTTACCAGTGTATCACTGTTGAACTTACTATCCGGTCATATATTAGGTTATTGTACTTAATAGATCTTCTTCCGGCTGCTGTCCTATGGCTTGCAATGGTTATGGTCATGTGCATCGGTATACCGTTCTATAATTGAGTGTATGATCTCATACCTTGACCATGCTGCTACCACCCCCATGAGGGATGAAGCACTTGAAGCAATGATGCCATATCTATATTCATATTACGGTAATCCTTCCGGATCGCACTCAGTATCCCGGCAAGCCAGAGATGCCATTGAAGATGCCAGGCAGCGCATCTCAGTACATCTGGGATGCGACCCTGGAGAGGTTGTATTTACTGCGGGGGGTACTGAGTCCGACAATCTTGCAATTATGGGAGTTGCAAAGGCAAGGTCGGGCAGGGTGCTCTGTAGCGCGTTTGAGCATAGGGGGGTACTGGCTCCATGTGGTGAGGTGGGCGCTACGTTGATAAACGTCGATCACGATGGATTGTTAGACATTGGGCACCTCCAGTCATTGCTCGATAGGGAGGTATCTTTGGTCTCGGTAATGTTGGTAAACAACGAAGTAGGTACCGTACAACCAATCGATGAAATTGCGAGGTTGGTGAAGGCGTCTGTACCTCAAGCTGTATTGCATACAGATGCAGTACAGGCAGCCGCCTGGATGGACATTGCAAGCGTGACCGAAGAGGTAGACATGATATCGGTAAGCGCTCACAAGGTAGGCGGACCAAAAGGGGTTGGTGCTTTGATGATAAGAGACGGTACTCCCTATACCCCACTCCTTCGGGGGGGCAGTCATGAGCGCTCCAGAAGGCCGGGTACCCACAATGTTGCCAGTATCGTTGGCATGGCAGCCGCTTTTGATGCCGCGGCAAAAGAGAGAGAGGTGGAACGTAAACACATAGCGGAGCTTAGGGATTATTTCTGGGAGCTGCTGTCGACGATACCAGGGATACACGAAACCGCAGCAAATCGCTCTACAAAGGCTCCCGGTGTACTGAGCGCATACTTTGACTCACTGGATCAGCAGGACTTGCTAATGCTCATTGACGAAAGGGGAGTATGCGCTTCAGGAGGATCGGCCTGCTCAAGCGGTGCAATCCAACCCAGCCATGTACTAATTGCTATGGGTTATTCTGCTGCGCAGGCACGCGGAGCAGTTCGTTTTTCCCTGGGACATACCACCACCAAAGAAGAGGTAGCTTACGCAGCTGAGGTGGTTGGTTCTGCAGTAACCCAATTGAGAGGTAATTAACCATTATGGGGCCGTCCGGAGCACAATTTCTGAGTTTTAGTTATGGCGAGGTGTCGTGAAAGTACTTGTAGCGATGTCCGGTGGAGTGGACTCGTCGGTAGCGGCGGCACTTCTTTTGGAGATGGGCCATGAAGTTGCTGGGGTTACATTGCGTCTATGGGGTGGAGATAGCGACTCCGGCTGCTGCTCGGTGTCCGACGTGGAGGATGCCAGGAGGGTTGCTCGTACTATCGGCATCGTGCATCACGTTATAGACGATTCAGATCTATTTATGGATAAGGTGGTAATGCCGTATGTCAGGGCACATATAGATGGAATTACGCCAAATCCATGCATAGAGTGCAATAGACATATCAAGTTTGGGTCGTTATTGGAGCGGGCACATAGGCTTGGTTATGATGCTATCTCTACAGGCCATTATGCCAGGGTCAAAAGAAATGAAGATGGCAGTTATGCGCTGTTGCGCGGAGACGATCCATTGAAAGATCAGTCCTATGTCCTGTCCTCACTTACACAAGGTCAACTGAGATCATTGCTACTCCCAATAGGGGGGATGCATAAAGGTGAGGTACGCAAAAAGGCTGCCTCGCTTGGTCTGTCTACGGCAGGTAAGCCAGATAGCCTAGATGTGTGTTTTATCAATTCCAGGGAAGGTCGTGGCAATTTTTTGGCAAAGTATGCAGATCTTCATGAGGGAGAGATCATCGACTCATCAACCGGTGAGATTCTCGGCAGGGTAGATGCAGTTGAACTGGTTACTCCCGGACAACGAAAAGGGCTTGGACTAAGTGGTGGTAGGCGATATGCCCTCTCAGTCGATGTGGCCGCCAGGAAAGTGATTGTAGGAAGCGTACGGCAGGCCTACGAAGCAGGGTTGCAGCTGAGAGGTATAACCTGGACTGGTGACGGATGGGAGGATGCATACCGGAATGGCGGGAAGCTACTTGTACAGACCAGTGCTCATGGTAGGGTTAGAAATGCCTCATATCGTGATGGGTTGGTTATTTACGATGAACCCGAGAGAATTGTCTCCCCCGGGCAAACTGTGGCATTTTATTCGTACGATTTTCCAGCTATGGTTTTGGGCTCCGGCATTGTCGACCACGGTATTGCTGAGAATGAGATTGCGTCTGTACGTGGTCTTGTCAATACGGCGAGGCAGTAGATTTGCCTACAGAGCAGGTGAATGCGCCGGCAGCTGCCATAGATAGAGTAGCGCAACTGAGGAAGGAGATCACCCGTCATGCCTATCTCTACTATGTGAACGATTCGCCGGAGATTCCCGATTACGAATACGATGCGTTGTTCTCAGAGTTGAAGTCCCTGGAGGACACCTATCCTGATCTAATAGTTCCCAGTTCTCCCACCCAGACTGTGGGTAGTGCGATACTGTCGTCATTTGAACCGGTTGTGCATGCAAGCCCCATGATGAGCCTGGGCAATGTCTTTAGTGAAGATGAACTGAGAGAGTGGATGCATAGGATATCAAGGCTGGACGATGAGGCTGCGGCTAGTTCTTTGGTGGTGGAGCCAAAGATAGACGGGGTTGCTATTTCTCTGGTTTATCAAGATGGCGTGTTGGCTCAGGCCGCCACGCGTGGCGATGGCGTTACCGGAGAGGACGTAACCGCAAATATCAGAACAATTAGCGTCATCCCCTGGGATATCTCAGATAGCAGTCGAAAGCATCGGGTACCGTCCTACCTTGATGTACGCGGTGAGATATATATGCCGGTCGATTCTTTTAAGCAGCTTAACAAGGTACAGATTGAGAAGGGGTTGAAGACCTATGCGAACCCCCGTAATTTTGCAGCCGGTTCACTGCGCCAAAAGGATCCAAAGATCACTGCCACAAGACCGCTGTTGTTCTGGGCTTACCAGATAGGTTCAGCCAGTAACGAGGTCGCCAACAGCCAGACTGAAGCACTTCAATATATGAGAGATTGCGGATTTCCAGTTAATCCTGAGATCAGGAGCGTAAAGAATATCCAAGAGGCAGTAGATAGATGTCTGGAACTTCAAGAACACAGGCATGACCTGCCTTATGAGATTGACGGGGCAGTGATAAAGATCGACAGCTTTGATTTACAGAATAGACTCGGGTCGACTTCTCATGCTCCCAGATGGGCAATTGCCTACAAGTTCCCTCCAGAGGAGAAGATTACCAGGTTGCTCGCTATTGAGGTCTCCATTGGACGCACAGGTCGGGCAACTCCCTATGCAGTGCTTGAACCAGTGACGGTTGGGGGCTCTATTGTTTCGATGGCGACATTGCATAATGAAGATCAGGTGAAGCTGAAAGACGTCCGTCCGTCTGATATGGTTATTGTCAGGAAAGCTGGCGATGTCATACCTGAGATTGTCGGCCATATCTCCGAATCCAGGACAAGCGATTCAAAACCATGGGAGTTTCCCGATAGATGCCCGAGTTGTGGCGGTCCTTTGGTCAGGCTGGAAGGGGAGAGCGATACCTACTGCATTACGATGGATTGCCCTGCACAGAAGATCCAACGTATAGCTCACTATGCCTCCAGAGTGGCAATGGATATAGAAGGATTGGGGGAGAAGAGGGTGGATTGGCTGGTCTCTGGTGGGTTGGTCCATGACCTGGGGGATCTTTACAGCTTGGATCGTGACCGTCTTGTTGCCATGAGTGGTCTTGGGGATCTGTCGGTCGATAACCTGTTTCATGCATTGGATGAGTCCAGACAACGGCCACTCTATCGTCTACTTGTAGGGCTGGGCATACGCCATCTGGGTCCTGCAGGGGCGCGTGCGATTGCAGGCGAGTTTGGCCATCTTGATGCAGTTATGGATGCTGAGCTTGACGAGCTCTCTGAGATCGAAGGTGTGGGCGCTGTTATTGCGCAAAGTATACAGCGATTCTTTGCGGCGGAGGCCAATCAACGTGTAATTGATAACCTGCGTAAGGTAGGTATCAACTTTGGAGAGACCGCTGTATCTTCTGCTTCCCATTACCACGTAGCTGATAGCCTGTCTGGAGGGTCAGGGCATTATGTAGCCGAAGCTGGCAGTAAGGCCGGTGGAGTGGCCGAGGCAGGCGGTGGCTCTGATACAGGTATCGCTCAGACGCTTGCAGGAAAGTCTATTGTGGTTACGGGCGCCATAGAGGGATTTACACGAGAAGAGGTAGAAGGTCTTATCAGAGAACGTGGTGGCAAGGCAGCAGGTAGCGTATCGAAAAAGACATGGGTCGTTGTCGTGGGGAGGGATCCTGGGGTAACCAAACTCCGCAAAGCAGATGAACTTGGTATACCGCAGGTGGATGCCTCTCTTTTCCGTGAAATACTGGAAACAGGCGAGCTGATTGAGCCCTAGATAGGTTCATATCAATAAAATATTGATCAATTTTGACGTATCCATACCCACCTGGGATGGGTTATGCTATAATATAATGTGGCAGGATAATAGGCAAGTGGTACGATAAGGAGGATCTGAGATGATGAATGGATTTTCAGGTGGATTTGGTTGGATGTGGATTATTCCTATGGCAGTCATGATGGTTGCATTACTCGGGGCCGTCCTTTGGGGTGCTGGCAGGTTGCTGTATTCTGACCACCGTATTGGGTGTGGCAGGCACGTTAATAGTCTACATGACGGTAAAGAAGAGCGTGTAACGTATTCCAGCGGAGAGGATGCCGAAGAGATACTTGCAAGGCGATTTGCGGAGGGTAAGATCGACTATGATGAGTTCCAGTCTCGGTTGGATGTGATCATGAGACATAACGCCACAAGAGATTAATGGTACTCGTCTTGGGAATGATCATATGAAGGTGGAACATCGCGAGACGGCAGAGCGTAGACTGCGTACAGCTATCGGCCATCTGCAGGGAGTGTTGCGCATGGTCGAGAATGATGCTTATTGTCCTGAGATAATGAAGCAACTCTCTGCCGTGCAGGGATCGCTTGAAAAGGTCAATCGTATTGTGTTGCGTAATCACTTGGAGACTTGTGTGGCAACCGCTATGAGAGAAGGGCGCGATGAAGAGATTGTGGAAGAGTTGATGACTGCGCTTAAGTTTGACCCCACAATTACCGGCCCTGCCGTGACCGGCTAGTACCACCCCTCCACGTCCACTATCACATCGGTAGAACCGGCATGATTGTAGATGTTCACCATTCCCGAAGAACCTATCTTTACCACTACCAGATCAGCAAGAGTGGCTCCAGGTTGCCAGTTCAAGTTTGATGCTACCGGTTGGGTAGAACCTGCAGGATAGGCGGTGAGATATGAAATAGCTGTGGTATTGGTAACTGTAACGTTTATTACAACTGCAGTAGCGGTATCCGGTATACCTCCGGCACCTGCGACCTTGAGCTGTAAAACAGATGAACTACCAAGAGTATCTCCTGCATAGGGCTCTCCCGACCCCGATCTTGTGTCACAGATCCTCACCGGAGATGCAACATCGACCATAGAGCCGCTGGAAGAGTAGTATCCAGATATATCTACCAGCACATTTGTAGTGGCACTTACATATATCTCCAGTTGTCCAGCAGAAGACAGGGGAACTACCACTGAGTTTGCAATAGTATCTCCTGTGGTGAAGTTCAGATTGGAGGTACCCGGAAAAGAGCCGGATGGATAGACACTTATATATCCAGCAGATTGAGGCTCTACTGCCGTCACGGTCAATGCAACTGCAGTTGCATTTGAAGCAATATCTCCCACACCTGCCACATCTATACCAAATGAGCTATTGGCCTGGGGCTCTTTGGAGTTGCATTGAGCCTCTATGCCAGACAACCCAGAAGGATTACCTGTTCTTGTATCACAGATCCTAAGAGGCGTTATGGGGGTATATAAAGAGCCTGAAGAGCTAGATGGTATATAGCCCTCCACATCTACAACGACATTGGCAGCTCCATTTGATCCGTTGTATATGGTTATCTGCCCATTGGATGGATTTAGGGGAACCTCTACAAGGTTGGCTACTACCTGTCCGGGTATAAAGTTTATGTTTGAGAAGATGCCCCTTATGGAATCAGCCGGATAGATGCTTAAGTACCCCGGTGAGCTTGGAGACACAACTGTAACATTTGCAACAAGACCGACAGCACCAGATGGGATGCCACCTATACCAGATACCTGTACATTCAATGTTCCACAGGGCAACAATGTATCTCCTGCATAGGGCTTCCCAGATGAAGGTCTCGTATCTGCTATACGTATGGG
>JAJZWU010000003.1 GCA_021846515.1 Actinomycetes bacterium
CAACGGGCAGTGCCCGACGGAGCCGGACGGTGACGAGCACCCGATCTATGTAGAAAATACCGGTGTCAACTGGGACGACAACGCCTGCGACGCTTCCGGCAACGGAAACTGGAACTGTGGACTTGAGGGAGTGGCCGATGATACGAATACCGGCAACTCTGACGTAGTTGATCCGATCAACTGGTCAGAGAACGCATGTGACGCGGCCAATAACCCGAACAACGGCAAGTGCCAGAGCGAGCCGGATGGTGACGAGCACCGGGGCGACGACAATAGCGGGTCAGAGAATCAAGCGGATAATCGCGATGGCAACGACTCTGAAGGCTGTGGACTTTTTGGTCCCTATGACTGCAATGATTGGTGGGCAGGCGAGGACACTGATGCCAGCAACGAACCTGGCCCAGACAGAGTCTGGATTGAAAATACCGGTGTAAACTGGGACGACAATGCCTGTGACGCTGCTGGCAACCCGGGTGCATACCCATTTGGAACCTGTGGACTGGAGGGAGCAGCGGACGATACGGGAATTGGCAATAGCGATGTCGTCGACTCCTATACCTGGACCGACAACGCCTGCGACGCGGCCAATAACCCGAACAACGGGCAGTGCCCGACGGAGCCGGACGGTGACGAGCACCCGATCTATGTAGAAAATACCGGTGTCAACTGGGACGACAACGCCTGCGACGCTTCCGGCAACGGAAACTGGAACTGTGGACTGGAGGGAGCAGCCGACAAAACGAATACCGGCAATTCCGATGCTCATGAGGCATCTACCACCTGGGACGACAACGCCTGCGACGCGGCCAATAACCCGAACAACGGTCAGTGCAACACGAATGAAGGCCCCAACTCCCAGGACGGAGACGAGCATTCTACGTATGTAGACGAGCTTGCGATTACCTGGACCGACGGTGCCTGTGATGTGGCGAACAACCCATCATCGTACAAGGGTTCTTCCACCGGGTGCCAGAGCGAGCCGGACAGTGATAATGCTGAACCCGTGCATCAATGGTCCGATAACACCTGTGACGCGGCTGGCAATCCGAACAACGGCACGTGCAAACCAGACCCGGGAGATGGTGACAGCGTCGTTACTCCGCCAGTGAATTGGGACGACAACGCCTGTGACGCGGCCAATAACCCAACGTCATCCAACGGCAGTCCTACGGGATGCAACACGAATGAGCCTGGTAGCGATGGAGTTCCTTCCAGCGGCGGCAGTTGTATGCCCTTCCCTAATCCGCCATTCACCAATTTGAACTACGGCCTTGGTACCAGTCAGAACAACCCGATTCAGGGGCAGAACTGTGCAAACGGAAATGCAATTGTGCAGGGCAACCTCTCTGGAAAGTTAACCATAGAGGCGCAAAATGACGTAATAATTACCAATAGTATCTACTATTACGGTCCAAACTGTCCTGGTCAGAGCACTGCCGCACCAAGCTCTACGTGTACGAACTTTACTGACCTTGGCCTTGTTGCTCAGGGCAATGTGGATGTGAACCATCCACTGAACTCCGGTGTCCAGGAACTCAATACTATATTGAGTGACATCAGTACCGTGTGTAGTGTATTTGGAGACATAACTGGTGTCATCACCGACATCGTTAATGTGTTTGGTGGTAACGGTGGCAGCAATAGTACGTTGAGTGGACTGGGTAACTTGTTCAATTTGTGTGGCTCGGTGACAAATGCTATACAGATGGTTGTTACTTACGAGGTCGGTATGATTAACAATGACTGTGTCGGCAATCCAAGTTGGTACTCGTCATCTGGCAACTTAATCAATAGCTCGGCTGCCTATAATCCGTGCTCAGCATTGCCCGCACCTCCCTATGGAAGCACCGCGAATGATAGCGATGATACCACAAGGCCGCAGAGCCAGACTCCGTTCCCGGATCCGTCAGAGCCAACCTATATACAGATTGATTTTCCCGACATGATTCGTGATATAGGTGACAGCGTAGCTGACATAGTTGCCGATACTGCATCGATCTGTCAGGGGGAGGATTGTACAGTATCGTACAACTGGAACGATGGTACGCAGCCTGACAGTGGCGATGGTGATGCGCCCGGGAATAGTGATTGTGAGGCCACGTTGGATTCGTGCTGGGGCGATCCAGCTGAGGACGGTCTCCAAATAATCGCTGATGCGGGAGTAGATGCAGCCGGTGATCTGCTGTGTGGAGATTCGAATCCGGAAGGTAGTTGCACTCAAACTGTACCCGGGACAGACTGGCTTTCAGATGGGGGCGGCAAGAATGGTTCATTGGAGTCCGACAATCCCAATTGTAATGCTGGCGGCTTCAGCAATTGCCTGTCTGACGGTGACGGTGACGGCATTACCCTTCCCAATCCGGCTAACATGCAGGGTGCATTCGACATCTTTACGGACTGGATCAATTCTAATAACCCAGTGACAATAGCCGGGTTTACGTTGTTTACAGGACTTGATTGGCTTATGGACTACCTGTCGCCCGATACCAACTTCCCTGCATTCTATGGGATGGGTAGCCATGGTGGCCAGCCTGCGGTGATAAATGCTGCGATTGTTGCAGTTGGACCAAACACCGGTGACGGCAGTAACGGTACTCAATCCATAGTGCCGATGATGGGGCCGCTTAACTGCCCGAAGTGGAATATAAATTGCGGAGAGTTCAAGGTGAACAACTCATCCAGCGGTTACACCATGGGTACATTGCATGTAAATGGTTCAGTGACGGAGTACTACCGAGGGAAGACAGAGAGCTACTGCAGCTCGCTTGGTAATCTCATGAGTAATATAAGTAGTCCGGCTCCGTTCCTTAATTGCGTGATGATTTCAGGATATGCGCTTGATCTTACTTATGCCCCCATAACTTCGCCATTCCTGTTTACCACCCATAATTACCAGGTGACGAATTCATTTGTTACTCAGGCAAAGACCAGTACGCCTTCGGTGAACTCCAGGGTAACGTTGCCGATGCAAATAGTCTCACCGGCTACGACTACTACTACGCATCATTCACCGCCGCCGACGACCACGCATCATTCGCCGACGACGACCACGCATCATTGCGCTATAGTTAATGGTCATCCTATTTGCTGTATTGGGCCTCGTTGCTATCCCTAGTATTGTTGGCATGGCGGGTGCCAACAAACGGGTATCTTCATAGGGCATGATGGAAGTGATGCCGTTGAGCGGTTTGGTATATGAGTAATATGAGTGTAAGTATTAGCGTGATAAGGAGATGAACATGTTTTGGAGCAAAGTGACGACAAGGATGGCGCGTTCCGCAGTCAGGGCAGCGGTGATTATCCTGGCTGGTCTGATTGCGGTTGGTTGCGGTACATCAAGTCCCAGCAGACATCTGACCACCAAGACTGGTGGCAATGTAGGTACAAAATCGAAGACTAGCAACAAAAGTAGCAATACAGCGTTTAATCTCCCACCTCCCTTGCCGGCGCCATCTGGGGCCGCCAAGGGAGGCATCAACACCGTCAGTTCGTTTATTGGCAAGATGAAGTCGAGTGAAGGGTCCATTGCTTATGATGCCGTCTATACAATTTACAAGGCTGGAAACTCTAAATCTGGGGCAGGCAATTCTTCGGGTAAAAGTGGCGGAACGGCTACCGGTGCTACGCTGGAAAATTTTACCGTTGAGCAGTTGCCGCCTTCCTACTACAAGTTGATCATGAGTGGTGGCAATGTATTGACCGTAGAGGGCATAGATACTCCGAATGGTTCGTATTCATGCATGGTGAGGCAGGTAGGGGCGGCATCTTCGCCGCCAGGAGGTTCCTCTCAACCTGCGGCCAGTTGTCAATCCGGGCCCGCCGTCTCATCAGGTAGTGCTGCTCCCGGCTCTGCTCTTGTAAGCTCCTTTAGTTCGGTGCTCAATCAGGCGTTGAAGTTGATGAAGAGTAAATTGCCCGGTACCAATAAGTCTGACAATGTGTATTCAATGACCAAGGTGATAAATGGCATGAGTATGTCGTGTCTCTATCTACTGGGCAATCGTGTCGAGATATGTTCGTTGCCCAATGGCATACTCGGATACGTTAGCGGGATACAGAGTAGTGGTGGCAATTCATACCTTATGCTGAAAAGTATCAGCTATAATGTAAGCACAGGAGATTTTGCCCTTCCCGGGCCGGTGATCGGGTCATCTGCCGGTACTTCTACATCCCCTGCACCATCGGGCGGAACTAGTTCATCTCCGCTGTCCGGGATTCCATGAGTATCTGTTGTATGATATAGATGGTACGTAGGACGCTTTTTGACGCGCTCTGTCATATGCAGGTATCGTGTTGGGTATGAATGTCGTTGTATATGGAATGGGTTTGCATTTTGTAGTACCGGTTGGTATGCTGGTTGCATTGGATATGGTTTATTAAGGAGATTAAGTCGAATGAAAAATGGTGCTGGGTTTAGGGGAGGTAAGGCGTTCGGGGTATTTGCAACTATGGCTCTTGTATTGTTTCCCGCTAGTATTTTTGCATCCTGTGGTAGTTCAAAGAGCCCACAGCCTGGTACCACGAGTACAACGTCTTCCAGTGTGAACAACACACTTCCTCCCAATACGAGTGCAGGAGCATTGCTAAGAGGGTCGTTGGCCGCGGCCGAGCGATCCGGGTCATTCACCTTTGACATGTATGAAGCATCAGGCAAGAGCGGTCATACGCTGTCGCTGTTGATCAAGGGAGATGTCACGATGTCGGGCGGAGCGATGACATTTGAGTCGTCCTCCTCAGGCAATCTGGAGGCCGTTCTATCTGGTGGCAAGTTGTATTTCAAGGGAAACGCGTTGGCACTGACAAAGCAGATGACTTTTTCAAAGTCGTCCGCACTTGCATACGCAGGCAGATGGATACTGGCGAAGCCATCAAGTAGCTCAATGTATAAGGATGCATTTGTCATGCTTAAGTTGCCAACCTTTTTGCAGCAGGTACTGCCAACCGCACCGCTTAAATTGGTTGGGGCCACCTCAATTGGCGGTGTCAGTGATGAAGGTATATCCGGTAGCCTTGGTAGTATTTTTGGTACGGGTAAGGGTGCAACTGAAATATTGTATGTGCGCCAGGGGTCAAACCCTCTTCCGGTGGAATTGGTTGTCAATGTTTCTGTGCCCGTAGCGCCCCCCACAGGTTCCTCGCCTGTACCCTCGAGCACTTCATTGAAATACACCAGTGAGGTCGTGTCAAAGCTTACATTCACCAATTGGGGGGAGAAGAATACGGTGCTTCCTGCCTTGTCAGGTGCTGTGGCATGCGCTTCCATACCTTCATGCACCGTATGAGTGTTATGGGTATATACTAGGTCGATATATCATTTATACGAAAGGAGCCAACAGGTTGACAATATCATCTTTTAAGTACGCTGGCCATCCTCGCTACGTGTGGAGAATGGCAGTAACTGCGGGAATTGTGGTAACGGTTTTTTCGTTGGTCTCTGCTTCCTGTGGTACGGGAACACCCAAAAAGGTCATCAATAAGCCGGGAGGTTCTACAGTTGGTGCATCCGTGGTGATTAGAGCGGTAAACGATACACTACGCCAAAGCAATGCTGACATATACCAGACTATAAGTTTTGGTGGCAGTGCGAGTTCTACTTACCCTACATCCACTATACAGGGTTCCATTGATTTTTCTGTACCGGCAGCGAACTTATCTGCTGGAAATTCGGCATCCTCCTCTGCATCCGGCAGTATGATCTATACTTTATCTGACGACTACAGCTCTATCCCGTCGGTATTGTCCTCATCTTTTCCGGGCAAGTCGTGGGCAGTACTGTCGGATTCATCTGCTAGTAATCATTCGGCTTTTGTGGGCAGCATACCGTACAACCCAGTGCTTGTTCTTGAGGCGATGAAGGGAATTTCAGGCAACTTTTTAAGCTCGGCTTCCAGCGCTGTTGGACTCCCAGCGACTAAATATTCAGGAGGTTTGAACTTTGCCGATGTCTCCAAAGTGTTGGGAGGTTCTCAGGGAACCGCATTTGTAGATCTGGCTGCCTACCTTGGAGTCTCCCATATCCCCGTGAGCGTATGGGTTGATCGGAGTACGGGACTCATAGACGAAATCCAGCTTACCGTTACCTTCCCCAGCCATGAGATTTCGAAAACAAATCCTCCCGTCTATATCGGACTGCAGTTTCGTAATTATGGTTCTGCCGGTAGTGTGATATTGCCATCCTCAGGTCAGGTTATTAAATACAGCCAGATGCTTCCGGCCATACAGGCTTACCAGAAGGCACATCCTACGAGCACTACATCCACTACCTCTCCGCCTGCCAGCACGTCTACTGCAAGTGGCGGAGGCAGTAGCGGGTCAAGTGGTGCATCCCCCATACCATAGGAGAACGCTTTCATGGCGGTTTATTTATTTACGACGCGCTGTTCGCAGGACTTGATTCAAGCGATTATTGATACCCACGTACAGGCAGGTCAGATGGTGCGGTCGTGAAGGCAAACCAGTACCCTGCAGTAGTAGCCATGACGTTGACAGCAGTGTTGACGATCTTCCTCTCGGTGGCGGTGCCCGGTTTTGTACCTGTCGCAACCGCCATGGAGCATACTGCTTTTGTATCACGAGCCTACACTACAAGTAGTAGCGGAACATCAAGCCAGAGTAGTTGGTCAATTACAGCCCAACTCCCGGCTCATCTTGGTCATATATACGGTTTCTCGTGTCCGAGCAGTTTAGAGTGCTTTGCCGCAGGCAGGCGGGATACGTCCATCGGGGGAGCGATTCTCGCTACTACCAATTCGGGTGCGAGCTGGAGCGAAGAGAGCCTGCCTCAGGGAACTGGCCAGCTTTCTGGTATTTCTTGCCCAAGTACCAGCGTATGCTTTGCATCAGGTGCCCAAACAAGTGGTACTGGGCTGATTCTCGCCACTACCAATTCGGGTGCGAGCTGGAGCGAAGAGAGCCTGCCTCAGGGAACTGGCCAGCTTTCTGGTATTTCTTGCCCAAGTACCAGCGTATGCTTTGCATCAGGTGCCCAAACAAGTGGTACCGGGCTGATTCTCGCCACTACCAATTCGGGTGCGAGCTGGAGTGCCGTTCAGCTTGCATCTCTGTCAGCAGATGCTTTGGTAAGTATTGCTTGTCCTACCATTTATAATTGCGTTGCCGGTGGCATGGCAGGTAGTGGAGGAGACGCGGCGATCATCTATACCAGCGATGCCGGTTCCAAATGGTCGTCGGCATCCATACCATCCGGGATGTCATTCATTGGCAGTCTGTCTTGTGTAGGTGTATCATGCTATGCGGTCGGGGTGCAGTTCCCCGGTGCCGCTACTCCTCCATCATCGGTTGTTCTGGCTTCATCCGACTCGGGTGTCGACTGGAAATCGCAGAGCATGCCCAGCAGTGCACCACCGATGATTCTTCAGGGGATAGACTGCTCATCCACCACTTATTGCGTATCAGTAGGCTACAGTATCGGCAGCTTGTCACTTGTGCCGGTTGTTATTGTCACCACAGATGGCGGGCAGATTTGGAGTGAAGGGAGTGTCTCCAGTTCGGTGCCTATAAATGCAGTTGGGTGTGCCTCTTCTTCAGAGTGTTTCATTGGTGGATGCGGTATTATCATGGAATCGGCAGATGGAGGTTCAAGCTGGCATATAAACTACTTTATAAGTTCGGGGTCACTTTCGGCTATTTCATGCTCTGATGCAAGTGATTGTGTTATTGCCGGGTACAAAGTAGTCTTGTCCAGCACGGATTCAGGAGTGCAATGGGAGGCTCCTTCGCTCCCGGCGGGGGTAGGGTCGTTACCGTCAGTATCGTGTGTATCATCCAGTTGCGTAGTTGCCGGTACGCAACTTGCCGGGACACCGATGTCGCTCTATAGCTCTGATGGCGGTTTGGCTTGGTCACAGGATCTGCTTTCCGCTACAGCGGGAACGCTTTCTGCGGTGTCGTGTGGTAGTGCGAGCCAGTGCGTGGCGGTAGGCAGCAATACCATAGTGGCCACCTCCGATGGCGGTGCTTCATGGAAGCAGCAGACTGCTCCGAGCGGTGTGCAGTCACTCGATTCGATTTCCTGTCCGAGCGTCTCTGAGTGCGTGGCGGTAGGCAGCAATACCATAGTGGCCACCTCCGATGGCGGTGCTTCATGGAAGCAGCAGACTGCTCCGAGCGGTGTGCAGTCACTCGATTCGATTTCCTGTCCGAGCGTCTCTGAGTGCGTGGCGGTAGGCAGCAATACCATAGTGGCCACCTCCGATGGCGGTGCTTCATGGAAGCAGCAGACTGCTCCGAGCGGTGTGCAGTCACTCGATTCGATTTCCTGTCCGAGCGTCTCTGAGTGCGTGGCGGTAGGCAGTTCGTCGGCTACCGGCGCCGAGGGCGTTTTTGTAAGTACGACAGATTCAGCTTCCGTGTGGTCGGTGGGGGCAATTTCATACGGTGCTCCAGTTAGTGTGTCTTGTGTTAATATATCCTATTGTATGGCGATTGCTCCGAGCGCCGGCGGTATGCACTGGGATGTCTTGCAGATGAGTGGTGTGCCAGGCTCTATATCGAGCCCCGGCACTCCGCTGGCATCGGCGGAGCCATCAGCGGCATCGCTGTCGTGGTCTCCGCCTGCCACTACAGGAGGGTTGCCCGTGACCCATTACGTGATTACTCCCTATCAGGATGGCATTGAACTTCCCCAAGTTACTACTCCCGGTTCTGCAAGTACTTTTACTGTCTCTGGATTGCAGGATGGCACTGCGTATACTTTTACGGTTGCCGCGGAAACATCGGTTGGTGAAGGTCCGCCCTCTCTTGCCTCCAATGCAGTCACGCCCTATGCTCCGTCACCCGCGGTTTACCATCCTCTGACCCCTTACAGAATATGTGACACACGGCTGGGCAATCCTTCATCTTTAAGCGGTCTGGATGCTCAGTGCAATGGTAAAACCCTTGCTCCTGGCGCCATACTGGGCATACAGGTGGGTGGCACTACACCAGCAGGGGGATCTACTGCGGGAGTTCCTCTCACTCTGACTGTAACCTCTGTAGCATTGACCGTTACTGTAGTCAACCCCACTGCTACTGGCTACCTGACCCTATTCCCGGCAAACGAGTCTGTCCCACTTGCATCTACGGTCAATTTTGCCAGAGGAGTAACGGTCGCCCATTTTACTGTGCTTGCTGTTTCCCCTGGTGGACAGGTAGCTATATTCAATTCTGCAGGAGATACCAATGTGGTGGTGGATGTAGAGGGATACTATTCTTCTGCGTCTGGTTCATCCGGGTCGGGCGGCAGCTACTTTGTACCATTAAAACCAAGTAGGATTTGCGATACTAGACCGGGTAACCCATCAAAACTTTCTGGGATAGCACTGAGCCAGTGTCAGGGGAGGACACTTGTTGGAGGTACCGCTCTCTCTATCCAGGTTACCGGTATTGGCGGCGTTCCCCTTACCGCTGATGCGGTAGTGATGAACGTGACCGCCACTGATCCTACTGCAACCGGTTACGTGGCGGTATGGCCGGGAGGAAAACCGTTCTATATTTCGTCCAGCCTCAATTTTGTCAAAGGTGCGGTAGTGACCGATCAGGCAGTAGTTGCACCGGATGCCTCCGGTCACATAAGTTTTTACAATTCCAGCGGAAGTGTCAACTTGGTGGTGGATGTAGAAGGTTATTTTGTTTCCACCTCTTCCGAGTCGACGGTATTTACTGCAATGACTCCTTCACGTGTTTGCGATACCCGCGCCACAGCGGTATCGTTCATCACGGATCAGTGCACAGGGCATATGCTCGTCGCCGGCGCCGCCAGCCAAGTCTTGACCGTACAGGTCGCTGGAGTCAGCGGTGTACCACCACTTACCGCTACGGCAACTACAGTTCCACAGGCTGTTCTTATCAATGTTGCGGTTACCCAGGAGACTGAATCGGGATATTTGACCATCTATCCGTCAGGGGGGGCAGCTCCGATAGTCTCGGAACTGAACTTCTTCCCGGGAGAGGTTACAAGCAACCTGGTGGCTGTCGAGCTGGGCAACAATGGCAGCATATCCATCTCTCTATCTGCAGGCTCTGCACAAGTAGTAGCGGATGTTGTTGGCTGGTATTCCCCATAAGCCATCCAGTATAACCCAAAGACGAAGGCATGGTATGTGTACGACCTTGGTGAGTGATAAGTTTCATGTGTCAATAGCCGGAAAAATATTATTAGTTAGCTCCGCTGAGCAGTTGCCTACTGGGAGAATTCTTATGTTGGCTGGTCCTGGATCAGATGGTCTGGATCAAGTTCCAGTGACCTACCAGGATATGTCCTGCCTGGTAAAATGCCAGGCAGCAGCACTTACCAGTACGATGCACCATACCACCTGTATTATTACAAGATACAGTACGTCGACCCCCGGGCCATTGGCCGAAAGCACATCCGCCCAATGTATCCCATAGGCCGTGGGTAGCAGGGGGGTGATTACTGAAAGTCCGGGAATATTGGCTATTGCCCTTGAAACCATAAGCAGCCCAACTCCTCCTGCTACGGGAATGAATGGCTGGTTGGTAAATGCCGAAAGGAATAGAGCGAACGAGAAGGTGGACAACATGGAGACGGCTATGAGTCCGGTGCCTCCGGCCAATGCTCCCAGTGCTGCTGGAACGCTGAAAGATGCCTGCGCGCTTGCCCCCATGGCGGGTGCCCCGGTGTTTAATACCTGAAGTGGACCCGCACCTGATGCCATGATGCCCGCCATGAGCGATAGTCCTGGCAGGAGAACGATAGCGGCGAGCATTTCCATAGCACTCACAGCAGTTTTGGTGGCAAACAAACTCTTACGGGAGACCGGGCTTGCAAGTATGTAGCGCAAACTTCCCCAGGATGCCTCACCCGCCAGTGTCTCTCCCGCGAACATGGCTACGATGAGAGGAAGTATGAAGAACCGTTCGGTGTTTATAGCGACGAATGGGTACGCGAAGCCGGAGCCAACTGGGTGCATGGTGAATCCGGTTCCCACCATTTCTGGATCTGCGTTTCCGTATGCCACTATGAAAGCAGTGATGGCGACGGCTACCAATCCCGGCAGGAACAGCAAGGTCCATGTACGAGTGGAAGCAAGCTGGATGCGGAGTTCTCTTGCCACTACTTTGGGTTTTATATTATTGCCGAACATCAGTGGCGACCCACTCTCTTTCGGGTCTTGCCGGAGGGCTACATCTGTCATGAGTAGATGTCCTTCCGGATGAACCACCAGAATGCAGCCGCCAGGAATATGCCGCCATAGATGATCTGTTTGATTATGAACCCGGCCATTCCAGCGTACAAAGCCGGAGAAACAAACATCCACTGCCAGAGTCCTATTCCATGCGTTGGAGTGTACTTTGCAAAAAAGTCAAGCCCTGGTATGGCATCCGTCTGCAGGTTCCATGATACTACAGCAAGTCCAATACCTGCGCCTATAGCCACTATTGGCCTATCCCATATTACAGATGCGAGTACCGCAAAAGTGAATATGGTAATTTCGAGAGTGCCGCCGTACAGAGTAGAGAGCAGTAGTTTCCATATTGCGGTCGGAACGCTATATATCGTTGCCACTCTTGCCGTGCCTCCAAGCTGGCCGACGGCACTGGCCAGCGATACCGTCTTTGCCACCGTTACCGGCAATGGTGCGGTTCCGAAGGCTGCAAGTCCAGTAGCAAGGGAACTGGCGGAGAGGATGGCTATGGTAGCGATGCATAGTATGGCGGCCACCGTCATCTTTGATATTAGTATCTGTGTGCGTGAATACGTTCCCGCACACAGATAGCGCAAACTTCCCCAGGATGCCTCTCCTGCTATGGCCTCTCCCGCGAAGAGGGCAACGGCCAGAGGAATGAAGAACTTCTCCGTAGACGATAGCACTATGTACCATAGAGATAGCCCTGACGAGGAAGGCGTGATCAACATTGCCTGCACTCTCTCGGGCCTGGTGCTTCCGCTAACTGCGAGCGCGGCGGCAATCAGCGGGGGTAGTATCGCGGTGGCGGCCAGAACAATGTATGTTCTTGGACGGAAGAACTGTTTGCGCAATTCTATGCCAACCAGCCCCCATTGTTTGATTGGGAGCATTTGACGGTACTCGCCTCGATTATCGGCATAGCGCACTGCATCCGAGGTGTCCGGCGAACCTTTGGCACCTGCCAATCTGCTTCCAGATACAGCCATATCAGACATGCTGCCCTACCGTGCAGTCGTTATATCTCTGCACCGAGCCCTCCTCCGAGCCTTGAGCCATTGACAGCGTCAATGTATACCTGTTCTAGATTGGTTGAACCATCAGGCGGTAGAATGCTGTGCAGGGAACCTGATATTACCTGACGTCCTTTCTGCATTATGACGACATGGGTACAGATCTGCTCTACCTCGTAAAGCTGATGAGCTGCATATACGACAGATGCACCGTCTTCTGCAGCTTCAACGACCTTTTCGCGTACTGCCCTGCCCTGTACGGGATCAAGCCCAGTTGCGGCTTCGTCAAGCAGGAGTACTTCAGGATGACCCAGCAATGCCCTCGCCAGCCCCAGCCTGTAGCGCATGCCGTGAGAGTAGGTCTTATATGGGCGATCAATCATCTTTCCCAATGCGGCCAGCTCTATTGCCTCTTCAAAATCTGTGGACGATACCTTCCTGCCACATGTTGCGGCTGCCAGTTGCAGGTTGGTCAATCCTGAAAGATGTGGGATAAAGCCCGGGCCATCAATGAGCATTCCAACCCTGCCAAGGGCATTTCCACCGCTGCGTACCTCTTCGCCCAATAGACTTACACTGCCGGCAGTTGGCCGTATGAGTCCCATCAGTATCTTCATTGTTACCGACTTTCCAGAACCATTAGGCCCCGCCAAACCCAGTACCTGCCCTGGACAAACCTCCATGTCCAAGCCATTTACTGCGATTACTCCATTACGGAACCTCTTTACAAGATTGCGCACTTCTATTGTTGGCTTATCCATAAGAGTTACCTGTTTCTGAAATCATCCTTATCTATTACTTCCTGTAATTCGTCCACCCCATCACCCATTATTGTCCACCGCCACCTGTCACTCATCGGCCGCACCCCCTCGTCCGTCACCCCTCGTCCACTGGCCGCACCCGTCACCGCTCATTATCCGTCACCATCGCTGTCTCCCCCCGCTCCCTCTCCATTGCCGACAGGTATGGAAGACAGTCTCACGATCGAGCTGCTTGATGGCGGGGCGAAATTGGTTGTTGCTGTTCTGTTCGTGAAAAAGAAGTCGAGGTTACCCCCTGTTATCGGTTCGCTTATTTTGGATACCCCAGTAGTTTCTGAAAGGTATACCTTAATATGTAGTTGGTTGGAAAGCCCGCTATTTATGTAGTTTGATAACGCTACTCTCACGTCATTTGATCCATACCCTTTCGTATTTGAGTAGGAATCGCCAAGATTGACGGCCACCGAATAGGCGTTTGCGGCGCTCTCTTTTGTGGCAGAGACCGCCCCATTACCGATTGTGTCCAAGAATCCCATGGGATCCAGTGCAACAGCAGTAGTGACTATCCAGGGAGCGCCAGGTTTTGATGCTGTTCCATTTGTGTATTTTGTTACCAGCCAACTCATTCCGTTGGGTAACCCTCCAGCTGGGAATTGCAGGTACATGGAATCTGGAAGGTAGAGGGCTTCAATACTGTACGGTGACTTTCCGGCTGCCTGGAATGTAATACTCACTTTTGCACTGTCGCTTGAGAAGCTGAAGTACCCATTCCCGTCAACGCTTACGGTGGTAGAAGCTACATGCTGCGTTTCGGTGAACGACACTCCTGTATCCGGGTGCGAGGCCAGTCTCTGCAGAGCAGCTATTACCTTCGACAATGCATTACTTTTGGTGACCCCTTTTCCTTGGCCGTAAAGCAAATAAGATAAGGATACGTTTCCGTTTGGAGATGACGCTGGAGTGCTATTCGAACCGCATGCCGACAAGCCCATAGCTGACGTTCCAGCCAAAAAGGCAACTATGGCAGTTGCGTAATTGCGTGCAACCCGTTGTTTGAACTTGCAGCGATAAGATGATGTTCCACTCTGCGCTTGTATACTCATGATAAATCATGATAGCGATAACTTATCTGTAAAACTAGAGTGATAGTACTTAATTTGGTTATGATGTGTACGTACGTATAGGTAATCATATTACGTACGTATAGGTAAGATTATATACGCAACAATCTATCGTGACACCATTGTCAGCGTTTTGTAAAAACTCGCATTATGATCAATCGTATAGCGATATGTATTATTGCGTAACAAGGTTTACGTACGATTAATTACCCGTCTGGCATGCTCTTATTCCTTAAAAACAAGTGATCTTGCGCTAGCATTTCTTCTCTTGATTGGTGATAATGAAAATTGATGGTATTTGTTTTGAACTCACATAACTCGCATAAAGGTGTATCGCTTAATTCGCAGAAGCAGGATAATATACAGAACGATATATGGCGAAGGAGGCTTTGGGGCTTGGCTGGAAAGCGTGATGACAGCGGCCAGGCGCTCATCATCACTCTTGTAATCCTCATGATACTGGCTCTAATCCCAACGCTGCTTGCCAGCTCGGTATCGAGTCGCAGTGAGCTGACTCTTTCTTTTCAGAATGGTGCCAGTGCAATAGCAGCGGTTCAAGCCGGGTTGGCAGATTATGAAGGGCATATGACCGGAAATGATTTCTATCCCGCCATATACAACTCCAGCGACAACTACACAGATCCGTCCGGCGATACCAAGAGCAGAAACGAGGCGTTTTTCCAATGGGTGCCGGTACCGCAGATGCATGATGAATGGTACAGCTACAGAGTGATACCTTCACCGGCATCTCTATCGGGCAATGGCGCACCAAGCTATGAAGTTATAGTTGCAGGATGCTCTGGGAGGCTGGACAGCCTTACCTCGCCGTGTACGGGCAATGGCGGGAATACTTACAATCGTGTCGACGTCATAAGTAGGCAGGTTCAGTTGACGTCTCCTTTTTTTAACGCGTACTTCACCAAGTACGAACTTTATGATCCCAATGACCCCAACTACTACCCAAGTTCAGGCTCCAAGCCAGATACCCTTCCCTCTGCCAGCCAGGTTTCAAATGTATACAATCACTGCGTTGCACTTGCCAGTACTTCCAACGCTGGTGGTAGTTTTCCGGCACCGGCCGAGAGTGATTTGACTTACCCGTCTGAGGGAGATTACGAACAAAACGGCGGGTATGGACCTGATCTTTCCTGGACTACCACGATCAACGGGCAAAAAGTGGGATGCCGTACAGCCATGTGGCAGAGCCAGACCACACAAGGGCCAGTTACCTCTATGGATAACTTCTTCTTCTGCGGGGCGCCAAACTTCGAGAGCCAGGTATCTTCCTATAGGGAGAATCCCTTCTGGGTACCTTTGGATAACTCCGTATGGTGGCTATGGTACAACAGCCAGCAAACTTGCGCCAATAAGCCGGTATTTGGTGGCAATGGATACATCCAGCCAATCAGTTACCAGCATTTGCCCAGTTTGATGAGCTATGAGCAGGAGGCCATGGTCCAGCCCACGGATTATTCAAGTGCTTTCGGATGCTATTATCAGGGGTCTACTACGATGCTGTTTCATAAGGATGGTACCGTGCAGGTCAGTAGCCCCAATTCATCAATGGGGACCGGTCCCGGCCAGCTTGATCCAGGTTGCCCACTCGGTGGCGACACGTCGTTTGGTTCTGGATTCAATGGTGCGGTCTTTGTTGCCAATGGTGGCGGAGACATACCATCGGTCGGGCCACCGCCACCGGCAGACAACTGTCCTGACAGCTCGAACCAGCCATGGGGGCCTCCGGCATTTGAGCTTGGCTGGGATCCTCCCAACGGTAATGGATTCTCCGGATGCTGGGAGCCGCAGGAGCCATCTATTCCCGAAGGAATTGATTCCGCAAACTCTCCGAAGGGATGGCTTCTGAACTGGGAAACAAACGATCCGGCATCTGATGGTGACCTGTTTGTGCAGGGAACGATAACGCAAAACATCACGCTGGCGGCAGAGAATAATATGTACCTTGTAGGGAGCGTCTGCGTGCCCTCCGATACCGTTTGCCAGGATACCAACCATACCGGTACGAACGGCGAGGGTAATGATGGCAATAAGGTGAGCTACACTCAGGACAACCTGCCATCTTCTGGACCCGTACTGGGCATCGTCGCCGGGAATATGGTCAAGACGTACAACCCTATCGCTACGCCATCGAACAACGACCCACTCGACTGGGGATATTCGTACAACAATACGCTCAAACTGTCGTGCCATCCGTTTTTCCCCTTTGATTGTAGTTTAAGCGGTGGGTTGTGGTTCCAGATTAATTTGAATTTTGCGGGTTCCGGGATACACCACGAGAGTAACCTTGAGGGATACCCGCATGAGAATATCGTGGTAGATGGAGTAGTATTTGATCTTGGGGGAGGTACTACTACTCAGCAGATGCCACTGGCCGATCAGGCCGGAGCATCTTTTGCGGCCATGAATACCCCAAATCCATTCTGCCATTACTACTTGCTTGCAGATGTAGCTGCATTTTTTGGAAGTTGCCCGTATGGAAAGGTGAACTCCTATCCTGGACTCGGTAATTACGATGTCAATGGCGCAAGCGTCGAAAAGTTTGCCCCCAACCTTTCCTGCAACCAGGTGACTCTCTGGTTTATAGGTAATGAGGGAACGTGTGACACTTACACGTTATTGGAGATTCCCTACCCGGGGATAAATCTGGAGGTGCTGGATATCGGTAATAGTGAGTGTCCCACCCACACTTCACCTCCTCAGGGTCCGCCACCCGGGGATGGTTCGTGGGGTCCCATCTGGTCCGAATGGCACGACCTATGGGCAAAATGGGTATTTTCTTACTGCATCTATCTCGACGTGTACCAGTACCGCCTGTCCCATACGGTCGGCTATACTGCCAACTTCACCTACAACCCTGCGCTTGCACATGGGTTACCCCCCGGTTTCCCCAATCCAAACCCGGTTTCGTTGGATACTTCTGAAATATCAATGACGCAGGTAGGGAGTTACTTTGCCAATAATACATCAGGTACGGATATTTTGGATGGATAAAATGAATATCCTTTTTACCAAGCGCGGCGAAGATGGGATGGGACTGATTGAAGTAGTGGTAGCATTGGCACTTCTATTGTTGATCCTTGTTCCAAGCTCCATCCTGCTTTCCAGCACGGTCAATACTACGATACAATTGAGCGAGAGGAGTGCGGCGAGTGAACTGGCCACCCTGCAGCTTTCCTGCATGCGCTCGCAGCCGATACCCTATATAGCAACCGAGGTAATGCAATGCGTGCCAGGTATTCCTCCTTACTCCAGTTCAAATCCGCAAGATGGCTCTCTTGTGCCGGCGGTCGCCAGTTACGAAGTTAGAGAAAATGTGGTTGGTATCGGTTCGGTAACGTTTGTGATTACACAAAGTGCAACCTGGAGCGATATATATCAAGGTAGTAGCTCCTCCGTCTACAAATGCCTGGATGCCTATGTGAAGGTGCAGTGGAGGCAGGAGGGATCGGTGGCGTATGGTAATTGGCCATCTACATGGCCATATATAGGCACTCTGCCCTCGACAAACTGGCCGTATGTAAGCCGTTCGTCTCTTGGCAGCTGTGAGCCGGAGGCGCAACTAGTCATTACGCCAACCAGTGCTCAATATGACGATTGGGAAGGAACTGCATACTACGATGCATCACCGGGCAATACCAGCCCGACTCAGGTATTTACACTTACGGTGGAGCCTCCACAGATGACCGGTGATGCCTACGATTACGTGGTGATAGGCCAGATTTCTATATCCGGTTCCACAGACTTCCGTATTGCCGGTAATGACTGTTCCGGTCTTACTCTGTATTCTCCTGCAACCGGTGGACCGAGTCCTACAAGCTGTACTTTTTCCGTACTGTTTTCTCCGCCTGCTTCGGCCGTTCCACGCCAATCGGTTTCGGCAAGTGTGTTGATCAGTGACAATGCCGAGGGGTCGCCCCAGCGGGCGATGCTTTCGGGGTATGTCTCTCCGGATCTCTTTGTGGTGAAATAATGCACGGAAGTATTTTTAGAATGAACATCTTACCCGGTAGAGAAAGAGCAAGCTGGATGTGTTGTAGGAAGAATAATCGCAGGACAACATTTGACAGAGGCGCCCACGACAGGGGATTCACCTTGATAGAGCTACTGGTGGCGATGTTGGTGTTCGGCATCCTTGTCTCTTTGCTGTTTATTAACATAAGCCTATTTATGAATATCGGTACGTCTACCAATGCAGCTATGACCTCTCAGAATAATATACAACTTGCCGCTTCTGCGGTAGAGAACTACCTTTTACCGGCTGTAGACGCATGCGGTTATCCCCCGTTTATACATGCTGTCAACGATCCAATTATGTCTTCGGATGTCTACGATCCTGTTGTGTTTAACGCTGCCCTTGGACCCGATGCAGACTCCCCACCCAGTGCCGTTGCGATGTACTTTAAGCCTGATTCTATCGTAGGGGGAGTACAGACCTATTCGCTCATAATTATGTCAGCGCCCATTCCGCCACACTGTGGCGCCCAACCGTCTGTGTCTCCGTACTATTACAACGACAGCCAGGTGTATTATCCGGTGTTTGTCCGGCAGACCTCCGGAGGAGGAGATTTCTATCCACTGATTGATGGTGTTCTTGGGTCTACCCCGGTAACTGATGCGAGAGAACTGCTTGATGTGGGTGGAATAGTAGCCAATACGGACGGTAACCCATGGTTTGAGTTCTGCTCTCCCCCAGGAACGCTTGCTTCACCCGGAAGGGGATATTCGGTTACCGGCAGCAATCTTGCGGATCTTCCAGGAGGTGCAGGTTATGTACCCCCAGGAAATGGGCTCTGGTCTATTAAGAGCGTAGCATTTGAGCTGGAGGCAAATAGCGCTCCCCGTTCGGGGGGGCAGGTGAGGGCAACTGCAGCCAAAGTTACCAATATGCTGGATCTCTACAATTACAACGAGTACGCACCGGCATCTCCCTCTATGTCGAGTGCGGCGTGCATTAGCTATGTAAAGGCAGGTTAATAGGGAGGTTATGGCAAATGAGCAATAAGTTTGGAACAATAAGCAGCAGAGCTGAAAAAGCTGCCAATAAGGCGGTAACGATGATGGCGGTTGGAATACTGTTTGCCGCCGCCATGCTTATCGTAGCGGCCATCTTTTCATTGGGTGACTTCAGTGGGAGCGTAGTCCGTCCGCGTGCTCAAGTATTTCATAGCATTGTGCTTGCGAGCAGCACTGTAAGTGAATCATGTTCCAACGGGGGGTTTTCTGCTCCCGGCTATGGTTATGTTACCGCTACAGTAATAGGTGGAGCCGGCAATGGATCAAGCGGGAATTCAGGCGGGCAGGGCGCCAGTATCACTGGGACATTCCCCGTGACTTCCGGTGCTTGGATAGGTTGCGGCTGGTGGAACGCTGGCGGTGGCGGCGGAGCATCTGATGGTGGAAACGGTGGGGCAGGCGGCGGAGGCAGTGCCGGGGTCGGTTTCTGCAATACCTCAGGTTGCGGCAACTGGGCATGGATGATAGTGGCGGGTGGTGGCGGTGGTGCCGGAGGTTCTGGCGGCGGCGGGTGGTGGAACGGGGGAGGCGGTAACGGAGGCAGTGCCGGACTGCCGGGATTGAGTACGGGAACCTTCAATGGCGCTGCGGGTTCCGGTGGTGGCGGTTGGTACCAGGGAGGCGGAGGAGGCGGGGGTTCCGGTAACGGACAAGGCGTAAGCGGCGGCGGTGGAGGTAGCGGTAGCACGGGCGGGTGTGGCTTCGGTAGCGAGGGCGGCGGAGGAGGTGGTGGCGGCGGCGGCGGCTGGAACGGTGGTGGCGGCGGCGGAGGTGGTGGGCAGGGTTGGTGCCACACAGGTGGAGGAGGCGGCGGCGGAGGTGGCTCCTCCTATGTGTCTGCTTCGGTGCGCGATATATCGTCAAGTTGGTCGAGTGGAGGAAGCTCTATTTCGCTTACGTTTACATACTGGGCACCAAGAATATCCGGAGTATCGCCGTCTACAGGCATATATTCTGGAGGTACCAGTGTAACGATCAGTGGATCATGGCTTGACAACATGAGCACTTCGGCTACCTTTGACGGCCAGAGCGTGGCAATTTCGTGCAGCCAGAGCAGCAGTGGCTCAAGCAGTTGCACTGTTATCTCACCTGGAGGTACTCCAGGCACCACGGTTTGCATTTTCGTAACGACCGGCGGCGGCCAGCAGAGCAACTGCGGGTATTTTACTTATGTAGCCGGCCCGCCTTCAATTACAAGCATGTCGCCCACCAATGGTTGGGTAGTTGGTGGCACTTCTGTTGTATTGAATGTAAGTTTGAACGGTGCAACTGGAGTACAGAGTGTATATTTTGACGGGAATCCCGTATCGTTTTCACCCGGTGATTCATCTGTGGTGACATTTACAACTCCTTCGATCAGCTCCCCCTCCGAACTCCAGGGTAGCACAGGAGCATCTGTGTACGTTATTGTGAATGGCGGCGCCCAGAGTACGAATACGGAAACGTTTTACTACACCCCGGAGGTGGTCAGTGGTGTATCGCCGAATGCCGGACCGCTTTCGGGTGGAGGTAATGCTGCCGTATCTGGGTCCGGATTTTCCAGTTCTGCCATTACACCGACCTGCCAGGTCAAGTTTGGGTCTATTCCGTCATCCTCATGCAGTATTCCGACCCCTACCACCATCATTATCGGGATTCCATCAGCCGGCTCAAATGAGAACGTACCAGTTACGGTTGGCCTGTCAATAAATGGTAACTGGTATTGGACACCCCCTGGTCCAACATACACATTTATAGGAAAGCCAATTATATACAGCATGTCGGCATATTCGGGTGGGCCGGGAAGTACTATAACGGTGTTCGGCACAAACTTCAAATATGGCAACGCGTCGCCTTCAAGCGTAGATCTATGCCATGGACCGGGAAATTGTATGCCGGCATCATTCTCGGGTGTTAGCCTGACGCAGATGTCCGTGAGGATTCCCGGCCTGGGACCGGGAGTATATGCCGTGCAGGTGACCACCCCCGGCGGGCAGACTACCTCAAACCGGTGACTGCTAAACGAGGCCGTGTATCCATACAGTGTCTGTCTTGATGTGTCTTCGGTGAAGTCTCGTCATGAGTGTCTGTTGTACAGGATATGTACAGTGTATGTTATGTGGGCGAGGTCTGTCATGAGTACCACCCCATTACATCGACTATCACCTTTGTATCACCTGCCGAGTTGAATATCTCGATGGTTCCCCCTGAGCCAAGCTTTGCAACTACCAGATTGGCTACGTTCTCTTCAGGGGAGCTCCAGTTCAAGTCAGATATAGTTGGCGGATGCGAGGCAGATACCGCAGTGCCCCCTGGAAGTACTGATAGATAGCCACCTGCTGCTGTAGAGCCGGCGGCAGTTACATTTGCAACGACTGCCGATATCCCACTTGACGGTATGCCGTCGATGCCGGTTACTTGCACCAGCATCGTGCCGCCTGACGGCAGGTAGCCTTTGGCAGAGCACTCTGTGGTGTAACCCGTGATGCTCGGAGACCTGGTATCGCATATCCTTATTGGGCTTACTGCAGAGAATTGCGAACCGTTTGACGAGGATGGAGCATAGTAGCCCGATATGTCAACTATGAAGTTGCCAGAACCACCCGATCCATTGTAAAGGCTCACATCACCTCCATTCCCGACGGGAACCACTACCCTATTCGCGACATCTTTGCCGGCTGCCCAATTCAAATTTGATACAACTGCCCGCGTCTTGCCGGTAGGCCACACTGTTAGGAATCCTGCTGAGGTTGTGTTTGCCATGGTAACGTTCAATACGACTGCACTTGCATTTGAAGGAATGCCGGCTATCCCCGCAACTGCGACATTTTCCTGAGCAAGGGGAGCGAGGGTCTTCAAAGTGGCATTCTGGCTGGGTATGTAGGAACTGGTGCAGAATGAAGGCTTGGGAGTAAGGCTGCACCGAGTGTCAGCCAGACGGACGGGAGATACCGGGTTATAGGTGGATGCAGTCGATGCTGTAGTGGAGTAGTAGCCCTCTATGTCTACTGTTGCATTAACGGTTCCACCTGACCCGTTGTAAATGGTCACCTGGTTGTTCTGGCCGACCTCTACCATGACCAGGTTTGGGATGTTCGCTCCTGCGGTGCTCCAGTTGATATTGGAGATTGTTGGTATACTTCCCGATGAAGATGCCGGGTAGACTGCGAGAAATCCACCCTTTGCTACCGGATTGACCATGGTAACGTTTAATGCTACTGCCGTTGTGCCGGACGTAGGTATGCCATCGACTCCCGTAACGGTTACGTCTATAGAGTTGTCGGAAGCGATGGTAGTGAGGGTGGAGTTCTGGGTAGGCAGCTTTTCGCCGGCGCAGAATGAAGGCTTCAGGGTAGCTCCACATCGGGTGTCGGCCAAGCGCATCGGAGAAACTGGAACGTAATCAGCAGGGGAAGTCGGTGGGCTACTGGCTACATAGGTGAACTTGTCCGATGCTCCGGTTGCCGAAGTACCTGCGGGATTGGTTGCCGTAATGTCTATTTCTCCCGGCGAACCTTGTGGAGCAATGGCGACTAAAGCTGTAGCGCTGGTAATGGTAAACGAAGCTGCCGTACCACCGAAGGATACCTGCGTTATTAAGGACATCCCAGTGCCTCCGACTGCCACATTGTAACCACCGCTGGTGGAACCTGACGGCGGTGAAACGGTCGTAACTGTGGGAGTGCTTATGGTGAGTATGGACACTTTGGTGGGAACGGGATCTGATGAAGTGCTCACGTAGAAGGTGCCAGGGGCGGGTGCATTGGTGACGCTACTGATCTGGATAGTTACCGTACTACTGGCGGCAATATTGGCAGATATGTACATTGTGGCAACGGCAAACCCTCCAGAGACCGTTATCTGGCTGGAAGGACCTGCTGACACAGGCCCTGTAGGAGTGCCGTTGGTGTTGGTGGGGCCCCCGGAGTCATCTTCAATGGTAAATGACGCCGAAGAAAAATCAGTCAGTGCTGGGGCAGTGACGGTTATAGAACTTCCCTGGTTGCCTGATCCCCCTCCAGATGTACCGAGTGCCCCGGTTGTGCTCGTATTGAAATTGATGGTATAATTGACCCCTGTCTTGCTTGGGGTGGCGGAAGACATATATATGACTGGATTTACTGGTGAACCGCCTTTGGTAATGGAGAACGAATTATAGACGACAGGTATGAGGTCGGATGACGTGTATATGTATAGGGGAGCGGAACCAACGGATACCGGGTTTGAGACTCCCGATATAGTGAGCACGATACTATCGCCTGACGATATGCTGTTGCTTGGAGTAATCACGGCACTGGACCCAAAAGCGCTTACGGAGGAGACCATGCCGGATCCGGACGGGGTGGTGTTGTCTGTTATGGAGTAATTGCTTGTCGGTAGGATTGTACCCGCCGATGCGGTCAGGTATATTGAGCTTTGCCCTCCGGAAAGATGTCCGGTGGTACTGGTAGTGAATGCAATCTTGTAGGTTACACCAACAGCGGAAGCCACTGTAGATGTGGCGCTTACCGATACGGATGACAATGCCTGAGGCGCGGTGGTTGTGTAGGGGGCTGATATGGACGGTATCGTATCGGAGCTGGTGGATACAGTAAGGACATTGGATGTGCTTACCGGGGGGTTGGTTACGTCGGCGATTACCAGGGTGAGGGTATCTCCTGCGCTTACTGATTTGGGCACGACTATCTGGCCGACCGAAGTACCATTGTTGGCTACCAGCACGTTTAGACCGTCTGCACCGAGGGGTGCTCTCGGGCTTTGGGCGGTATGGTCTATGTAGGTGTAATCGCTCTGGTTGGATGGCCAGATTGTACCCGCATCGGCAGTAAGAGCTATTGTGGATGCCTGTCCCATCAGGTTGTTCTTTCCAGGTAGAGCGCCATCTTGACTAACCTGGAAGGTGATTGAGTATGTGACACCGGTGGCATTGGCTGCTGGGGTTGACAGGCTTACTTGAGGGGTGGATACCGACGACGCAGCAGTTATTGTGTAAGGTTGACTGCTCATGGTCGTTAATCCTCCCGATGGGCCGGTGCCGGTACTGCAGTAGCCTTCGCAGGTAATGAGCGTCAACTGCATGCTTCCGGCGGGTGGATTTTGTAATGGGCCTATGGTCAGGATAAGATTATCGTTCTGGTTCACAGGATTGTTCAGGGTGATGAGTGCGGTCGTATCGTTGGCTCCTACCTGGATTGTTCCGCTACCTGATCCGCTGGAAGTAGTAATGTCCTGTATGTTGTAGCCGATCGAGGGGCAGTATCCTGTAAATATGACTCTCTGGGAGCAGTTGGTAAGCATTGTGCCCTGCGGGAAGACCACCTCGATCTGTGCACCGCTGGAATTGGCCAGCGCAGTGGTGGCGGTGAAGGCCATTGCATAGCTGGCCATGGAGGAAGAGGAGGTGCTTGGATCTACCGTTACGGTTGGGGATCCCGATGACGGAGGTGCAGGCTGCAGGATTGAGGGGGCTACCGTGTCGGAGGAAGTCTCTACTCCAAATGTCGGTGATAATGGAGGTTGCGGTATGGTCGTCGCTGTATAGGTCACCTGGAGTTGTACCTGAACGCCATCTCCGGCAGCGATGGGGGGAGTCTTGGCCGGTGCGGTATTGGATGCTACTGAGCAGAAACTGGCGCCGGACGCAGTATTCGGGTTCCCCTGGGCAGCCCCGATGGTCAGCGTAGTAATTGATGGAGTGAGGGTGGAATTGAAGGAGGTATTGGAGGCGTAAATCATATTGCCCGTGGTATCTGTGAGGCAGTAGGAAGCATTGAAAATTGGATCCGACGATACAACTGTGATGTTGCCTATATTGGGCTCCAAGGTGCCGGTGGAGCTGGTATTGAATGTAAGAGTATATGTGGTGGTGTATGTGAGGTTGGGTGCCGTGCCGGTGCTGGTCGTATTGATGGAGGATGCAAAGTTTAATACGGCATTGGGCGCGCCGAATTGCACCGGGAAGGACGCTGCCGCCTGGTCAGTGGAGGTGGATAAGGTGAACGGCACGGTACCTGCGGGAGGGTTGATCATGCCGTTGATTCTGAGTTCCATTAGCTGGCTGGCTTGTAGGGTGTAGGGAACGGTAATGGTGATTCCCCCACTCCCTCCTGCTTGTGGGCTTATCGACCCTCCTGAGAAGGAGTTGGTGATATACGGCTGGCTGAGGCCGTTTACATAATCTCGTAGTGTGAATTCGTTGTCACCGCCCAGTTGGGAACTTGTGGTCGGCCACCAAGCACCCGGAAACGACATGGAGATGCTTCCCTGTCCTCCTATGAGTTCACCTTCGCTGCTCGTATTGAACCACACATTGTAGTGGACACCGTGAGCTCCGGCTGCGTAGGTGGATGGGATTACATTTAATCCGGATATGGATGTATAGGGCTCTATGGTCTGCGAGTTGGTCTGGACTATTTGTGTGTCGGAGGAAGTAGATATGCCTATAGAGTCGTTTGAGCCGGATGGCGGGTTGGTGACGCCACTGGCGGTGATCTCCAGGTTGCTTGGGCTGGAAGAGGTCGACGCCGGGATGACGCTCCTTACCGTGAGCGTAGCAATAGATCCTGCTATGGAGCAGGCTATCGGTGTACCCGAGTCGAGAGAGTTTGTTTCATCCGTAATGACGAATCCGGTACTTCCACTGGCTGCCTGGCAGTTTGAAGGCCACACGGTTCCCTCGGGCGCTGTCAGGGTGATAGTACTCTGTCCTCCTACCAGTTGTCCCTGGTTGCTCAGCGTGAACGTGATATAGTAGCTTACTCCGGTGGCATTGGCGCTTGTGGTGGAATAAGTTGCCGTTGGATTGCTGACCGATGTGGCTGAAACTATTGTATAGCTGGTGGACTCCACCAGGGCTGGGTCAGACGAGGTCTGTACCCCTATTGTGTAGCTGCCGACGGCTACCGGGTTGGTTACGCCAAGTACCTTCATTGTGAGGGAGTCGCTGTTGTTGATGTTGTCTGGAACGGTGATCACCGCCACAGTACCGTTATCCGCTATGCTCACTCCGCTTGCCGGTCCCGATGCGCTGGCAGTAGTCTGGTCCTCTACCTCGTAGTTGGTTGCCTTGGTAGGCCAGACTGTTCCACTGGGGGCTATCAGATCTATAGTGCCCTGACCTCCCGCAAGTCCTCCAGTCGAGCTTACCGAGAAGGATATCTTGTAGGTTACCTGGCTTGCCCCCGCGGCAAAGGAGGTTATATCTACTGACGGCGTAGTGACCGCGCCGCTGGTGGCGTATGCCTGTGGCGACGAGATGATAGGAAGCAACACCGAGAAAATACCCGGCAGGAAAGCGAGGGAGACCAGTAGGGTGATTTTCAGGCATGATTTTGTTGCCGTGCGAATGCCTGCCAGTATGCCCGGTAGGCTGGCCGTATGTAGGCTGGCCGTATGTAGTGGCAACGATATTACATGTCGTCTTTTGTGCATTGTGTGTGTATAAAAAATCACCGGTACACCTCCTCTGTAGATGGCCAATTGATACGCTATTGCAGTTGAATTATAGTGCTTGTTGAGCAGGTTTGCAAGGTCACCGGTTGAGGGTGGCGGTTTGGTGCTCTATGACGTACACCCATGCCCACCTCAGCAAGGTCATCCTGGGCGTGCTTCCGACGTTGGAGGCAGAGCACCCACACCCACACCCATATCCATATCCGCATCCACCACCTTCCAACGTACTTTCATCCCTTGTCCTCCGCCAATGTCCACCACCACCGCTACCTTCCAACGCACTTCCATCCCTCGTCCGCCGCCAAGGATTCAGGGTGGCGGATTATAAGTAGCGGTCATTGTTGGAGTCTGAAGGTGGTACATTTTTCTAAATTATTATAGCAACTTGACATTTTAGAAAAAGAGTGTAAACTATTACTGATTGACTTATCAGGCAGGATGTTGCCGCGAAGCATGGAAGATTTAGCCGTGGCTTAGTTATTATGGAGTTGAAGCAAACTTAAGTTTGCGAGATGAAAGGGGCATAGATATGAGCAAGTTGTTGTCTTCCGGAGAGACAGAGCGTAGTCGTGGCGGTATATTCACACGATGCAGCGGAGGTGTGCGCCAAGAAGAGAAGAGGCTGCTTTGTCGTATTCGTCGGCATGTCGGCTTATTCCGTGGTAGAAGAGGAGTAGCGGTACTTGCAGGGGTTATGATGGTTGCAAGTTCCTGCTCGTCTATTGGGATCGGGCTGGGCGGCGGGTCATCGTCCAGTACTGTTACCGTGACAGTCAGTGCCAATCATCCCGGCAACCCGATAAATAAATCCCTTCTTGGTGCAGACGGCCCTGCTCCTTCCCAGTACTCGTCCGAGGTAAAGGCACTCGGACTACGATATATACGTACCGATGTGTCGTTTGAAGGGAGCGTAAACGGGCAGCCTGTCTACAATTGCAGTACCGGAGCATGGAACCCTGCTCTGCTTGACGGCAGGGTGAACGCCATACACGCTCAGGGGGCACAGCCCGAATTGATTATCGATTATACCCCGCCATGCCTTGCTCCTGCTGGCGTGGTCAAGTGGTGCAAGTACGAGGGTAGCAGTCTGGATGTGAACGACGGTCTGGGGGTGGGCGAGGGATTCTGGGACGGGCAGTCACTTGAGCCCAGTTCGTACCCGTGCGGAGTGAACCTCCCTCCCTCCGGCAATGCAACATGGACTGCGCCTGATGTGGGCTCCGCCAACCAGGCTAAATGGGATGCGTTGGTTGCCCAGATGGCCACCCATGAGATCCAGGCAGAAGGAGTCAGGGTGTTCGAGGTATGGAATGAGCCGGATGGCAGATTTTTGCCCGGCGGGCCAGCCTCTCTCCCGGCCTATCTCCATCTCTACCAGGACACTGCTACCGTTCTTGAGAGTGTGGCAAATAAACTGGGTGTGCAAATACAGATCGGTGGTCCTGCTACGATGTTTGCCGACCCTGTCTATATACCTGCTTTTCTGGCGTTTGTTGCGGCGCATCATCTCCCACTAAGCTTTATATCGTGGCACTGGTATGCGGACAGTCCGCTGGCTGGGCCATATGGTTCCATGCCATCATCGAACTCCAGGTGGTGGTATAATCCGGCTCTTTCCACCTCCAGCTACGCGTCAAGCGTGGCTCAGGTGAAAGGATGGCTCAAGCTCTTTCCGTCGCTGCATCCCAAGCTGTGGATAGATGAGTGGAACGTCGATGCAGGGTACGACCCCCGTCAGCAGGGTCCCTATGGGGCGGCATTTGTCGCTTCAGCTTTATCTCAAATGCAGGCTGCCGGGCTTAATAGAGCGTGCTTTTTCAACCTTTGGAATAGCGCCAACTGGGCTGACTTTGGTCTTCTTACACCAGGCGGCAATCCGGTTCCAGCTTATTACTCTATGCTTTACTGGCATGAATTGGCGTCGTCTCAGGTTCCGGTCGACATTTCCAGCCAACTGCTTGCGACCAGTAAGGTTGGCGCCGTGGCTAGTACCGGATCGAATGGTCAGGTTACCATCCTTTCCTGGAACTTCCTGCCCTATAGCCTCTCTGGCAATTATGGTACATCGGATCCGACACCATATGACCATGTGGTGAAGGTCGTGGTGAATGGTCTTGTATCTGGAGCACGCTACAGTTGGACTCGTGCTCTGGTAGATGGTGCCCATCCATCAGGAGGGGTTGTTGCATCTGGAACTCTCTCCGGGCCATCAGCCAGTATGAGCTTTACCCTTCCCGGTGAGGGAGTTAGCCTGATTACGTTGAACCGGAACGGTTGATAATCTTGGCTTGTTCAGGGATGCGCTATGAATAAGCAGGACGTGATGGTATATCCATATTCGCATATCTTGTTCTTCTTCCCCCCTTCTCTTTCCTGTTCTGCCTGTCGGGCACCTCGTGGGTAAAATGAATAATCATTGTATATAGTTACGGGTTTTTGTAGTGAGCGGTAACGAGAGGGTTGCGATACGATATGAATAGGTCGAGAAGTGCTATAATGCACAGTACGGTTGCGGTGCTGATCTTTGCGGTGCTGATATTGGCTATGCTGTTTGTACCGGCTATAAAGCATGTGAAGGTCGGCATTCCTGGAGCTGGCGGGAAGTTCGTGCCTTACACCACCCCCGGAGAGGGGCAGCCCGGTACCACTGTTGGGGGTTACCACTGTGCTCCCGGTAAGAGGCAGGTGCCCTGGTCGGAATATGCTCCCTACTGTATGTCGGCATGGCATGGGAACAACGGTGGGGCTACCTCGCAGGGGGTGACCGCCAAGACCGTTACCGTGACCGCCACCATTGCAATGTCCGGCGGTCTCTGTCCGGTAGTATCGTCTATGTTTGGTCCTATAGTGGGTACCCCTGCTCTCTTCAAGCGCACCATAGAGGCATACGTATCTCTGTTCAACCGTACTTTCGAGTTGTATGGCCGTAAGGTGATAGTGAAGTTTCTCAACGGTACGGGGTGCTTTATATCGGAGTTGCTCGGCCAGGATCAGAGTAATGCAGAGATAGATGCCCAGGCGGCGGCAGCACAGAATGCATTTGCCGATACGTCTGTACTGTACTCCACTCCACCATATGATACTTCCCTCGCCCAGCACCACATAATTGCCATTGGGGGCGAGTACCAGCCACACTCCTGGTTCGCTGCCAATGCTCCCTACGAGTACTCCACCCTGGCTAGTTGTACGAAGTTTGTCACGGGAGCTATTGATGCTATAAACAGTACTCTGGCCGGGATGCCGGCTATCTACTCAGGCTCTCCTAGTTTGCGCTCGAAGACGAGGAGATTTGGTGTGATTTACCCCAATGCGGTTACTATCCTTCCCTGCGCGAAGCAGGCAATAGCAATGCTGAAAGCTGCCGGGTACCCTGCTGTGGCTACCTTTGATTACTCGTTCGATATAGGTTCTCTGGCGGGACAGGCACCTGCAATTATGTCTGATTTCAAGTCCAAGGGGGTGACCACTGTTATATGCGCCTGTGATCCAATTACACCCAGCGCTCTTGCTGCTGCGGCTGTCGCTCAGGGTTACTACCCGGAATGGTTAACGCTCAACTTTGGCAATTCGATTACGAGAGGGATTATGAACAGTACCGCAGCGAAAGCGGAGTGGGCACATGACGCTACTATTTATACTCAGAGTGTCCCTCCGCAGGATTCCGAGTACGCCCTTGCGTACAAGCTGGCAACAGGTCATGCGTTGCGGGGTATGACAGCCACCATACAGGCGGAGGCCATCTATCCGAACATACTCTTTTTGTTTGACGGGCTCCAGCAGGCCGGCCCTGATCTTACGCCGGAGACCTTTCAGCGGGGGGTATGGTCGTTGCCCCCTTCGGTCCAGGATGCTTCGATGGGTGGTTGGTCAATTGGCCCCGGGCACTATACTACGCCATCTGACTTTCAGCTTGTCTACTGGAGCAATAAGGCCAGGGGTGCCGTTACCGGATTGCCTGGGACGTTTATTGCGTGCAATGGCGGGGCGTTTTATTCTTTTTATCCACATGTGGGTGGGAGTTTCGGCGGCGGTTCCGGCTTGGGCGGCGGCGGTTCCGGCTTGGGCGGCGGCGGCGGTTCCGGCGACGGCTCCGGGTCTGTAATATCCCCCCTGCCTCATCATGTACAAGCTGCCTGCTTTGGCCGAGATGGTTCATCTCGCCCCTGGGTTCCACCACCGTCAGCCATTCCCAAGTGATTGCTGCTTGTTATAGTATGCTATGATAGAGACTATGGCAGTAACTACCGAAACAGTTGCGGCACCGTCAATGCCCGTAGAAGATGCAACTGCACCTGATGTTGTAGCGCCAGATAATGCTGGACAGGAGGCGATGGCGCTGGAGACTGCTCCGTCGGAGACTACTCCGCCGGAGATGCCAAAGCCCGGTAGGACGCCCAGACCTTTTACCGCATCAGATCTCGATGCCGTGGTAGATGACGGATACAGGCGTGAGATCATAGAAGGGAGATTGATAGTGACCCCGTCACCAATATTTGAGCACCAGAACGTAGTATTTGAACTGGGTTATCGTATGAGGTCAGAGCATCCTCCAGGTTTTAAAGTCGCCATGGCTCCCCTTGACTGGCGTCCTCCTACCGGAGAGAGCCTACAGCCCGATGTAATGGTCATTCGTGAGGAGGATTACAACCCTAAAGGATTTATGCTTGGTACCCCACTTCTTGTAGTAGAAGTACGCTCACCCTCTACTGCAGTCTATGACGAGACCACAAAACGTGCCCGTTACGAATCACTTGGAGTAATAGACTACTGGATGGTCGACCCCGCTACTCCAAGTATCGTCGCATTGCATCTTGCAGATGGCCACTACGTAGAGGTGGGAAGAGCCACAGGAGATGAGAGCTTCCAGGCAACCACCCCATTCCCTGTTACTGTCGTCCCCTCAGAGCTAATCGCCTGACAGCAAACCAGCGTCGGCGGGCATATCGGGTGCCGTGTGAGCTTATCCGCTGAGCGCCATCTCAGCGCACACAAACCTACGACGGGCAGTGCGGAAGATAGGATTTACAACCTGGGTTCCCTGTTTGTTGCAGTGGGCCGCCCGGGGCTCGAACCCGGCACCTTGAGATTAAAAGTCTCCTGCTCTACCTGATGAGCTAGCGGCCCTTCTCCGGATCTGTCTAATAGCTTTATACGAGGATAGCACAGCGTGAGCGGTATAGGAACCACAAGACCCTTGACCATTTGCTATGCATGTACGAGAATAGCATATAATTTGAGCGGTATCGGTACCCGCAATCCACCAATAGGATGTTTGTATGTCGTATGTGCCGGTGTGCATGTCTTAACTGGTAGATGCCGCCATACGGATGTATACTCATAATGTTGTATCCGGAGATCGCGTTAGCTGGAGACAATCTTGGATCGTAGAAAGGAATAACCATGGACTTTAGAGAGACAGAAGAGCAGATCATGTTGCGCCAGGCGGTATCCGGCATAGCTTCAAAGTATGGACATTCTTACTATGTGGAACAATCACGTTCTGGAGGCAAACAGCAGGAGCTATGGGACGAACTGGCTGCCTCAGGCTTTCTGGGGGTAAGTGTACCTGAGCGGTGGGGTGGGGGAGGAATGGGTCTTACCGAGCTGTCCATAGTATGCGAAGAGGTTGCAGCTGCCGGTTGCCCCATACTCTTGTTGGTTGTGTCTCCTGCTATATGTGCAACCCTGATAGATAAGTTTGGCACGGAGGCACAGCAGGAAAAATGGCTTCCACGATTTGCAACCGGAGAGTTGAAGATGGCGTTCGCCATAACTGAGCCGGACGCTGGGTCCAATTCTCACAATATATCCACGACAGCTACCAAGGATGGTGATGTCTACCGTCTGAATGGTACCAAGTACTATATATCGGGATGTGATGATGCTGAGGCAGTTTTGGTCGTGACCAGGACGTCGGTAGATGAAGCTACAGGTCATGGGAAGTTGTCTTTGTTTGTTGTGGATTTGGAGTCTGCCGGGCTGTCCAAGACGCTTATACCGGTAGAGATAACTGCTCCGGAAAAGCAATTTACTCTGTTCTTTGACAACGTGCAAGTGCCAAAAGACCGGCTGCTTGGAGTAGAGGGTGAGGGTCTAAGAGAAGTGTTTTTTGGGCTCAACCCGGAAAGGATAATGTCGGCGGCTATTGCGGTCGGCGTAGGCAGTTATGCTCTGTCAAAAGCTGCCGATTATGCACGGGATAGGTCTGTGTGGGGGGTTCCTATAGCCAGACACCAGGGATTGTCGCATCCTCTTGCAAAATCAAAGGTGGAGCTTGAACTCGCCAAACTCATGTATCAAAAGGCTGCTTGGGCTTACGACAATGACATGGAAGCAGGCGAAGCAGCGAATATGTCCAAATATGCTGCCGCTGAAGCAGCGTTTACCTGTCTCGATCAGGCTATACAGACACACGGTGGCAATGGTATGGCAACCGAGTATGGATTGGCCGACCTTTGGGGGATGGCACGGCTGCTCAGAATTGCGCCGGTAAGCCGTGAGATGATACTGAACTTTGTAGTTCAACACTCACTCGGATTACCCAAGCCGTATTAGATTGTCCTCTCCGCTCCCGCCCTCATCTTCCCCGCCATCTCCGCCAGGGCCGCCCTCATCTTCCCCACCCTTGCCACCGCAGCCGCCCTCATCTCCTCCTCCTTCTCCACGGTCACCTTCTCCGCCAGAGCCGCCCTCATCTTCCCCTCCTTCTCCGCAGCCGCCATCTCCGCCAGGGCAGCCATTGTCCTCTCCATCATCCCCACCACCTCATGCTCAACAATATTTTCCCTATAGATACAACAGGCCTAATCATGCCATGCAGGGGCGGTCTTCGGGCATACCATCCAGACCAAAGGTCAGGATGAAGGTGCTTTTGGTAGCAGTACTGGCGGTAGCGGTCCTCGCTGGTTCCGGCACAGCTTGGTCTGTATCTCGGATCAAGGTGCCTGTTCCACACCCTTTGGTAAGAGTGCTTCTGGCGGGTGATTCTGTAGCAGAGTCTATGGGGCGGGGATTGTCAGTGGACGCGTATAAATACGATGTAGCTTTAGTGGCCGTTACGCTTAAAGGCTGCGGCGTGACGATGGCAAAGACTGTTTTTTATGGCGGGGTAATTACGCCGACAGAACCTTACTGCCAGCAATGGCCTTCCACCTACAGTAGAGCTGTGCAACGCTTCAAGCCCAATATATCGGTTCTCTTGGCGGGACGCTGGGAAGTTGCTAACGCATTGTGGCACGGTCATTGGACCAGTATCGATCATCCTGGTTATGCTTCTTATATTGCACAGCAGTTATCTGAGGCAATTAAAGTTCTGTCGAGCGGTGGCGCTAAAGTAGCATTATTAACTGCCCCGTATTATGCGCCGAAGACCGAACCGTTTCGCCGAAATGGCACACCCTCTTGTTCGCCTGGGTGTAATAGATATTTTCCCGAGGACTCACCCGAGCGGGTTAATAAGTACAATCAGATTCTCAGGCAGGTGGCATTGAAATATCCAAAGGTGGCCACAGTGATCAATCTTAATGCTGAGGTAGACCCAGGAGGGCATTTTGCCAGTGTAATAGGTGGAGTACAAATTAGAAATCCCGATGGGATACATTTTACTGTTCCGGCGGGCGGAGAATGGCTGAGGCCATATTTGTTGCCTAAGTTGGCATCGCTGGGAGGTTCTGGCTAGCGTTCGGTGGATACCGGCCAGTACAGCAATGAACGAGGTATCAGGCGTTTACCGGCGGATGCAGCACCAACTCTATAACTGTATCTATTCTGCCTCTTAACTCGCTAATTTCTCTACCCAGAGATACGACCTTTTCATCCAGTTTGTCGGTTTTGCTGTCAAGCTTCGCATCCAGCTTGTCAAATTTATCTTCTAACTTCGTACCCAGTTCGTCGGTTTGATCGTCAAGCCTCATATCGAGGCTGTCGGTTTTGCTGTCAAGTTTCGCATCCAGCTCGTCAAACTTCCTCTCGAACTTCTTGTCGAGGTTGTCTATCTTTTCTTCGAACTTCGCATCCAGCTCGTCAAACTTCCTCTCGAACTTCTTGTCGAGGTTGTCTATCTTTTCTTCGAACTTCGCATCCAGCTCGTCAAACTTCCTCTCGAACTTCTTGTCGAGGTTGTCTATCTTTTCTTCGAACTTCGCATCCAGCTTGTTGATATCAGCCTTGAGTTCTTTCTTTACTCCGTCAATCTTGGCATCAAGAGAGGATACGGCACGCCATCCTGCAAACATAAGCATGGCTACTGCTACGAATAGCCCTATTAGCTGATGCACTAAACCCACACTCTCAGTATAACACATTTGTTGATTTTCATATTATCCTTAACCTACTCTTGTCCGTTGCGGTTAACCGCATCCTATCTGTTCATTGCTTGCGATTCGCTGGACGTATATGTTTTTGATTTACTCACTCTGGCATCCATGCACCATGGAGTATACGATTAAGTACGGCTCCAGTGCATCCGCTGATAATGGCATCCATGCACCATGGAGTATACACAGCACGGAACGCACATACCATGGAGCACACACAGCACGGAACGCACTATTAAAGTGCCGCCTACTGTCCGTTTGGCAGCTGAGGCTGGCGAGTCCAGATGCACCCATGCACTCCATGTGGTCTCGCCAGCTATTCTCAGCCGAACCTCCTGGCCAATTCCCTACCGGCAACTTGCTGATACACATCCTCAAGTTACTGGTTCTGGGTATTGTTCAATGGGCGCTACATAGCAACCTGCTTTCCAAAATGGCAAATAAGTTTGCCAGCTCCTCTGCCTCGTCTACGTAGCCAATTGTTGCCAGCCTATCCCTGGCTGATGCTATTATCGAGCACGCCTCAAACGCCTCCTGCTTGTCCAGCAGTACCATGCTGGCAAAACGTACCCTGGTTACGCCATCTGGCAACGGATCATGTATGCCTATTTGATGCACATTGGTTGCAACCACATCCGATCTATCATTCGCATCGACCTTATGGGCATTACGCAATTCAGGTGCACTGGCCAGTAGTGCAGCAGTAGCGGCACAATTCATTTCGACGCACCTTCCAACATGACAGTATCGTCTTCACTCTGCATCTCGGTAGATGGCTTCCTTGGCTTTCTTGCTGATCCCTTCGTTGATCCCAAAGTCTTATCCTCTTGCGTCCCGGAGGCCGTGGAGGTATTGCTTCCCGATTCAACTACATCAGGTGAAGATATATCATCCTCAATTACTTCGTTGTCGTCCTGGTAGGATTGCTCCAACCTGTCTATACGAAGTACTTCTGCGGTTGCAAACCTGAGCGAAGGGCCTACCTCTTCTGCGATTACTTCGACCTTGTACCTCCTGTCGCCCTCGTCGTTCTCCCATGTGCGTTGCTCCATCCTGCCGGTGACTATGACGCGCATGCCCTTCGATAGGCTCAACGCTACATTCTCAGCCAGCTCTCGCCAACAAACTATATCGAAGAACGAGGTCGCTTCTTCCCATTCGTCGCTGGTTCGTGATTTCCATCTTCTTGTAACCGCCAGCCCAAAGTTGGCAGCCGCCTGCCCGTCTCGCGTATAGCGTATCTCGGGATCACGAGTTAGGTTCCCAACCAATGCAGTGCTATTTGTCATTTCTACTTTCTCCTTTTGTTGTCTATTTCTTAACTATCTATCTCTTAGCGTTATATCCAAACAGGCTGCCACGTTGCAGAATGCCGAGACACCGCTAATCGGTAGCCTGTAATGGCTATAGATACCAGTAGAGGTAACCATTCATGACTACATAGGTATTATCCTCTTTGCACATTGCCGTACTCCTTGCCGGTTACCTTGCTGGAAGGACATATTTTCGGGATTTCACATATGGTATGATTTTGCAAACGTTTGGGCGATAGCCAACACCTCATTGACATATCGAGCAGAGTGGTTATATGCATATATGGCAAGTTCCGGCAATCCTGCTGCGTATCCATCAGAGCAGAGTAGCCTGGCTGCCGCATAGATGGCATCTATTACGTTGTAGGGACTTTCTGGCTGCGGTATGCCTATGCCTATTCCTCCCGGGAGACCTTGGCTTGCCGGCTGGAATGGTGTCATTGAGGTGTCTGCCGGTACTGGATGATCGTAGTAAGCAAATGTGGAAGGGAGGAACTGCATCGGACCTTCTGCCCCCGCACTGTTGTGTCCAGAGTGTACTCCCGGTAGGATAGATTGCCCAAAGGAGCTTTCCACATTACCTATAGCGAGCAGAACAGGAGCCAAAGCCGGGCTGGTATTGGTTGGCGCCTTGCAGGTGAGTGCGGCTGCCTGGCTCAGTACAATCCATTGGTGAGGTGGTTGTCCTGCCTTACCGGAAGTGCCTCCTCCTCCTACTAGGGCGGCAAACAAAACTGCTACCGGTAAGATGAAGACGATTCCGCCCAGCAGCACCGATGATACAGCTACCCATAGAGCTATTCCACCATTATCAGTACGTTGCATAATGTATTCTACTCGGATGTGCTGACAGTCACAGCCTTGGCCACTTCCTTGCGGAAGGGTCTTGTACTTGGATATCGTCAAAGCACAACATCTCAAACCATGACTGCTGTAGCTTTATGCCGAGCGAGCGACTTGTACAGCTCAATCGTGTCGGGATGTACTGAGTCGTAGGGCTCCAGATCTTCTGCAACCAGATGTATCAGCTCACGCATAGCTTTGTCTACCCCCGAAGGGTTACCGGCAATATCTGCAGAACGCATCAGTATCCGATACAACCTCTCATCGTATTGACTGACGAGAAGTCCCTTACGTGCTGCCCATGCAGCGCCTGACCCATCCCCATTGTCAAGGCAATGCTCAGCATATTTAAGCGCCAGATCGACCACCTCTGACTCCAGGTAGGCCAGGGTGCCATCCATTAGCGCCCAGTCGTATGACTTGAGCCCCTGCAATGGCTTATCTCTTATCAATTCCAGTCCAGCTCTCCAATCTGCGGCATTGGGTGACCGGGAGAGGATGGATAACGCATGCACATCGCATATCACCGAGGGGTGCAGGGCCAACCTCCCATGTGATTTCGGTAGGTACTCTTCACCGTCCGGAGAGAGGCCAAGTGCGCGCCTGGCATCTGACGCTATGGAGTGCAGTGTGGATTGCGCCATTAACCTGTCTGGCCAGAGAGCGGTTGCCCACTGGCCGGAACTGGCGCCTTCTGAGTGAATTGCCAGGTAGGCTATCAAATCAAGAGCCCATGACCTGGTAAATGGCCGTTGCAGCCCATATACTCTGGCTTCACCAAGTAGGCATATCTCTATCCGGTTATTGCCGGAAGGCAGCGTTTGGGTGTTGTCTGATTGGTGATTTGTACCTGTATGACCTGGGTTGAAATGTTGTTCGGGCAGCCTATCCCCATCCAGGTTTTGAGCTGTATTCAACAATGCCGTAATACCATCTACGTCTTTACTGGTGATAGAGGCAATATCATTTAGCAGGATATGATTGCCGGGGATGAGTAGCTCTCCATCGTTTTTCTCGCTTGTCCATCTAACTGCGCTGCGAGCGTTTGGCACGATATCTCCTATTACAGCACTCAAGCCGTCGTTGCCGTCACCTACCAATGATGCAAGCGCGACACATGATTCTCTATACTTGGATGCCTGCTCCGATGAAACGAGTACTACAGTCTTTCCACGATTGGAGTAGGCTAGATCGCCCATCCGGGCGCCGTGCCTTGAATAGCCGAACACACTGTTTCTGTCATCTCCACTACTTTCCCTGCTGTCCTCTGTGCGATGCCGTCGAGATACTATCCGGGCGAATTGAGGTATGGCGAGAGGTAATGATTCCACCTCTTTAATGCGTTCATTAAATCCATCGAGATGCGGCAATCCGGCAGTAAGGATATTGCCGTATATAGTCCATGGTGCTGTAGCCAGTTCGATAGCCAGGGAAGCCAACATGCAGTTACTTGTTTCTTGATCCGTGTCCAAGTTAATTGAACCAATCGCTCCCAGATCAATCATAATTATGCCCTCATTGTCTCTGCCTACCGTTACGAATGCTTCGTCCAGATCTCGTACCTGAGCATACCATGGGTCATTTATTAGGCGTGCTCTCACGGCTTCACTCCTGGGAAGCGACCACCAGTGGTATGGTTTGATATGGTAGCTGCTTACTGCTATACTGGCATCCTCTGTGCGGTCGGAATCTTGCCATTCCCCACCATCCCACACTATGCTAACCCCATCCTCCGTGCGGTCGGAATCTTGCGATGTTGTGTTGTCTTGGCCGGATCTTTTTTGAGCTGCTATCTCCTTGAAGATTGACGGCATGACTGGTAATAACGTAGTTGCAGAGCTGTCATCCAGTGCGACATCGACCCTATCTGCGCATAAACGTATAATATGTGGAGCCACTTGGATACCATGTTCCTTCAGCGATATTGACATTATTGAGCGTACCGCTGTGCGTACCCACTCCATTGAATCAGCATCTGCGGATATTCTTAGATGTCTTTCATAGTCGGTCAGCTCACCAGCAGGAAGCCGTACGGTAAAGCCAGTGTTGCGGTATCTTCCCTGTACGCGGCGTCTTCTATCCAGGGAAAATAGAACAGTAGCACCTATGCTGCTTAGTCCGATGTCGCGTATGCCACCAGGGGGCTGGATGGGCGGCCTGGAAGTGGGTGGTTCGGCCGGTACAACCGGTGGTTCGGCCGGTGCTACGGGCGGCCTAGTGGGTGCTGCCGCTTCGGTGGGCGTAGTGTCGGCGGGTGCTGCCGACACTACAGGAGCAGGCGAGGAGGGCGAGGTAGTTCTGTCGAGGGTAGTTCGGCCGAGAGTAGCTTTGCCGGGGGCAGTTCTGCGTTTGGATGCTTCATGGCTGCCATTCAGCCATGTTGGCATGCCCTGACTACCGCTAATGTCGCCGCTTGCCGGTATAACCAACTCCCACCCAGGGAGAACCCACTTGGATTGGCCAAAGATCTCTCCATCGGGCTGTAGACGGCCTTCGTTCAGAGATGCTATCTCCCTCCACCTGGTTCCGGAGCCGAGTTCTTTTTTGGCTATTGACCATAGGGAATCTCCAGGCAACACTGTGTATGTATGTATAGGGGATTTATTGGTGATACTGGCAATATCTTCAGATGGCAAATTGTTCATAGTGTCATAGGTCAATTCAATGGAAAGGTTCCTCGTAGATGTATCGGTGTAATGGTTTCCTGCAAAATTGCTCGCCTGATTATCCTCATTGCATATATCATTGTCGTAGGTAGCCTCATTGTAGGCATGATTTGCATTGTCTGGCGTATGGCTTGATTTTACGGACTCCCTGTATTTTTTCTTAGGCACTTCCATTTGATCATTTTTATGTGCACCAGCTTTATCGTCTGTGGGCTTGCTATGCAGATCACCTGAGCTGCCGGCGAAATCACTGTTGGATGCAGCATTTACTGGTTCGGGACGTGAGCCTGTATCCTGGAATAAACAAGTTATCTCAGATGGCCGTAGGGCATGGAGACGGATGACCCTACCGGTATCGGCATGCCTCGCCAGTGGCAGTATCCCCATTGAGAGTCCTATCAGGCAAGCTACAAATGCTTGCATTGTACGGCTACCTGGTACCTGTTTTGCAGTCCTGTGTGTTATTCTCGCGAGTATCTCGGTTACGACACATCCCGTAAACCACAACCACCCCAGCCAGCAGGCCACTTCAAAAATACGAAGAACAACGATTCCTGGTACTGATGCATGTAATGCATGGAGTAGCTTACCCGGGTTCATAATGGCATGGATAATTTCTGGTATACTTGGCAGACCACCGACTGTGATCAGTACGATTGGTACGGCTACGAGCAGGGTGAGTAGGCCGGCAAATGAGAGAGCCGCTATAATGCCGGACGGTTTGGTAGATGACCCGGCCAATGATCCAGTTGCTGGTTTGTTCGTGGTGTTCAATCTAATCACACTCCTCCTGATCCTTCGACATTTTGTGCACTGGCTGTTGCTGTTATATGTAGACTGTCTATACCAATCAACGATATAATCGCAGTAGGTTTATAATAGGATATATGTACTATAACTGTATTACCACTAACGTAAGCTGTTGCCGGAAACCCAGCTGCTGTGGCGTAGGATAAAGCTGCACTTACAGCCCTGCTGTCATTTAGTACAACTACGCCTTTTGACCTGAGCTGGCTTACTGAGATTTGCCCAGCCCCTGCCCGTGCTGCCTGCTCTGCTGCACTGTAGGCAGACCTGTCTGCGGCAAGAGCGGATCCTCCATCCACTACCAGACCTACCATTATGAACAGCGCCAGCGATATAACAGCTACAAAGACTGTGAGTGATCCCGACTCACGATGATACTTATTCATCAGGCTCTCTTATCTTCCCTGCACGACGCGGTAGGGGTCCACGGGAGCACTTCTGGAAGCGCTTATGTTTACCGATCCGGGGAATCCCGGTACCAGCAGATCCGATAAATTAACCGAACATGATACGCTTACAGCCACGCTTCCTCCCGGCCGAAAGTCGGAGGTATTGGTACTTACCTCAAAAGGATGGCAGGTAAACTGTTGGCCGAATACGGATGGAACAGCGGCTTCACTGGCTGCCACTCCAGCCTGTCCGGCAGATGGCATGACTGAAGCTGCTTCGGCGCCTGCCCGGGCAGCGGCAACCACTTCCTGGCGGGCTCTTTCGACCCTGCCAAAGGATACCGCTATCAACATAAATAGCACCAGTACCGGCGTCAGCACTACCAACTCCACAGTCATAGATCCGCGCTCTGTGGTTTTTGATCTGCGGTACACAGCTTCATGCCTGCTGCCTCCGGTCATGAACCTGCGTCCTCCAGTTAACCTGCCCTCTACGGCTTTTGACCCGCGTTCTCTAGCCACGCCGCACCATTCCAAGTCGGTATCATGCTTCCCCACAGTCATAGATCCCCGTTTGCTTGGCTTGGCTGTCATCCTGAAATCCTGTAACGTTGTTGTGGGCCGATCCGCACAGCATCCACAGGAAAGTGCATTCCTGGGATGATCGATTCAGCCATGCCCGATACCTTGATCTCAGCCATACTGGCTGGCAAGAGGTTTCCTGTTACAGATCCGTTATGGACCAGCCCGGAAGAGTGAGCCGTTAGCATTGACTCGGCAGACGATATTCCTCCGGACAGGCTGCCACCATACTCACAGGCGATCTGGTCACCTGACGCGGCGGCAGTCTGTACGGTTTGAGACGCTTCCGCCCATAGTACCGCCTGGCAGACCACCAGCAGGAGAAGCATGAATGCCGGTATGACAATTACTGCCTCCACTACGGTCGACCCAACTTCGTTCCACGATCTAGTGCTTGTCAATCGTTGTTCCTCTTTAGTTCAGGTTGATCGAGTTCGCCTTGGCGGTCACCTTAGCGACTATAATCGCCCCTACGGCAAGCGCCAATGCAGCAAATATCGCTGTAAGAATTACCTTCTCAACGACACTTCCTGCCTCGCTCCTCTCCAGCCTGGAATGAAGCATCACTCTGGCCATTCCCCATATTGCACGTATATTTGTTATCATATTATCTTTCCTTTCTATCTTGTCGGTACTTATTGTTCTCCATATAAAGAGATCGTGGTTTTATAGCCCCCCAAGTATCCTCGTAGTAGCTGGATATCCTATAAAGATTAAAAATCCCAACAGCAATAGCATGCTGGGGAGAAAGAGACGTTCCGTAGCTCGATTTGCCTTCATTTCAGATTCTGCCAGTTCCCTTTTTCTGATGGATGCAGCCTTGGCTGATAGCGTTGCCTTAACGCGTGCCCCCTCGTTGCTGGCGAGGCCGACCGCCACTGCCAGCTCCTTCAATTCAGGCAGGTCCAGCTCTTCACCAAGTATCCCGATATGTTCCCACATTGATCCTCCTGATCTTCTGGCAATACGCAGTGTGTGGCGTATCCGCTCATAAAACCAGTTGTCACCGACTCCCGCTGCTGCAAATAGTGCTCCCTCTATTCCCATGCCCCCCGCAAGGCAGAGCACTACCAGGTCGATGTATGAGCTGACTGCTCTGCGTGCAACGTCTCTCATCTCGCGAGCCTTTGATATAACTTCGAGTATTGGCATGCCGGCGCCCGTGAGCGCTCCGGCTATTCCAAGCAACAGGATAATAGTGATCGGTATGTGTATCCCTGCTGCATAGAGGACGGTCATCAGTAGGGGAATTATTACCAAACCAGCGATAGCGCTAAATAGAGACTCTGCGCATATGCTCTGTAGCGGTATGCCGGTGATTAACAGAGCTGTGTTTAGGTATGAATTAAGTCTATCTGATGATGATATATACTCTGATATAGATAGTGTAGCGTTCGAGAAAAAATGGATACGATTGGCTACGTCAAGTAGCATACTGCGCTCGCTATTTTTTATGGCAGAAAATGGTTGTGTAGATGATGAATCGGCATAAGTTCGATTACCTGTAACTCCGACAGGTTCGCTTTTTGCACCTGTTGTCCTGCCAGCTGGTATAGTCCTGGTTGCCGGGGCACGCAGTGAAACCGCTGCCATTATAATGCCTACTCCTATCAATATCCCCAGCAATAAAGCTTCTGTCATAGCTGGGCACCATTAAGCGAGTCGGCATCTGCCGAAGAGCCATTACCGAGTAGCCTGATAGGAGTGGGAGGTTTGTCCATTTTAAGCATTAGCCATACTCCTAACCCATAGCATCCTCCGACGCAGAGTAGTACCAGTTGGCCGGTCGTGGAACCAAATGGAGCAAGATATGAATGTGCAAGTAGCAGCAAGCCTATGAAAAACACCACCGAAAAGATCACTACCGTCCTGACGCTGCTCTTTGCAGAAGCGCGGCTTGCCTCTATGCGCATTCGTATCGCTACCTCTTCGCGCATTGAAGCGGCCAACTCCCCAAGTAGATCTGACAATTTTTGTGTCCTCGCGCTGGCAGCAAGCAGTAGTGCGCACACGACGATATCACCGCTGGCATCATCAAGCTCTTTTCCAAGCCTGGTTATAGCTGTGGCAAGAGGCATCCCACTTGACAAGCGGGAGGTCATGCGTTGCAGCGCCGGTCTGATTGGTTGTGGGGCTATCTGAGCGGTCGACATAATTGCCTGCAGTAGTCCCGAGGATGAAGCCAGGCTATCGCGCAATAGCTCGGTCCAGCCTGCAATAGCTTCGACCTTTCCTCCATCCAGTGAGCTTTTTGTTGCGCTAATGACTGCGGGTATGCCCAGGCCAGCGCAGAATGCCAGCAGACCGGCTACCGGCCATCGTGTAATGGCAATTACTATAAGCACACCAAGCGACGATAAGAGAATCTTTCCTCTAAGGTCATGTATGTTCAAGATGCCTTCTCTATGACTGGAATAGTCGCTGTTGTTATGGTTGTCCTCTTGGGTGGAATGCCTGATTCGGGCTTTAGCTGACCAGGTATCTGGAAGAAATGAGTTCCTGCTTATGTAGACAAGTAGCCCGGCGGTACCCAGCAGCATGCCCACCAGGCTAATTAGCATCAGTAACGTCATTGGTCTATACCTCCGGTCGCATTGAGTGTGGGGTCATAACCATGTTCGACCAGTTCATCCAATGTCTGAGCTCGTAATGGAGCGCCCTCTGCAGCACGCCTATCGTAACCGGGTTTGAATATTTCGTTGGAAATAACCTGGACACCTTCTGCATCGATAATCTCGCGTACAGAGGAGACAAATCTTTGCCGCTTGGCTGCCCTGAAGTGTGGCCAATCTCGGTTTAATCGTTCTTCGCCTCTATGGCCATGAAGATCGTTTTGCCATTCATTTAGCCCTGTCGGCATGGCGCCTATTTTGCTGTCTGTGTAGTGGCCCTCATGGGGTTCGTTGCAATAATCTCTGTTGCTGGCATCATTGCTGTAGCAGTTGTTGATGTTTTCTTCGTCATCATGATTGTCAAGAGATACATCCAGAAAGATTACAAAATGGATGGCGCCCGCTATGAGGAGATTGGTAGCTTCTACGGGCAGACGTTCCTGTGCTTGTATCGCATAGGATGCTATCCTTCTGAACACACCCTCAGACGAGTCGGCGTGTATTGTGCACATTGAACCCGACCTTCCCTGACTCATGGCATTCAGCATTGGAATTATCTCGTCTCCAAGAACTTCTCCGACTATTACTCGGTCAGCGTTCATTCGCAGACTTCTCCTTACCAGCCTGCTCACCGTAATTTCTCCGGCTCCCTCAGCGTTTGCCTGTCTGGCTTCCATCGCAATCAGGTCGGGGTAGCGATCCGGCATCGTGTCCAGAGCGAGTTCGAACGCTTGTTCGATGGTAACGATTCGTTCTCGTGGAGGTATCTCATTGCATAATGCTCGCATTAGAGTAGTTTTGCCTGAGTTCATTGCTCCGGCTATGATCAGGTTCTTTCTTGCCCGTACGGCAGCACTCAGAAAAGATGCCAGTCCCTCGCTGAGCGTACCTCGTTCCACCAGGTCGTCCAGGGTCATCCCTATAAACCGGTGACGGCGAATCGATAATACCGGATGTCTGGTAACAGACATTAGGGCAGATAATCTGCTTCCGCCCGGCAGGCGTAGATCCAGCTCTGGATGGGCGGTATCAAAACGCCTTTCTGCATGACCCAATCGTGCAGCTGCATTCTGTATGATCGATATGAGCTCGTCGTTGCTTGATGCGATCGGAGGGTAGAGTATTTTGCTGCCGTCTTCACGGGTTACCCAGACGGTATCGTAGCCATTTACGTCTATGTTCTCGATGCGTTTGTCCTCTACCAACGCCTGCAATCTCCCGAGCCCAAAGAGGGAGTCGAGTACCTCCTGAGCCATTTGCTGCTCTTCGTCGGTACCCAGTGGATCCAGCCCACTGGCTATTCTCTGAGCAGATACCGACCTTAACCGTGCCAGTGCAATACTGCGCGCAAGCTCCTTACGATCTTCTATATCAAGGCCGGTGGACTCTTCTATGGCAATGTCTTCCGCTGCCTCGGCGCGGATCTTTTGTACCAAGTCGCCACGTTGAGCCATGTCCACAGTTCCTGTGGTCTTTTTACCAAGGATATCTGTGGTATCTTTCCTGTCCTGAAATGCGCGAGCTTGTATATCTGTCATGCTGACCTAATCGCGGTGGGTACATTGCTACTGTCTTCTGCCGGATCGCCGGGGAGCAAACTCATGTCTGTGCTTTCCGGGATAATATTTCTGTCAATCGTTTCGAGATTATTGACCATTTCGTACGCAATGGTTGCAGAAGCTTTTATAAATTGTGACTTTGCAAATGTGGCGGTACTCCCCGGGTAGCCACATGCCACCGCGGCGCCCTGATTATCTACCGGCATTGAGCCGATCAGCTCTGCTTCAAGGGCATCCGCCAGTTCCCTGGGCTTGGCTCCTCCACTCCCGCACATCACAACTTTTACGGGTGGTTCTCCCTGCCAACGATTTCGTGCGGTATTTATACGAGTAATCATGCTTTCGGCATGAGTTACCACTCTTGCATCAAGTGGAGAGACCATAATAGCAATATCAGCACGTTCCAATATGGCCATCTGGCTTTGCAGGGCAGGAGATACTCGCCCACAGTCAATAATAAGATCTATATCGTTGGTAGATATGGCTATCAGTTGGCTGAGTGCAACCACCTCCCTATCCAACGAAAGAGCTGCATCACTGTTAGGGGGACCTATCAGTACCTCCAGACCTCCCGGCAGGACTTGTACGTGCTGATCGATATCTAATATGCCGCTATTATTGCCCCTCGCAGAGAGCGCAAGAGTCATTAATCCCGGTGAATCTGGTAGCAGGAATCGAGTACAGAGATCACCTCCGGCTGGGTCTGCCTCCATAATGACCACCCTACGATCCGTAGGCCATACTGCTCCAATCCCACATGCCAGAGTCGTCACACCGGGAGAACCTTTTATGGAGAAGAGGGCTATGGTTCTCATCAGTTTGTCACCGGTCTTACTACCGTGACGGCTACCTGCCCTGCCGCCGAAGCATATGCTATCTCCGGGGCCAGTGCAGAAGGTACCAAAAGTGATACCAGTACTTTTGAGGTCTGTGAAGATTGCGATCCCTGGGTCACGGCCATTACTCTTACCCCTGAGGCGAGAACATCTCCCGGCACTGCCGGTAACTGGCCAAGGGAGTTTGATGCACTCGATGTCGAGGGCGTGGCTGGCATGCCAGGCGTGGTAGTACCCGCACCCGTGTTTGCAGTACCCGTTCCCATGCCACCGGCTGTACCTGGGGTCGTCCCGGTGCTGCCAACGCTACTGGTTGTAGCCGAATTCGTCACTGTGTTTCCTCCCACCGTAGGCTGCCCGCTTGCTTGAAACGCCGCCCCTGGCGCTCCCGTCAACACTACGTCGACGTACTCTCCCGGTTGTACGCCTGATGCCGGTTGCTGGCTTTGCCGTAGCCCTACTCCAACAAGCGATTCACCCGCAGGTGGCTGCCAACTTGAGGTTACATCTGCGCGGTTCAATATGCTGCCTGCAGGAATTGTAACTGATGCAGACTTACCAATAATTGAAGGGGCAGCCGAAGCCGGTACTGTGCTTTCCTGCGCATTCATAGACATGTCGACGCTTTTCAGTGCGCTTACCGTTATCTGGCTTCCGGCTGGAACTGTGTGTACGATCTCCAGGACTGCAGTCTTGTCGCTTGCATTTGCATACAGAGATGCAAATAGTACTCCACTGACGACAATGATCAGAGCGGATGCTACCGCCAGAGCCGGTCTTCTGTTGGATCTCGTTGGCTTGAGTCTGAGTGCATTTGCCTCAGTTGTCCTGGATTCATTAACTGGCCGTACAAGGGTATTTCTTAGCGCATTCATTTTATCCTCCTATGACCGATTCGATCTGTTCCACTTGGTACTGCATGGTTGCAGTAGTCGTCAGCGGAGACAACTCTCCACCACCGCTTACCCCCGATGAACTCCAATAAACATCCCACTCAATAGTTGCCTGGATTGTCGTTGTCCCTGCAGGATTGCCGCCAATATCTGATTGTCCGCCACCGGGCAGCATGCGATAGATGTATGAGCAGCTTGTGCTCTGCTGCGATGCGGGGATCTCTGGGTTATACGGCGTGCCTGCGTTACTGCAATCAACTTCCTGCCCATTTCCCATTGACCAGGTAACAGAGACAGGGGTTGCTGTAGCAGTTGCACTCACCTTACCCGCACTTGCAGATGCACTGTAAGAATGCCATATGGAGGGATCTATCCAGAGCCATATCGGTAGGTTGATTACCCCATACATGGTTGGATTGATGCCGATTGCCGGGTTTGGCAACGTGATACTGGAGGCGGCATCCTCTCCTACTACCTGAGGTGGCACTGATGGCTGCTGGCTTACGATGGTCGAAGGGACAAATTGCGGCCACTCACTGGTCACCTGTCCTCCAGGTGTAGCACAAACTACGATTTCCTCTGTTCCCTGTACTCCGCCCTGCGTAGCCGGTTGCTCATCTGTAGCAATGCACTTTATATTTGAGGGGTTTGTTGTAGACGTGGTGGTCGATGTGGTGGTGGATCCAGGTGCGCCCGGTGCGGTCGTCGTGGATGACGTATTTACGTTGATTGTCTTTCCTTTGGTCTCTGTGGCCCCGGCAGTTCCCTGGGTGCTGCCAGACGCAGTGGCCGCTACGGCAACCGGCGAGTGCGCTGCCGCCAGTATCACCACCAGTATAGTCGTGATAATCCATAATATTACTTTTCGCATTGTTTTGTATTCCTTTCTGTTGCGCGATCTATTAAGTCTTCCCATGGTTGATTGCCTTCCTGTATCATCGTTGAAGTTATATACTCTGCAACTACGCCCAAACCGAATCCAGGCATTGGTTTGCCGGTGGTTGCCTTTACAGGTGTCTGACCTGCGGCAATACAGGCCTTTACGACTGCACTTGTAACTACTGTGGATGCGAGGGGGTTATTTTGAGGCAATGCACCACCATTAGGGCCGGACGTTAGCTTTTTGCTGCTGATTGAGGTGACCATTGCCCACACGATCTGGTTATTGCCGACCCCGATGTATCCTCTTGCTTTGGCGTTTTGCATCCACTTTTGTGTACTGGCCAGTTGTGCAGATCCCTCGTATCTAACGAATGGTGGATAGTTCCAATCCATGGTGCGCATTGCCTGGTCGAAAGCTATCCATTTTGCATACCACGCGCTTAGGGCGGCTTCAGCCTCCGGACCTTGTACTGCTACCAGGTTTTGGAATCCAGGTATAGATGTATTCACCGAGCTGACCGATATACTTGAGAGAGGTCTAACAGTCTCGGTACTGTTGGCGTCTCTATGTCGGTGCACGGCAGGGTTGTCTTTGTGCGATGCGCTCTGTCCACATGCCGCCAGCAGCACAGCCAGCGACATCATAGTAGCCGTAGCAGTGCGCAAGCGTGCAGCCCGTGCAGTCCTCAAGTAGCGTGCAGCCCATGGCCGTACTCGTCGTACGTTACGCATCACGAATAACCGCCGTTGTTGCGCATGGACATAGAGTCTTTTTACCGCCGAATGCAGCATCATATAGATTTTTCCGCCTTTACCTACTCAATTCGCCGTTAATTACTTTTATGGCAATGCGAGATCCGCTATGGAGAACCTGCCGGTCACTACCGCCGAGACCGGCAAGTTCAACGAACCCCGCCACCACATTATGTAGCGGGCATACAGACGTATTTACATAGGATGGCACCCTTGGTACTTCGCCAAATAGCGATTCGCCAAACATCCATGCAAATACGCGCACCCCGTAACAATTGATGTATAATAGCAATCTTGGATACTTGGTGCAAATCCTTTGTACCAATCGATAATGGACCAATCTAATTACCCTAATTATCTCATTATTGATTGAGTTATCAGTCTGTATCAATTTACTTCTATACTCTTTACCAGCATAAATATCTTTATATTGTCTGTAACGCATGTAGTAATCTTTACATACTCACCTATCTGACAACCTTGCTGGCAACCTCCCTGAGAGAGATTTAGGGCATAATTTATATTATCAAATCTTTATAACGTAAAAACATACGTCCTTATTATCATATAGCAAATAATCACAATACAACTACTATTCGATGTATTCATGCGAGGCGTATTGCCGGTAATATGGAGAGTAGCATTAACGCAAAAAGTGGTAGTTCCAGCACTTTCATCTCCGCTATCCTGATTCCAGCACTTCCGGTCTTTATCCCTGGCTCTGTAGGGATTATATCTATTACAGATATTTTGCCTGGTGGCCATACAGGCTATGTACGTTTAAACAAGCAAACCCCTCTATTCTTTGCTATTCTCTTCGGTGTGGAATTACTTTCTCATCGTAAACTTGCATTGGTCAGTGGTCGTTCGCATATGTCGCTATCAGAAGAAGTGGCAGAGTACATGAAGGTTATTTTGTCGGAGGCACATTTACGGGAATTCGCCAATGGTGAGATGCATTGTCGCTACGATTCGTCTATGCGTGGTACCGATGTATTTATAATCCAGACGCACAGCCGTAATGTAAATGACTCCCTGATGGAGCAGTTGATTATGATAGACGCAGCCAAGCGTGCATCTGCCAAGAGAATCACCGCTATTTGCCCGTATTACGGCTACTCGCGACAGGATCGTAAGGCGACAGGACGTGAACCGATCACGGCCAAACTTGTTGCTGATATGTTACAGGTTGCCGGCGCCGACAGGGTGGTCAGCGTCGACCTTCACTCCGGCCAGATACAGGGGTTCTTTGACATCCCCTTTGATCACCTAACTGCTCTGCCGGTTCTCGAGGAAGAACTTCACCGGATGGATGGAGATGGTTTGGTAGTTGTTGCACCAGATGCAGGAAGAGTAAAGGTGGCGGAGCGCTACGGCCAACATCTCGGCGCCGATTTGGCGGTTGTCCACAAGCGCAGGCCAAAGGGATCGATGAATGAGGTAGAGGCACTGCAGGTGGTGGGTGACGTAGATGGCCGAAGGTGCGTGATCGTAGACGACATGATTGATACGGCGGGAACCATCTGCGCGGCAGCAGAGTTGTTGGTAGATAGAGGGGCAAATGATGTATGGGCGATGGCGACACATCCGGTGCTATCTGATCCGGCTGCAGAAAGGCTGGACAAGTCTGTCATATCCAAGGTCATTGTAACCAATACTCTGCCTATTCCAGAGGAGAAGATGATTCCCAAGCTTCATGTAGTTTCTGTCGCCAAGCTTATAGCCGATGCCATAGAGGCGGTATTTTTGGATGCATCTGTATCTGAGATATTTGGTGGAGACAACTTAGCACTGTAAATACCAGTTGGCCGACTTTGCTGTTCCGGACACTCGGAGGATGCCTCATTACTGCCATTGCTATTGGAATGATGATACGAACCTTACCGCGGAGTAGATAATACGGCTTATAATTTTCTAGTCACCTAGGTATGTATGCTAAAATTATACAACTATGGCTGATATAAATTTGAAAGCAGAGACAGGCAGGCGGTTGGGCAGTAAAGAGAGCAGGCGGTTACGCCGTGAAGGAAAGATCCCCGGGGTACTCTACGGGAAAGGCATGGAATCCTGCTCGATACACATGGATGCCAAAGAATTGAGGAATGCGTTGCAGGGTGAAGCTGGCATAAACGCATTGCTGTCACTACAGGTGGACAGCAAATCTTATATGGCGATGGCCAAGGTCATTCAGCGTCATCCGGTCAAGGGAAACGTTATACATGTGGACTTTCAGGTGACCGATCCCAATAAATCAGTTATCGTGGAAGTTCCTATTACGCTGGTAGGGCATTCATCCCAGTTGCAGATGGCCGGCGGTATGGTGGATCAGCAGCTCTTCAGTATAACGATTAAGGCGCGACCGGGAGAGATACCTCATGCAGTAGAGCTTGACATATCTCCGTTGCAACCCGGTGGATCGTTAAAGGTGTCGGACATAGAGATCCCAAGTGGTATAGAGATTGAGAGTAATCTTGATACCACGGTAGCCACAGGAGCATTGCCCAGAGGTGTCCGTGGCATGGAGGGTGAAGATGAGCAGACCGCAGGAGGAGCCACAGAGGCATCCGGTTCAGCTGAAGGTTCCATGGAAGAAGATCATTCTTCCTCAGAAAACGCCACCTGAGGCAGTTTGGGAATTTTAGGTCACCGCAAGCAGGCTCCACACATTAGTGGTTATCGCCCTGATGCAATCGTGGTTGGCTTGGGCAATCCAGGTACTGAGTACAGCAAAACCAGGCACAATGTGGGAAGCGATACTGTCGGTATTTTAGCTGGCAAGCTGGGGGTTAACTTTAAAAAAGATCGTTCATCCGGTTGTAGTTTGGCAAAAGCGACCAGGGGTGACAGGGTGGTGCTGTTGGCCATTCCCCTTGTATATATGAACGAGTCCGGAGTTTCAGCTAGATCCGTATTGAAAATGTTTCCGTTGGATGACATGAGGTCGCTTGTTGTAGTACACGATGAGATGGATATAGAGCCAGGTAAAATCAAGATAACCGTGGGTGGTGGGGCTGCCGGGCATAACGGTATTAGATCAATTATGGATCATCTCCATAGCGGCGATTTCATTAGGGTACGGATAGGAATAGGGAGCCCGCCCAGCAGAGAGACAGGAGCCAAGTATGTGCTCTCGCGACCGACAGGCGCCGACAGGGAATTGATAGACAGCGGTATCAGTAGGGCAGTAGAAGCAATAGAGTTAGTTGTATCGGAAGGTGTAGATGCTGCTATGAGGAGCTATAATTGATCCGTTCCAGAAAGCCTCCGGAAGATAACTACCCAGAGGACTATGGTACGCCCACCTATGCTTCCAGCGGTGTCAAAGAGAGACTACTCAATCTCACGCTTTTACTCACCAATGCCAGGATGCCCCTTACGATGGAATATATAACTACCCAGGTTCCCGGATACCCTCCAGGCCGTGATGCCAGACGGCAGGCATTTGATAGAGACAGGGAAATACTTGCTGAAGGGGGTATCGCGATTAAGACCGTGCCTCTATACGAGGACCATTCACAGTGGGGGTATAGCATTGAGAACGATTATCTGGATGGGTTGGATTTTACCGCAGATGAACACCTTGTGCTAAATATGGTACTTGCTGCATCGAGATTTCAGAGAGGTAGCTATATGTCTCCCTCATTGGCTCATTTCTTTGTCAGTATGCCGACAGGTAATTTGCTTGAACAAATATATCGTAGTGCAATAGGTAATTACCCTATTACATTTCACTACAGGGGTTCACCCAGAAAGGTGCTACCCAGAATGCTGCGTTTTGTTGCCGGTCGATGGTACCTTCTCTCTTGGGATCTGGATAGAGATGCGTGGCGCACCTATAGGATTGACAGGATAGATGGTGATGTGATCAAGACGTCGGAAGCATCATCGGATTACCATATACCATTATTGGAATCAGAATGGGCAGATTCTATCTGGACGCTTGGTGGCAGCCAAAGTGTAAGAGTCGAGGTACTTGTAGATTACCCGCTGGCTTCAGAGATAGAGGCTGATCTTGGTAGTGGTAGGGTTAAATCAAGCGACAGACGGGGAGTAGTGTTTGCACTTGACGCTACCAATCTGGAAGCACTTTATTCGTGGGTTCTGTCTCTTGGTGATCATGCAGAGATACTTTCTCCCCCAGAGGTTCGGGAGGCCATGATTGAAAGGCTTAAATCCATTATCCGTGGCAACCCGCGCCGCGACCCGCATGGTGACCCACTCTACGGTAGCTCGTCCAATGCACCAGACGACGGCCCATCCCACAGCTATCCAGATGGACCTAATGACGACTCATCACCGAGTCCATCCGACCCGCCCAATGACTTGCCCTACAGCTCATCCAATAGTTCATACTACGATAGAATAGAAGAGTCCAAAGAGGATAGGAAATGAGTCCCCGCAAAAAATCAGGCCCTCAATTTACCCGGCTGATCTCTATCCTGATGGTATTGGCTGTCAAGGGAACCATGGATGTAAATGTGCTCGCGCAGAAATTCAATATAGATGTTGATGAGCTCATCTCAGATTTGGAACTGGCCGCATGTTGCGGAGTACCTCCCTATACTCCTGACGCTTTGCTGGAGATAGTCGTAGATGGAGATGTCGTCTATGCAACTCCTGGGCAGGAACTCATGAGGGAACGTCGGGTCGGTGCAAGGGACGCACTTGAGTTTATCCTGGGAGCAGGAGTTATAAGGGAATTATTGGATACAGAGTATAACAATATTGTTTCCAGCATAGTGAATAAACTGGAAAATGCCAGCACCCCAGGTAGCTCAAGTAACTCCAGCATGGCCAGCAATGCAAATAGCGAGTCAAGTCATCTGGCAATATTAAAGGCTCATTTAGAGCAACCGCCTGGATCTATTGAAACTGTCAGGGATGCGCTGGAGAAAGGTTTACAGCTTGAGATAGATTATTATTCGTTATCCAAAGACGAGCTATCCAGGCGCATACTCGACCCGGTGTCACTCTCCTCGATTGCCGGACAGTGGTATTTGGATGCATATTGTCATCTGGTCAATGCTCCCAGGAGGTTCAGGGCATCCAGGATACGTGAGGCTAGCATTCTGGATACCAGGGCGTGCAAAGGACTGCATGGCCTTCAACCCCTAAAGCCGTTCTCGGCTGCCAGTACGTTTGTAAAATCATCTTCCGAGGCAACGGTCGTTACCTTAAGGGTAGATGCTGAGATGATGCCAATTGTAGAGGCGTTGCCGCTGGAGTCGGTGGCACAAGACGGCGATGATGCAATCGTTACCATGTACTCAAGCGGGAATGTATTCTTGGAGAGGTTGCTGATACAGTTGGCCGGCCACGGAGAGTTACTGGATCCACTGGAATTGGCCGACCTGGGGAAGGAATGTGCAGCTCGTACGCTGAAAAGGTACAGTACGCAAGATAGTGCTAAGTAGCTGTCGAGCGCAATATATGCAATATAGCAGCAGCATGGCAGCGGAAGCTTGCAGGACACCAAAATACATAAAACTATATATTATATGTGTAATTACTTTTTATAAAATGTAATATCATGAAATAACATAGTAATACATTATATGCTACTATGTACCCTGGAGGTGTCAGGGTGCTACGTATTTCAAAACTCAGTCATGGAAGAGCTGATTATTACCTTCTTCCTACTGGCGTGCTCGGGAATAAGCAGATTGAGCCAGCCGGTCAATGGATGGAAAGCTCATCTTTCCTGAAACTGCAGGGAGCGGTAGATAGGGAGAGATGGTACTCAATTTTAGCGGGCATCGATCCGGCAACTGGCAACGTACTATCAGCCAACCAGGGTAGGGTAAAGGTGCCGGGCTTTGATCTTACCTTTTGTGCTCCGAAGTCGGTCAGCCTGTTGGCAGGCATCGGCGACCAAGAGGTTTCGTCCGCCACTATTGCCAGCCATGATCGTGCGGTGTCTACGGCATTGAATTATCTTGAATGTCATGGCATGGCAGTAAGGCGCACTGCCGAGAGTCACGAAAAGCTGATATTGCCTGTAGAGGGCATGGTGGGTGCGAATTTCCTGCACCGGACAGCCCGGTCGCTCGATCCGCACCTGCATACACATAGTGTGGTGGCCAATTTGGGGTCAGATCCAGAGAAGAGCTGGTCTGCCCTCGATGGGCGCGGCCTTTACGCCCATAGGGCCGCCGCGGATGCCCTGTATCATACAGTTCTGCGTTACGAGCTTGGCAGTAGGCTGGGCGTGAACTGGGAGCAGCCGGTCAACGGTAGGGCTGATATAAAAGGCATTCCGAGGGAGGTAATACTTGAGTTTTCTACACGAACCGCACAGATTGCAGAATATCTGGACTCCAGGGGTATTGGTGCATCCAGTAATGCTCGTTATATTGCCGGAGTGGCGACCCGTGGTGAAAAAGATCTGGATATATCGGCAGATGACCTGGTTGGCCAATGGCGTGATCGTGCCATGAGCCTGGGAATGGGTCCGGTGCAGCTTGATAATGTGTTCGGAATAGGCTATATGGACAAAGGGGAGCATTTTGACGCGATACTACATAGTTACGATAAAGTAGCCGCTACCCTGGCAGAGAAAGATGGCCCAGTTTGTCGTAGAGATGTTGTACGAGCGTGGAGCGCAGCACTGGTTGCCGGTGCTCCGGGCGAGGAGATAAACAGGGCGGTAGATTCAGTGATTGGACTTGCGAGTCACAATCTCCAAAGTGAGGTGGGCAGGAGGAATGGGTTGGATCGAGGGGACGGGATGAGGAGGGGGAATGAGCCGGCAATAGGGGGCGTAGGGGTGCGGGAAGAGAGAATAGAAGTATCTGCCATTGAAGTTGCCATGAGGAACAGCAGGGATGTTGCCAGAGAAAGATACGAGTGGCCGGCAGGGATGCAATATAGGGGGATGTCCGTAGAGACCACCGGGCAAATATCAGGAGGAAGAGCCCTGCAGGGATTATTGGACAGGATAGGCCCACAGCCGGAGGACGAGCACTGTTTGGCGGCATGGTCAGAGGCATACAAGGCTATTCACAGCTATGGTGAGCGGTGGCTTGGAGTTGTAGGCGCAGGAGACAGTGGGCAGGAGGTAGGCAATTCAAGAGTTGGCAGCGATCAGTGGCAGGGAACGGGCGACTCCCTACGGCAGAACTCCCTACGGCAGAACTCCCTACGGCAGCGAGTAGAGGCCAATGACCTTGAGCGGCTGATCAGCCAGACCAGGTTGCAACTCCAGCTGGGACATGAAATTGTGGATAGCCGGATGGATTACGGACTTGAGCTATAATCGACGGCCAAGTTACCATTAAGCACCGGGTAAGCAACCGGGATACAATTCTGCCGGTGCAAAAGGTTGCAATGGAGTACTATGCCCTAATCGGCTACCAGGGGACCGGCATCACCTGCCCCCTGTCTGATACCCTGGCCTGCCCTTCTGGTAAGCTGATCGGGCTCGTAAAGAAGCCAGTAAGCATTGTGAGCATGTTTGCGGGCGCGCTGCTTGCATATCTCAGCAAGTTCTTTGGTGTCGTTTGATTCGTTTTCATATACGAACACTTCCAGGACATGGGTGTTTGTAAGTAATTGCGCCAGCATTATTGCCTGGCTGGCTTCATGTGCGCATACTTGATCTATTGGGGCGCTCCCAGCCATGCCAATTGCTATTACGATAGAGCACCCATCAATTTCAATCATGCGCTTGCACTCTACGCCCAGATCCTTGAAGCCCGGAACTGTCCTGTACACCAACTCAAATTTTGTACCGTAGCCGTCACGCGATGCCAGCTCGTCAATTGCCTCTTTGCCCATGTCTACCCTGGCAAACATGGTATCTACTACGCCTATTCTGTCCATGTGCTCATACTATTTTATTTGCTCACCATACTCCTGCAACGATGCTTGCAACTTCCCGTAACGATGCTCACCATACTCCTGCAATGACCCTTGCAACTCAATGACCCTCGCAACCCATATGCTCAGTTTCTCACAATAGCGGGAGAATGGCGAAAGAACTGTTCTATATCCTGTTCATATATGTAGGATTGGGGTTCATTGCCTATGTTTTTCTTCAGGCGCACCGCCTTTATAAAACCTCTTACCGTACCGGCTGTCGTATGCTGTATTTCAAAGCCAGTTCGTTTGATTCTGGTAGTGTCGATACCCCGGCCGTAACGGAGGAGGGGTTCCATCTCGGGTGTAAAGTGGATCAACCTCAATTTAACAAGTAACGAAGCTATATCCATAGTCCCGTAGGCAAGTATAGGTGCAACTTTGGCTCCGCATAGATTGATTACTTCACTCCACGGGACCCTTTCGTCTCCTGCCAGGTTGTATAGACCGGGTATCCTCTTTCTGGTTAGATGCAGCAGGCAATCCACTACATCCTGCTCGTGCACAAACTGCATGAGCGGGTCAAAACCTACTATGACGGGTGCGAGACCTTTTGCTAAATTGGCGCTGATCGGTGTGGTGATTTCGCTGCCAAGTACGTTTGCGCATCTAACCATGCTGACCACAGTTGCCGGATTATCCTCGGCGAAGTCCTTGACCAGTTGCTCGACATCAAGTAGTGAGCGTTCCAGCCTCGATCGTGCGGGCTTTGAGCGCGGTGTCTCTTCCCTGAACCACGCAGGGTCATTTTCAGTAGCACCGTATACATTGGAGGAGGACTTCACCACTACCTGGCGTACCATACTGCCTCGTTGCCCAGCCGCTGCGAGCAGATTCATCGTGCCTATGACGTTTGTTTCATGAAGTATCCGTGAGTTGGCCTCCGAAGTGTTTGTTATGACGAATGTATGAATAATAGTATCTACATGGGTGGCTTTTACTATCCTGGAAAGGATCGAATACGCCTGATCAGATCGGACGAACTCCGCCCTTTCCAGCGCTACCTGCGGCTCCTTTGTTCCCATGCCCAAGATGACATCAAAGTCGGGGTCCTGCTCCAGTGCCTGAGCAATCCTCCCCCCCCAGAATTTGTCTACTCCTGTAATAAGAACTCTTCTACCCATTGAGGATACTCTTTCTGTCTCTTAGCATATCGTAGAGAGTCTCCTGGATGAGGGTACGTACCTGTTCAGCCTCTTCCATGATGAAACTCCTTGAATAGCGCTCCTGTCCGGGTTCCACGTCATAGTATATAGGATCAAGCACCTTTATTTTGAACTTCACAGGGAAGTACAGGAACCATCCCAACGGACCCAGCAATGGACCGAACACGAGCATGTTGCCGGTTATGGGGAAGTAAGGCAGATTGAGGACAGAGGCAATTCCGGGCACCCTGTAGAGTATCGGCATCGCCTCCTCTGCCCCGACAACAGCCAAGGGGATGATAGGAACTCCGGCTTTCATGGCTATTTCCACGAAACCGCCCCTGCCGAAACGGCGTAAGCGGTATCGGTCTGAAAATGATTTTGAAGTCGCCTTTGTTCCCTCGGGGAACACCAGGGCTAACTGCTGATTGTCTCTCATTATACGTAGAGCGTTATCTGGATGGGCAGTGACACCACCCATACGTGACCACATGACGTTGACAATTGGAAGTGTGCGGAACCAGTAATCAGCCAAGCCATAAACCGGACGTCCGAGCTCCTTCTCTACTCCGTGCATTATTATAGGCGCATCGGGAGGTATTGCTCCAGCGTGGTTTGCAACGAGTAGAGCTCCGCCTTCTTTGGGGATCTTCTCCAGCCCCTCCCACTCTACTCTGAACCAGTGGTTGTAGAAGGGATCCATAAGTTGGCGTGTGATCTCCCGCATGTGCTCGGATCGTCCCCACTCATCTACATCACCCAACCTATCCTTGTCGTGAGCCGGTTCTTTCCCTGCTTCGTTGTAGTCGTTATCGGAAAGAGGCGGTACCGGAACAAGGCTCGTAGCTGTATTATTGGTATCGGCAGTGGCAGTATCGGAATCGGCGCTATCGGAAGCAACCTGGACAGTGCTATCTGCATCTATGTGTCTACCGACACGCTTACCGTTGTGCCCATCTATGTGTTCTCCGCCCTGCACGCCTATGTACTCAGCATCCTTCACATACCCGTCCCCATCGGCATACCCATCATCATGTTCAACGCTACCGGATGTCTGATCGATATCAGCAAGTGACAACGTTTTAGTTTGTCTCCTCGGCTGCCGCGTTCTGCTGTCACTACTGCTATCGTCTATCGACCTCTTGGTCTCCTTGCTTGATGTCCTATTTGCAACCACGTAAAGATGTTACCGCTTTTTTTGGGTCATTGCCACCAGCCAAGCTTATTAGCCTGTCCAGCCAACAGCTATAGGCGCCTGCCGGACAGGTGGTGTTCCCAGCGGCGTTTGCAAATTGCGACAATCGGAACCTGCTTTGTTGTACTACTGCAGATGGTTTGTGGCAATTTCGCCAATTTCTGCACTCCTACCATTGAGTACTATGCCGTGATTATCAGATGTAGCTTTCCACTCCATACCTTTGTCAAGTAGTTCACCTACTGTTGCCCAAGACTCGCTACAGGTGATGCCTGGGATACGGTTACTTAATGATTTTTCCATAGCCCTTCGTTCGCTGGCGGAGGTTAGCGGCATTATGATTGCTACCTCGCCTGCATAATCAACGGTTATGTCGGTTGTCCTGATTGCACTGGTTATAGATTTTTGTAATTCAGTAATGTCAGCCAGCTTGTCTCCGGTAGTATCTTTCTGCGACTCTATATGGCGTATAACGATAATAGGTAGGCCACGCGATTGTGGGGGTTGAGACCTTATACGGTACGTATCCAGTAGCATCGAGAGTGGATCTGTAATTGCGCTAATATGGCTGCCGTTTATATGTCGCCAAGTTACCGGAGCTTCCTCTATGACCATACCGAGCTCTTTTGCGATCCAGAGTATCTCCACGTCAAATGAGAAACGGTCCACAGTGGACAGGCAGAATAGCGTCTTTGCAGCTTTGGTATCGAATGCCTTAAAGCCACATTGAGTATCCAGAAAATCTATACCAGTCATTTTTCGGACCAGGAGATTGAATGCTTTTCCTGCTATAGTACGACCGGCAAATGTTCCTATATTTTTTGATTGAGGGTGTGTTCTTGAAGATATAGCTATGTCGCAGTGATCCAGTCTTGCAATAAGCTCAGGAATGGCAAATGGGTCAAACGCCATATCTGCATCCATGAAAACCAGTCTTTTGCCTCTGGCCCTTGTTACTCCAGCGCGCACGGCAGCCCCCTTTCCGCGATTTGCAGGCAACCTGATGACATCTGCCCACGGGAGATCATGTAGGTATGATCTGGCAACATTTGCAGTATTGTCTCGCGACCCATCGTCTACTACTAGAACTTGAGTAGAGAGGTAATCAAATAGCCCGCTCGAGAATCCCTCCAGTAGCCTGCCAAGCATTGCAGGAAGACGAGTTTCCTCATTGTAGGCTGGGATGATTATTGTAAGCTCTATGCCGGTGGATGTATCCACCGGCATATCGGTTATATCATCTTTCATGAATTAAATTACTGCCCCCTTTCTTCTCTCTTTGCGCTGATTGTTCACACTTCCGAGTATAGCAAGCTGCCTTGTTCTATGCCGTAGGGGCTACGGTGAATGGCACGGGCAGGAGAAATCCGAGTCAGTTGCAAAAGCAACTGGGCGGTTCCGTTAAGTTAGTAGGCAATGGCCTTATAGGCCATACTGAAAGCAGAGTGGCATGAACAATGTCACCGAATCTGGACGAGGTGAGCGTCATTTTCTTGAAATTGACCCACATTTATGCCGGAAGACCCATTATACTGTATTTCTAAGTAATATGCAGGGAGATACCGTACAGACGAATTTTGGCAAGATAAGAGGCCGTAGGGAGAACGGCGTGTGGGCATTCAAGGGAATCCCCTATGCTGCCCCTTTGACCAATGAGTCGAGGTTTATACCGCCGAGAATGCCTTATTCCTGGTCAGGGGTATTTGATGCTTTCGAGTTCGGTCCTATAGCTCCCCAGCCTGACCCTGTTCCGGCAATGAGTATACTGGGTGATCCTACCGAATGGGATGAAAATTGTCTTACTTTGAATATCTGGACGCCGGCCGCGGATGGAGCGAAGCGTCCTGTGATGGTGTGGATACACGGAGGAGGATTTTCTACAGGAAGTTCTGCCCAGTTGCTCTATCGTGGGGATCGCCTTGCCAGGAACGGTGATGTAGTTGTAGTCACTATCAACTACCGCTTGGGTTCGTTTGGGTTTCTGGCTCATCCACGGTTCAAGTCTACTTGGGCTACGGGTGATGGTTTCGGTGTGGATGGAGTGAGTGGCAGTAGGGGTACAGGAGGTGCGGACGGTGTTGTCGATAAGGATAAAGAGTATTGCGGGAACTGGGGTATTATGGATCAGATTGCAGCCCTGCAGTTCATTCAAGAGACAATATCCGTTTTTGGTGGCGACCCCTCGAACGTAACCATATTTGGCGAATCTGCCGGCGGGATGAGCGTTGTTGCGTTACTTGCCGCAAAAGAAGCATCCGGCCTGTTTCATAAGGCCATTATCGAGAGTGGGCCACCTTCGAGTATCAGTATGGAGCTTGCAACTAAACGGGCGCTCAGAATAGCAGAGTTGGTCGGAGTTGACACTGCAGATATGTCACCGAGTAGCTGGGTCAGAGTCTCCCCTGAGGAGATCATTAAGGCCGATCAGCAACTCAGCCTGGAGGTGTTAGATGATAGTGCAATGCCGCTCGCGTTCATGCCGACAGTAGACGGAGGGCTCTATAATGCATCGTTGGCCGAGCTTGCCAGTTCAGGCCAAACTGCCAATGTTCCCCTGCTTATAGGTACGAATCGTGATGAAACTGCTTTTTTCTCTGCAGGCGAGATACTCTCCGGCGGGCTGGAAGAAGAGAGGTTGTTAAGGCGTATCGCGAGAATATTAAGTGATAGCAGCGCTGCCAAGATCATAGATGAGTACAGGCATGCCCGTGAGGGGCGCGGCGAAGGGACATCACCTGTAGAGTTATGGACTGCAATAAGCACAGACTACGTGTTCAGGCTGCCCAGCATTGAAACTGCTACAGCTCATGTGCGCGCGGGGTCACCGGCTTACGTATACTTGTTTGACTGGGAGACCCCGTTTATGGGCTCTTCGCTTGGGTCATGCCATGCCCTGGAGGTACCGTTCGTGTTTGGCACGATTGACGAGCCAGCCGTGCAGCCGTTCTCTGGGTCTGGCCAAGAGGCTTTGGAGCTATCGAATGCCATGCAGCAGGCCTGGGTTTCTTTTGCCCGTAGCAGTAACCCATCTTGCGATTTGCTGGGTGAGTGGCCTGTCTATGGGGCGGAGAGACCTACCATGATTCTTGGTCGCAACCGTAGGGTAGTAGAAGATCCGAGGGGAGAAGAACGTAAGGCGTGGGATGGCGTGGGGGTATTGGGACATACCGGACACCATGCATAGTATGGGGGTGTAGCCCAACCGGCAGAGGCAAGGCGCTTAAACCGCCTCCAGTGAGGGTTCGAATCCCTCCACCCCCACCCATTGAAACGCTCATTACGAGCACTGTACGGATATTGTGCGACGACGAGTCGTAACTATGTATAGCGAGAATCGCATGAGACTAGGCTACTGATGTCTTTCGCAAAATACCACGAAGAGAAGTGGGAGTGCGAGCCTCTGAATCTATACGTAACCGTCCACCGGATAGTTGCGCTGGCCGGTGGGAGCGCATGATTCTTTGCGGGACACTGCATTAGGGTGATCGGGGTTCCTCTCTACTGAAAGCATCACTCTGGCCGTTCTTGCCAAGCCTATTAACAGGGTAATTGCAATATCAAAAAGCGGATTTCAACCCTATTAAGCATACCTTTAAGTAGCCAGTATAATGGCTGTGGCATAATGTCATACGCAGCCGAGTTTTGCGCGTATATGCAAATATAGTGGAAATTGCGTTAAATCTTTAGCCTCGGGATGACGCTCTATATAATCATGATCTGGTATTGGTTCACGAATTTGCTCAATGATAAATCCTGCATCGGCAAGTGCGCAACAGTAGCGCTCCAGTGGTCGATGAAAACTATGAAAGTCCATTGTCATCTCCTGAAGTGTGGCATGCTCGACATAGGGTAGCTCTTGCCAATAGCCAGCCGACGAGTCGTTTTTTTGGTTGATAGTCGCTGACGTAAAGGGATGAATAATAGCAAAACAAAATACTCCTTGTGGAATGAGCACTCTTTCTACTTCAGCAAACAGCGCCACGATGTCATCAATGTCATGAGGAACCATAAACGCTACGACGCAATCGAACACACGGTGTGCGAATGGAAGGCTCTCAGCATTTGCACAGACTGTGACAAATCCACGCTGATGAGATGTCCGCGCCAGCAAAAATGAATAATCTATTCCACAGACATATGTGGAGGACTTAGCCAACTCAGCCAAAGTCCTTCCTTCGCCACAACCTATATCCAAGCAACGCCTACTTTGGATGGGTAATAGACTCTCAAATGCAGGCCAATTAAATTCATAAAAAAAATGATCTTGGCCGTCTGGTTTTGCCCATTCAATCCATTTTAGCGCCTCTTCGCGCCAGCGTTCGTTGAGCGGTTCACTGTTGTCGCTTCGGCTGAAGTAGCGATGCCATGCACCTGATATGTCAGTTGCCATTAAAGCAAGAACACCAGGACGGGAAATGCTATTGCTGTCGTGATGGCGAAAGCTATCGTAGCTATCTTTAAATTATTGGTACCTGGCAATCGAGCAGAGATTACTCCAAGCCAGCTCATGCTAGTGCATAGAAAGGATAAGGTAACTACGAAATGTGTATATATAGTACCCATGTGGCTAAAAATTACCGTTGTGCTGTTAACAACTGCCAGCAGGGTGATTATTACGGCAGCGATTAGCGCGAACCAGCTATTGGTTATTACTGGACGTCCTCTTACTTCGATTAGTTTTTGGGGATCGCTGTGATGAAGTCCACACTCTGCAGTGAGCGACTCAAGCGCCATGTCGGCGGTCACAGTATCTTTCAAGCGATTCCTAATGGTTATAAGCGCGTCAAGAGATAGCGTCGTTGCATATGTAGTAATCATCGAATACTTAGATATTCTAAAGCCACCTTCGTGCACGGTGTCACAGTCTTGGAGCGCACTAAGCGTAGCTAGCTGATGACGGAATCGTGGGTCAAATATTGCTTGGGGACATGCCATAGCTACAGAGCGAAGCGCTATGGGTAGTTCAAGATACCGCCATCGGTCAGAGACATCCTTACGTTGAAAGATAACCTCATGAATCGCCAGGTCGTCTTCCATTCGCTGCAATAATAACTTTACGCATCGTGGAATAATTCGTGTCGATGGCCCTTGTCTGATGCTATCCATCTCCGGACTACAAAAAACATACAGGATAGCTGCCACAGTTTCGACAGGAAGGTCATTTTCAATTGCCTGATCTGCGAACAGTTTCCATACTCTTCCTATTTTTTTATCACGTAATACATGACTATCCGATCGTGCTAATGCACTTAATGCAATTGCAGTAGTCGGCATCGATATTTCCGACTCATCGCCCAACGACCATCCAGCACTTCCCATCCGATCCCAGAGCTCCTTTACTAACGTGCCAATGAAACGATCTGCTGGTTTATATTGCTGCTTAAGCCAAGTTAGTGCAGCGAGGCGCCAAGCGACATCGAGATTGGTTGAGAAATCCCAGTTAGTGCCGTCTTCCCTTACAACGCACGGGCTGAAGATCGTAAGGCATACTTCACGCTTGTGCGGTATTGTAACCCCATCTTGGGACAGGGTGCATACTACTTCTGATGTGTTCTGTGGATTTAATGGGATATCTGGAGCCCAACTCCAACCAGAACGTTTATGCTGCGAATCGTATTCCTGAACAGATAGCAGCCACTTGGTGCCAAGGCAAATTTGACGATCAAAACCAATCATGACGAAGCTGCAGCGTCGACAAATGTACGAAGCTTGATTGGATCTTTTCTACCAGATGTTTCAACTCCTGAGTTTACGTTTACAGCCCAAGGCTTCACTACCCGTATAGCATCTGTAACATTTATTGGGGTAAGCCCACCTGAAAGAATCACCGGTATCGGGCATGCCATTGAAATTTTGGATGAGACAGTCCAATCATGTGTTAATCCAGTACCTCCAATACGATCATTCGACTTGTCTATGCTATCGAGCAGTAGAGCGTCGACGTAAGGCACCCAGTATTCCCATTTTTCGACCTGTTCTTGAATATGAATGGCCTTGATTATGCGTAAAGTTGAAAAATCCTGCCGTAGTTGTTTGACTACGTTTATATCAATATTATCGTGCAACTGTATGGTATCTACTGATAATGCACCTATGAGATAATTGATATCCGCCAGAGAAATAAAGTGCGTGACTACATATCGTCCCATATATGGAGGAACTCTAATTAAAAGCCGGGCAGCATCGTCAATCGGCAATGCATCTTCTGCCTTATGCGTTACGCCGCACAATACACCAACTGCATCTACTCCTGCTTCGACGCATACGTCGAGATCTTCGCTATCACGAAGTGCACATACTGATGTCCGTACGCGATGCATTAACCTAGGTGCGGGGGTGTCGATGAGCGCTTTAACCCGGCTCGTTCCCCGCGCTTCACAAACTTGAGCGCCATCTTCCTGCTGGCCTCATCTATCATCTCATCGCCGAACATCACTGCACCCTTGCGCTCGCCCTCGGTAGCCTGGCGGTAGGCATCCAGAATGTCGTGGGCTCGGTCGAACTGTTCTTGAGTGGGAGAGTAGACTTCGTTCAGAACCGTCACCTGATCAGGGTTGAGCGCCCACTTGCCATCATAGCCAAGTACCCTGGTACGCTGTGAGAACTCCTTAAGCCCATCCAGGTCGCGTATTTTGAGGAAAGGACCATCGATTACCTGCAGTCCATTGGCTCTCCCGGCCATCAGTATCTTTGAAAATACATAGTGGAAGTGGTCTCCAGGGTATTCCGGAATAGCCACTCCTCCGGTAAGTACGGGCATTTCCATAGAGGCGGCAAAATCGGCAGGACCAAAAATAATGGTTTCGAGCCTTGGGGATGCGGCACATATCTCTTCAACGTTGATTAGCCCACGTGTAGTCTCTATCTGTGCTTCTATGCCTATATGTCCGGCAGGCAGGCCACAATTGGCCTCTATTTGTGTAAGTAGCATGTCCAGTGCTACTACCTCTGCTGCACTTTGCACCTTTGGAAGCATGATTTCATCCAGACGTGTCCCTGCGTTTGATACTACTTCTATGACGTCGCCGTATGTCCAACGGGTATCCCATGCGTTTACGCGCACGCAGATGACCCTGTCATCCCAGGGAAGCGTCTTGATAGCCTCTGCAACTTTTGACCTGGCACCTTCTTTTTCAAGAGGAGCTACGGAGTCTTCCAGGTCCAGGAAGGTCATATCCGCAGGAACGGTTGGCCCCTTTTGGAGAAACCTCTCGTTGGATCCGGGTACTGACAAACATGAACGGCGGGGTAAATCTCTACTTCTTTCAGACATGGTATATAGGATAGAGCGCCGGAGGCATAGTTGCCAAATCGCGTCAGCAATTCTGCCGGCCAGGTGCCGGTAAGTCAATAGCGCCCAAGTGAGTCTCTATGTTTAAGGGCAATTGGGTGATCAACTCTGCCGGCTGAGCAATGGTAATATGATTAACATGCCAACGTGTCCTACGGGTATTGAAGCCGGTGAAGACAGATGAAGCCGATTCCGGTAGCGTTTCATATAGGGCCGCTGCTTGTGCATACATACGGCATAGGGCTGGCTATCACCTTTTGGTTTGCCTACAGGTACTTTGAGCGCAGGCTGAAGAGCAGGGGGTACCCGTGGGAATGGGTGACAGGGCTATTTGTCTGGGTGATAGTTGCCGCGATCGTAGGTGCTCGCGTCATGCATATACTGGCCAATCTCTCCTTTTACATGCATTATCCCCTGCAGATACCCGAGGTATGGCATGGCGGGCTCTCTTCTTTTGGCGGTCTTATTGCGGCAATTCCTACCGGGCTCTTCATAGCTCGCAAACGTTGTCCGGAACTATCTCTTGCAACCTTGGCTGATCTGGTAGCGCCTGTGTTGATAGCGGCATGGGGTGTGGGGAGGTTGCTGGGTCCGCAGTTGATGGTGGCAGGTGGCGGGCATCCCACTCATCAGTGGTTCGGCATGTACTATGCAGATCAGGTCGGGAAGCGCTTGCCGGTTCCCATCTTCCAGGCGATAATATCCTTTACGATATTTTTTATAGTTATTATGATTGAACGAAAGATGATCAACCGGCCCAGCGGATTGGTTGTCTCCTCTACGGTTGGTCTGTGGGGATTGGGCAGGTTTTTCGAGGAGCATTTATGGCTTGCCTACCCTGGGCATCTTGGCGCCATTCTTGTTCAGATCGCGGGGCTTGGTCTCTTTGTAGTTGGTGTTGCATGGTCAGTATGGCTTCTTACTCACCGAGACTCTCACGTGTTAGCCGAGCAGGAATTGGCTTATATACATAAGCTGAGAGTGCCGGATAAGCTGGACACTTCGGTAGAGGCCGGTTCCCCAACCGAGACAGACTCCTTGATGGAGGGCAACTCCCAGGCAGAGGCGGATTCCCTGGTGGAGACCAGCTCTTTAACTGAGACAGACCCCTCAATGGAGAACAGTAGTGGGCTCTGAGCCTACGTCCTCTCTATAAGCCTCCTGGCGATGACCTTTAGGGCAAGAGTTTCATCCGCACCTTCGAATATGGATAATACCCGTGCATCGACGAAGTACCTGCTCACGGGGAACTCTTCAGCGTAGCCCATCCCGCCGTGTATCTGCATCGCTTCGCGGGTAACCCATTCTGCCGCCTTGCAAGCGTAAGCCTTTACCATAGATGCCTCCAGTGACCCCTCTCCGTGAGCCATCAGTTTGGCAACCTCATAGGTGAACTGCCTAATTGCCTGGATCAATACGGCCATGCGGGTCAATTTTACCCTGGTTAGCTGGTAGTCAAGGATGGGAGAACCGAATACTGTTCTGTTGGTTGCATAAGAATATGCAGCTTCGTAGGCAGCCTGCATTATACCCAGCGCTCTTGCGGCCGTCTGTAGGCGCCCGTTCTCGAATCCCTGCATTTGCAGGTAAAAACCCTTGCCAATGCCGTCTTCACTCCCCACAAGGCAGTCATCAGGCACAAACCACCTATCAAAGGAAAGCTCATATGAGTGGAGTCCTCGGTACCCTATAGTATCTATCGGTCTTCCCTCCAGATGCCCTTGGTTGGCGCTGTCGAGCACGAAACCGTTACCGTCCGCTCTATCCTTCTCTACCACAAACAGGGATAGTCCCCTGTGCCCCTTTGTACGATCCGGGTCAGTTCTTGCCAGTAGCATTAACAGATCGGAACGTGCCGCAAAGGTGCACCAGGTTTTTACTCCTGACACGAGCCATCCTCCGTCGGTCTTTTGGGCAGTTGTAGTTATATTGGCAACGTCAGAACCGTAGTCAGGCTCGGTAACTGCGACCGCAGTCATTAGCTCTCCGGTTGCCATCTTCGGAAGCCAGCGTTTGCGCTGCTCGTCAGTTCCACCGGCAAGTAGGGCTCTGGCAAGTATCTCGGGTCGTGTGATCAACGATCCTCCTATAGCGAGTGCTCCCCATGACAGTTCTTCGGTGGCGATAACCATCCCCAGATAATCACCTTCAGACCCCGCAGCAAAGCCTCCATACTCCTCCGGTATGGACATACCGAAGCCTCCCAATTCAGCCAGTCCTGAGATTATCTCTTCGGGTATGTCCTCATTGTGCCGGTGGACTCGTTCGGCATGCGGCCTTATACGCTCTTCTGCAAATTTATGGAAAGTTTCTCGCGCCAAGTCAAATTCCTGGTCAAGATGGTGATTGCCGGTTATCCCGGAAATGCTGGAAAGATAAGCTGGATTGCGATACTTGGTTGTAAACGGGTGAGCTCCAAATAAAAATTCCATTGTTGTACCCCAGTCCTGCTCCCTGCCTGCCAACCTGCCCAGCAGATCGCCCAGAGCGTCTGCCAGAAAAGCGCATGCTATAGCTGCTTCCTCCCTACCGTGCCTGCCATACGATATAGCGTTCTCGGCAATTCTCATTGCAGCAGCCATATGAGCAAGATCGTAGGCAACTGCCTGGTTGGCATCCACTCCACCATTGGCTGCTATGTATTCTCTGGCACTGTCTATGACTCCCTTACCTCTTTCCAGCGCCTTGGCTGCATTATCGAGGTCTTCTTCCGGATTGTATCCATCTGGTATGCCTGTGGCCATCTCTATCTCCTTTGTATCTATAGGTTATTCAATCTGCACTATGAACTATTCAGCCTGCATTTGGTCATCCTTCCAGTGGGAAGTTTCTCTGCAAGGTAATTAGTTTTATAGCGCAACAACAAGCTTCTCAGTCCAGCATATTACCACTAAGCTGTCACACCTGATTATGATGTAGCATCATGGCAACTTCCTCAGTCCAATATATTACCACTCGGTAGTAGATGTCGATGGGATCTCGCCTCTTATGCCATTTACCATCTCGCCAACCCGTCCTATGGCGGTTACCAGTGGCGGCAGAATCACCGGGCTGTCACCCGGATCCACCCCTGTAAGGTGTTCGAGATAACCGCTCACAATGCCCTTCCCCGCCCAAGCCTGCGATTCCGCCCAGCAGTCTACCAGCTCCAGACCTGACTGCCAGACAAGGCTGGGCAATAGGGAGCCTATATCAGGATGGAGTGCGCCTTCCATGGAAAATGCGGTATCATCTATCCTTCCTGCTGAGGTGATTGGCTCCTGGATGACGACAAACCCTCCTGGTTTTGTTGCTGCTGCCATCCGGCGAATTACTGTTGCCGGGTCATTGACATGCATAAGCAGGAAGCGACAGAAAGCCAAATCTACCGGCTCTGGGAGCAACAGATCCTCTGCTGCTTGAGTAATGGCCACTACCTGGCTGAATTCTGCCGCTCGCGAAGCTACCCCGTCTCTTGCCAGCGGATCAATGTCTACTGAGTATATGCGTCCGGTCCTGCCAACAATTTGTGCCAACGCTACAGACACATCACCGTTGCCTGCTCCCACATCTACGCACCGCCATCCACTTGATACCCCCAGGCGGCTAAGTGCTGTCTCCAGCGGACGACGATAGACGTCGTTTCTCAGCAGTCCATTTTCTACTTCCGGCATCTGCTGCCCATTAGTGTTCCCGGGCACATGCCGGTTGGTAGATTTGTTCAGCCCCACACTCCATCGCCATAGGGTCTCTTGCGTGGTGGTAATGCTTCTCGTTTCCAGACCATTACCTTTCTGCGAAAATAGCAGACCTCTTCGCCGCGCTGGTTGAATGCCTTGGTTTCTACTGCCACTATTCCCCTGTCGTTCTTGGATTTTGACTCGACCTTGTCGAGTACTCTGGTTTCCGCGTAGATAGTATCACCGTGAAAGGTAGGGTATCTGTGGATGAGCGACTCCACTTCCAGGTTGGCTATGGCAGCTCCGGACACATCCGGAACGCTCATTCCGAGAGCCAGAGAATATACCAGGTTTCCTACGACGACATTGCGCTTATGCACAGTCTCTCCCTCTGCAAACCATTCATTGGTATGCAATGGGTGGTGATTCATTGTGATCATGCAAAACAAATGATCATCATATTCTGTGATAGTTTTTCCCGGCCAGTGCCTGTAAACGTCGCCCGGTTCAAAGTCCTCGTAGCAGCGCCCAAAGGGGCGTTCATACATAGTCATTGTTTATGTCCTCCGTAACAGGTCTGGTAGTGAATGCCAGTACCCAATTTTCTTCCGATTGACCATCTATTATCAATCTCCAAGCATAGCGGGAACCGGGCTGGAGTGGCAAGGGGCCAAAATTTACTGCCAAAGCAACATCTATTGGGCTGCCTTCCGGAATATCGGGGGGGCGCATAACGGTAAAGTCGCCGCGCACCTCTATGGGCTGTACCCCTTCCGGGGTATCTACATGCACCGGCTGGCCGTCTGCATCCTCCAGTGCTAGTTCCCAGTGGTGCATGATATCCACCTCATGCCACTCAACATCTATTTTCAGGGCAACGGCACTTGGCGAAGGATCAGGGCCGACAAGCGACCAACCACCGCCGAGTATATATAATTTTCCATCTGCCACTTGGGCAGCGTCACATAATAGCATCGTAGCTTTCATTACATAGACAGTATCAGAATTGACAGGGGTTGAATCACCATGCTCAACCTCTCCCTACTACGGTGTCATTAAACGGGGTTGAGTATCAGGGTTGAACCACCGCACCTAACTTTTCTACTGCAGTGTTATTAGACTGGATTGAGTGTCATAGTGAACGGAGATGAGTAATTTGCCGGAAAAGAGAGTGACTTACCGGCTATGGTTACAACCATTTGGAATGCCGCTCCAAGTTCAATTGAGATAGGCCCACTGGCACCGATGGATTGAGGTTGTCCTGGATAGGTCATCCCAGTCCACAGTACGTTACCTGTATCCAGTGATTTTGCCATAACCCAACACTTCTCTCCGGGACTGAGCGTGACGGTGTAATTCCCCGGTGGGGCGGGATATGCTCCGGTGAACGTTGAATATGAAGTAGGTTGGATGTTCCCTGAGGTATTGCTCTGGCTGTATGGATTGGTGTTGGAGGTGGGGCTTGTCTTGGTTGTTTGTTTTGTGGATCTGAGCTTGCTGGCTATTTTACTGGGTACTGTATTTGTGGTCTTGCCCGCTTGAGGGCGGCTGCTCGACTTGGTTGTGGGGTTGTTCCGTACGGTTACTCTCTGCCGGCTGGTTGGCGTTTGGTTTCGTGCGATTGACACTGATTTTGGTTTGCCCTTGGTCTGTCCTCCAAATGAGATCAACGTAAGTACCAAACCAAGTATAACTACTATAGATACCAGCATGGCTATGATCTTTTTTTGACCTGGGCTGAAAGCCAAATTGCGTGAGGTATTTATTCTGGGTTCTGATCCGGGGGCATCTACCAATGATTCGTCGTCGATAAATAGCATGTCGCGGTTGGGCTCGTCTTGGTGCTCATGGTTGCTTTGACGTGTAGGCTGCTCTCGATAGCCCTCTGCCGTCTGTTCACGGTTGAGACTACTGATGAATCTCTTGCGAGCTTCTTCGGCCTGTGCCTCCAGGTCCTCCTCCCTTGATGTATGACTGCTCTCAGGTAAACGTCCCAGTATCCTGATACTTGACGGCGGCTCAGGAATTGCCGATGACAGTCGAGAGGCAGTATGTGGGGGTGTGTCAGGTACCTGGAGTGTCGGTGGAGTGGTGGATGGGGGCACAGCAGGCGACTCAGGTGAAGATGCTGATTCGCGCTTATGGGCACCTGCATTATTTTGATGGGTCTTGCTATTCTCAGGGTGGTTTTGCAGCACCTCCATGGCATGGTGATACCGTTCTACGGAATTACGTTCGCTGGCAGCCCTTTTCAATGCGTAACGTGCAGCCAATGCTCCAGCTCCGACGACTACTATTATTAAAACTACTACCATACATTCTATTGAACTACTAATATGTGGGCCAGTGTTCGCGCTTTAGCGTGTTGTGGTCATTTACAGGACTTTGTCGCAGATCAGCCTGGCTGAAATACGGTAGTACCTGATTGTCCATTGGCGGGAACTGGCGGCTGGGCGATGGCCGGGGCAGGGCAGCTGGATGATGACCGCTATGTCCGTGGCGAATGTGGTCAAACCCAAAGTAGGAAGCTGGCGGTCGGGTGATCAATCGGGTGGCGGTCGGGTGGTAGATCAACTAGTATGTCTCCTTATGGCAGAGATTACACCATCGGATCAGATAACAGGCGTTGCAATAGTCAAACCTGACGTTCATGCGGACGATAGGGGGAAGTTTGTGGAGACCTACAGGAGGTCTTGGTTTCCGGAAGGGCGTGAGATGTTACAGGGCAACAGGGCGGAGAGGTCGGCCGGATGTGTAGTGGGTCTACATTACCACCTGAAGCAGGCTGATTACTGGTATTTATTGAGAGGGAAGGCCAGGGTGGTGCTTCATGACTTCAGGAAGGGATCTCCAACGGTTGGAGCCACAATGACTTATGATCTTAGCGAAGATAAGGATACCGGCATATATATACCTCCGGGGGTTGCCCACGGGTTCAGCTCGTTGACCGATATGCTACTTACCTATCTGGTGGATGGTTACTATAACGGCTCGGACGAACTCGGGATACTCTGGAATGATGAGGATGTTTCAGCGGACTGGGGGATTGGTGACCCTATAGTCTCGAAACGAGATGCCACCAATCCGAGGAGATCAGAGATCCCGGATTATCTGGTACCCCGGTACTGAGCAAAACTTAGAACGTGACCTATTCAAAATATTAATTCTCTAGGAGCGTGTTCCAGAACTCCAAAAATGCCATCCCACGCCCCTAGATGTTATGGTCACATTTCCAATCACCCGCAATATATTGTAGTAAGATTATATCGTAACATGGTTCTGGGGCACACTCCTAGGCTTTATCCTGTACGGAATCGATGATAAAAGCCAGTATATGCGCTTCTTCATCCCATGCTGCGTAACGTCCGCTGGGTCCCATGTGCCCGCCGTCCATGTTCGCCATCAGTAGTATCCGGCTTTCGGGACTCGCCTTCCTCAGTTTTTGAACCCACTTAAGTGGCTCGAAATATCCGACTCTTGGATCTGACATTCCGCAGGTTGCAAGTATGTCTGGGTATTTTACTCCCTGGCGAATGTTGTCATATGGTGAGTAGCTCTTCATTAAGGCGTAGTCATCCGGACTTTTCAGCGGGTTGCCCCATTCTTCCCACTCGGTGACAGTAAGAGGCAGGCTTGGATCCATCATCGTAGTGAGGCAGTCTACAAACGGGACTTCTGCAACGATTGCCCTGAACAGTTCCGGCGCCATATTTGCAACCGCCCCCATCAACATCCCCCCAGCTGATCCACCCCGTGCTACCAATCTTTCTGGAGATGTCCATTGATTGTTTACAAGATAATTGGCACAGGCAATGAAATCATGAAAAGTATTTGGCTTTGAAGCCAACTTCCCATTCTCGTACCACGATCTACCCATCTCACCGCCACCTCGGACATGAGCTATTGCAAAGACGAACCCACGCTCCAGTAGAGACAGTCGGGCTGCTGAAAACGCTGGGTCTATGCTGTATTCGTATGCTCCGTATCCATACAGCAGGCATGGCGCTTTACCGTCCCTGGCTGTATCGCGAGAGTAGGCAATAGAAATTGGTACCAGTGTACCGTCGTATGATCTTGCCTCAAGGTGCATTGTGGCATAGGCAGACTCATCGTAGCCGCTTGGAATGTATTGGCGCTTTCGCAGGATGGGAATTGCAGACTTCAAATCCAGATCGTAAGTGCTTTTTGGCGAAATCAGCGACGTGGTTTCATACCTCAAGTACGGTGACCCCATGCAATAGTTGGCGCCTATATAGCACGTAGAGGGTGCTGGAGGTTGCTCAATGGAATATACATTGCTTGTATCACTCAAATTGATGACCTGCACCTGAGAAATTGCATCCTTACGTATCTGGATTGCCAGGAAATCATTGAATATATCCATATCCTCTATGCGTCTCCCAGGCTTATACTCTACCAACTCTCTTTGATCCGTGGATCCATCTGTAGACCGTTGCTCGTTTATAGATACAATACGGAAGTCTGGCGCCGATTCGTTGGTAAGCAGGATGAAGGTGTCATTGTGATGCTCGACGGAATACTCTATCCCTTCTGATCTGGGCTGTATTATTAGAAGGTTCTCCGATGGTATGGTTTCGATCCGGCCGGTCTCCGCATGGTGGGTATGATCATTGGAACCATGGTTTAACGGTAGCGCCAGCGTCTCTGAAGTGGTCTTGGATCTGGCATCGATAAGCATGTAGCAGTCGTCCCTGGTGGCGGATATGCTCAGGGAAAAGCGTTCGTCGCGCTCTTCGTATACTAGTTTGTCTTCCGATCCATCTGATGTCAGGCTGTTTGCAGATGTTGCAGCTATCATCCTTCCAGGATATATCTTGTGGCACCATACCTGATAAGGTCTATCCTGGTTATCTGCTTTCACGTAGTAGATTAGGTCGTCAGAATCAAAGACGATTCCATAAGAGACATCCCCAATCGAGCATAGTCTCTCTCTCTGTATCCCGTCTCTGATGATTATGTTCTCTACGTAGAGAGTAAAATGCTCGTTTCCCGTGGTATCTACAGAATAGGCCATGAGATTTCCTGTCCGGCTCAGTTCCAGGTTGCCTACGGCCATATAAGTGTGGCCTTCAGCAAGCTGGTTCTCATCAAGAAGTATTATCTCGTTGCATGATTTTTCATCTGGAACAACTGCTGGCGGTTCGTAACCGTGCAATGAACGGGGGGGAGTGGGTGCGGGGACGGCTGGTATGACGGAGGTGTGGAGTGTAGCGGACAGAGAGAGTGTGGATGTGGACGGAGCGGAGGGTACGGGGGACGGTATGGATAGAGGAAGCGTGGGTGCAGTGGGAGTGGGTTGCACGGTAGAGGGGATTGCACAATGTACCGGGTAAGATTTCCCCTCGTATGTCCTCTTGAAATACCACCAGTTGCCCATAAGGACGGGGACGGAACAATCCGTTTCAGGGGTTCTCCCCGCGATTTCGTCGTACAGCTTCTTCTGTAGACCTGCAAGGGGTGTGAATACCGATCGCGTATAGGAACTCTCGGCTTCCAGTAAGCCAATTACTTTGGGGTTTGTGGATTCTCTAAGCCAATACCAGTCATCTGTGCGAATGTCCCCGTGCGCCTTTATGGCAAACGGTTTAGCCGGCGCAACGGGAGGTGAGGGACGGTACAATGGACTTGCCTACAATAGGGTGCAGCTTAATTGCATGGTATACAAAGATTGGCAGCTTCTGGTTGGTGGTTTATAACTCAGCAGCTTATAGCTTAAAGAACCGGGAAGCCTTTTTATGCTTTTGCCCAAGTACTATGTCCTCCGATATGGGGGCTTCCTTGTGTTCCTCTTCTGCCGGTTCCACTGGAGATGCCTCCTGTATTTGTTTTGCCATGTTAAAAGCATCCGAATCATCCGCACCGGCCGGTCGGCCAGTCAATTCAGCCAGCATTGGTTCCGGTATTTCGAATCCCATTGCAGGAGGCGGCATACCGGGGGTGACCGGCAATGGCTGTAGTATAGTTGGCTTTTCTATTTTGGGAAGTGACTCCACGATTGACTTTGGTGTCGCTTCCTCTCTGGCGGGTGTTTCGGGAGGAGCTTCCGGTATGGGGAGATGAGTAGGTAGAGGCATCATGGTAGGTGGAGCGCTTAAATGTGGCATTTGAGACAACCCCTGAGTAGTCGGAGCCGGTGTTTGCGGCATGGCAGCATATGGCGCCTGTTGGCGCGGTGGCTCTGCAAGGATAGATGCCGGACTGACCTGGAACCCAGGTTGCGGCGTAGGCACTGTTGCCGGTGGCTCCGGCGATTTTGTGGGAACAGGCGCAGGAGAAGGAGCCATACCGGTAGGAGCAGCCGAAAACTCTTTTCCAAGTAACGCATCGAGCTGTGCATCCCCGGCTATTTGAGGCGCCGGTTGTATCGTAGCACTTGGCAAAGTACTTGTTGCCATACCTAAGCTATGCCCAGTCGCCAACCCTGAATCACTGAATTCAGCTGCCAATATGGCGTCGAGTACGTCATCTGAACCCCCGTCAACGATATTTACTGGTTCTGCAGGCTTGACGGCAGTGGTTGATGGTTTGGTGGGTACATCTTCTGGCAATGATGTGGAAGCTGGTGTGCTCGGCATGGCGGGCGGAGCGGGAGGCGGTGTTACTCCGGCCTTTGGAGCAGCTGTTTGTGATGGAATTGGTTTACTTGGTACCGGTGCCGACGGCATACCACCTGTGGCGGGCGGTACCGGTGGGGTCGCTGGTATGGCCGTGCTTATTCCATCTGCATCTGCGGCTTGGACTGCAAGCGGGGGAACAAAAAACAGAGGTTCAGGGACTTCCGTAGGAGAACTTGGCATACCTGCTTTCGGAGGCGCTATCTGTTGTGGTGCACTTGGTGGTGTAGGTGGTGCAGCAGGCATACCATGGCCGGGAGGAGGAGCTGAAGGTGCTTGTGACATGAAAGGGTTTTGAGATGCTCCGCCCAAGGGTGCTCCGGGCACAGGGATGTCTATGGGTGTGGAGATAGGTTGCTTTGGCGCAGGAGGAGGCTGTAGCGCTGAAAGGCCAGTTTGAGGAGCAGTAGGAGCCAGCCGGGGAGCCGGGGTAGGCGTTCCAGATTGTTGTGGTATCGGCGGAGGTAGAGTCTGAGGAGCCGAGCCAGCTTCTGCAAGGGCGGGAAGAGCGCTTTTTATAATTGAACCCAGATCGTCAATTGAACGCGCCAGAGCTGTTTGGCTTTGTTGTACTTGAGTCAGTCTATCTAATACCTCATGCCATAATTCAGCAGATGAGATGGCCATAGACTTGACCAACTCAGAAGGCGTTGACTGTTGATCGGCTGTTCCACTCTGGTATGACCTGTCTGCCATGTCCTCTCCTGCTTTTCTCTGCTTATGTTGTACTGCTTTATACGGTAGCATAATTGATAGATAAACAAGCCTTATCTGCTACCATCCAGCACGTCCAATCTTATTCTTAACGAATCTCCAACATCATGCCTATGCCGAGAAGCGCCAATCTTACGACATCTAGGCTCAATGTGAACGCAATAACGTATTATAGCGGCTTTATAAGTGGATGTCGAGTATTGATGGTAATATTAGTGGATAATTTTGGCGCTAATAGCAGTCTCTAGCAATTTAGCTAACTGTGAGGATGCAGCATACTATAGCCATTGGCGCCATCTGGGTTATTCACGATGCCATTAAGTTGATTTTGAACTATAATTGGTAATATGACCGAAACAGGGGTGGATGTTCGTAGCGTAGTCGTTGTAGATGACCATGCCGTACTGCGCGCCGGTACACGCCAAATATTGGAGCAAAGCGAGAAGTTGCATGTTATCGGTGAAGCTGGAACCGTACGGGAGGCAATGGATGTAGTAGAATCTCTACATCCTGATGTAGTGCTAATGGATATTAGACTTCCTGATGGCAATGGCCTTGAAGCGGCCAGGCAGGTAATGACGAAAAACCGCGATGTCAAGATTGTAGTTTTGAGCGCATATGATGATGACGACTACATTCAAAGTGCTCTATCTATCGGGGTATCAGGATTTTTACTCAAGACTGTCAGGTCGGAAGAATTGATCAACGCAGTACTGTCTGCCGCTGATGGAATGGTGGTTCTGGATCCGAATATATTGAAACGGCTACGTCAAGAGGAGAAGTCCAAGCAAGTCAACCATACCGCCGAGATAGCCAGTGCAATGCCTGCTGCAGGAGCTCATTCGGTAGAGACACTAGACGATCAATTGGAGCAACACGGTAACCAGATCTTTTCTGGATCATACGCAGATGAACTGGGGGGAGGGTCAGGAGATGAATCTGGCCGGGAGAGTAGCGGCCTTTTGTCCGACCGTGAAATTGGCGTTATCAAGCTGGTGGGTATTGGTCTTTCCAATAAGTCAATTGCATCGCAGCTCTATATAAGTGTAAGGACGGTAGAAGGGCATCTGGGTAGAATTTTTACAAAGCTTGGTTTGCATTCAAGGACAGAGCTAATCCATTATGCATATAGTAGTGGGATGATCTCAGCTGAGGTAAAGCCGCAAGATGGCGCATCTTTGGAATAATCATGCTGGAGATTGTAGGTCATAGAGCAGAAGATGTCTGGCGGCAATAAGACCAATAAGAATGTTGCATCTGGAGATGAACACTCAGTGGTGGATCACTCGGCTGGAAACGACAGTGCATCTCGAGACATATTCGGCAATGAGCGTCCATACTATAGAGATGGTCGATACTGGATAACTATCCTTGCCATAGCCATCCTTTATGTAGCGCGCCTGGTTATGTCAATTGGACTTGGAGCCGGTATAGTAACTGCGCAGCCCGAGTTGACCACACTGGCTGTATTTCTGGTCCCTATTTTGTATTTGGCGTTGAATGTATCTACCGAGGGTGGGGTGAGTGGCACTATATGGGTGCTTATACTAAGTATACCACGTATAATAGCTTATTACCAGGAAAGGAGCTATGTAGGGGTATGGGCTCAAGCCATGCAGGTGCTCGTCCTTGCCGTGATTGCAATCCTGGTAGGTCGCCAGGTAAGTGCAGAGCGTAGTGCAAGACTTCGCGCCGAAGGATCTCGTCGGGCGCATTTAGCTGCTGAGGCCAGGTACTACAGCCTGTTCGAATCCAATGATTCACCAATTTTTCTGGTCAGCCATAGTGGAAAAATACTCGAGGTTAATCCTGCGGCCGCAAGGTTGTTTCCGATGAACAATGGGGATACTGGCACGAATGACCTTGGGGTAGGTGTGGATGGCGGCAGGGAGCGTTTCGAGTTGGTGCGTAAACAGCTGTATGAGTATCACGGAAGTCTTGATCTTGCTGCGATAGTAGGGCAAGGCGCCGCCAGGGAGTTACTGGCTCTTGGGTATCGTGTGATTGGAAGTGCTGATCCTGTACTTCATGTACAGCCAACAGTCACTTATCGAGAGTTTGTGCCTCCGCCAGATAGGGATGGCTTCTCAGTAGCTGGATTGACCGGCACGAACAATGACAATCGCGCCATTAATAGCGCTACGGAGGATGCAAGCCCTCCCGGGAATAATTATCTATCTCACGGTCAACCCTCAAGCAGCAGCATATATAGTGGCCTTGAAGAATCTGGCATAGCTATCGTTAATGATAGTGGTTATATCGGCGAAAAGGCTGGCATTGGAGGGGGGCATATTGACAGAGAGTGTACGATGGGAGGGACAAGTGATAACGGTAATGCTACCGGCAGCGGTGTCCCGTTGGTGGAGATTAGCTACGGAGAGGGTGTCTACCTATTCAGGCCATCCGTAACTGCAATTTACGACGAGTACAGCCAACCCATCCTCCAAGTGGTGCTGGAGGATGTCACCTCGGAGGCGGTCAACCTCAAAAATGCAGAATTGTATGCCAGAAAAGTCCTTGGTGCGCAGGAAGATGAGCGTAAACGCTTGGCGCAAGAGCTGCATGACGGACCGTTGCAATCTCTCATCCACTTATGTAGGCAGGTGGATGCAGTGTCCGGTGATGGAGAAGGGAAGAAGCAAGAGCTAGAGCAGGTTCGCGAAGTTGCCGAGGGAGTGGTGAGCGAGTTGAGATCCATAGCAAGGGGATTGCGCCCCTCTATACTTGATGACTTGGGACTGGTTACAGCCATATCACGACTTTTATCTGAGCTGGAAGAGAGAACGGGGATAAAGACTACCCTGGGGGTACATGGAATGGAGCGGAGACTGCCATCTCGGGTAGAAAGTTGCCTGTTTAGGGTTGCCCAGGAGGCGCTTTCCAATGTGGAAAGACATTCACATGCAACTCATGTCGCGGTTGGCCTGGAGACAGAGAGGGGAAATGTGCATTTTCTGGTAAATGATGATGGTGATGGGCTTGAGACCGACATAGTAGATTCTGCTGCAAGGGATACTATGGGGGTGGCGGGCATGCAAGAGAGGGTAAGTCTATTGGGTGGTCGCCTGTACATAAGGTCTACGCCCAGAAAGGGAATAAACGACGCCATTACTGGTGTACTGCCAGGGCATACAGGTACATCCATAGAGGTTTTTCTTCCATACCTCCCAAGCTACGCTGAAGAGGCCAATTCCTAGTGAATGGAGCTGCCAGACATCTTATAACGGCATGGGAGCTCATGATAGTTGTTGTGCTTGTTATTGTAGGTGCTGGTTTTTCGTATTTGGTATATTCAACTCAACGCAATAATGCCTTGAATAAGGTTGCTGTCAGCGATTTGTCAAGTGCTATCAGCGCTACCAGGGAGGTGTACTACCAGTCTGGAGCAAGTAATCGATCATTCAGCTACGTTTCGGAACAGCACCTGGAGGCAGCAGATGGTTATCTTCGTTGGACGACCGGCACATCAAGCTACCCGTCGGTTGTTAGTTATTACGTACCTTCGTGGCCTTCCAAAGCACATCCTGAAGCGTTATACATTGCTCTACGTTCAGCTACCGGTTTGTGCTTTTTTGCGGTACAGGTTGCTTCACGCACAACCTATTATTTACCGGCTTCTCATAAATCATTTCCAATGGGAACATGGCATTCGTCATACAACGGGCGAACCTGCCAAGCCTTCATGCTGACAAGTACCTCTTTATCCTGGTCTAAGTAGTTTTAGTTAGTGCCTTCCAGCTCTTAACTCTTCGAGGCTCAGTTCAGTAGTTGCTTCCTCACCACATTCTGGGCATGTTTGATTATCTATGTGTCTCCAAGAACGCAACAATCTTGTGCCAGAGGGATCAAGATGCACAACAAAGGAGTCGCTTAGAGGGTCTATCTCCAGCCCCCAGTAGGGGCGCCATCCTGTTGATGCCAATCTTGGGTCTAAGTCGATTCCTTTCAAGACCCTACGGAAACGCATCTTGCTTTCGTCAAATATCCATGTGCTATGACAAGATTCTATGATAAGTTCATTCGAGTGGTCTGTCTTCATACCCTCTATTATTGCTCATCTAAATGACGGAAGCACTACGACAATGTTACATTTAGGTTACAATTTGAGGTGATATCTTCCAATTTACATCAACTGTCCCAAGATGACATCACGACTGCTGGTTTACTGCAAAAAGCGCACTTATTGAGTGGCGTGTAAATTGCTGGAGTAACAAGGTAGAAGGCTCTGTTCATCTGCTAAAAGCTAAAAGTGTAGTACTCCAGCGCTTATCAATAGGAGGATAGCAACAATTGCTGCTACCAGTACGATTGCTATTCCTGTCATCAGTGGGGATACTTTCCTTGCTGTTCCCTTCTTACCCTTTTTAGCCTGACATAAGGGGGTGAGCGTAGCAATCTGCGAGATGAGGGATTCCGGCTCTTGCGTTGGAACAATAAAATGGTGACCCTTATCGCTTGAAGCAATTTCCATTACAATAGCACTTCGTCCGTCAGGAGCTTCGGTCTGTTCAACTCCGCTTACGCTGGCAACCCCGCTCCAGCCGTACACGGCAGCTTGTGCACCATTGGGCTTGTTGATTTCGATACCTGACGTTTTGAACGTCAAAGACATATTGGGGACTGCAATTGGAGCATTGTTTGTATCGTATGTGAGCAGAAATGCTTCTTGGATGTCTAGAAATACACTTTCTTCTGCAACGGGCGCACCGAGGGATTCGTTATGCGCGGGAGCTGTGGGTCCCGGCGCAGGTAGTGGTGCCGGATGCGTTGGGGGTGGTCCGGCGGAAGCGGGTGATGCCTCAGGTGACGGAGTGGGTGTCATTGCAGGTGCCGGGGAAGCTGCTGGCGGGGAAGCGGGAGCTGTGGGTCCCGGCGCAGGTGCGGGTGTCCCCGGAAACCCCGGCGGCGGCGGTATTGGTGGGGCTGCAGCAGGTGCAGGTGCTGGCGGGGAAGCGGGAGCTGTGGGTCCCGGCGCAGGTGCGGGCGTCCCCGGAAACCCCGGCGGCGGCGGTATTAACCCCGGTGGTCTTTGAACATTACTCTGGTTTTCTTCCACAATATAAGTTATCTTAACCCATAAGCGGGGTCAGTGTAAACTATTTGGAGATATTAGTCGGTGTTGTGTCGTGCTGTATCTGATGAGTTCTTCATTGGCTTCGTAGCGCTCAACCGTCAGGAGCTAGACCACAGGGCACTGTGTTATGCCGTAATCTAATATCAGTGTAGAATATATAGGTATTTATTAGATATGCAAGAAAGGTGATGCAGATGCCTATAGAGCCAACAGAGTTTATATGGATGAATGGTGAGATGGTTCCTTGGCAGGAAGCCAATGTCCATGTACTTACTCACGCCCTTCACTACGGTAGCGGGGTATTTGAGGGCATACGCGCTTATCGTACCGAGCGTGGAGTGGCAGTATTCAGGCTTGCCGACCACATAGACAGACTTCTTGCTTCAGCTAAGATCCTGATGATGGATACCCCGTTTACCGCCAACCAGTTGGTAGATGCTACCAAAGAACTTATAAAGGTGAACCATCTTGATGACGGGTGCTATATAAGGCCAATCATGTTTCTTGGCTATGGAGAGATGGGTCTTAACACAATTCCATGCAAGACCGATGTTGCGATAGCTGCATGGCCGTGGGGTACATACCTTGGAGAGGAGGGGATGGCCAAGGGTATTCGTATGAAGGTCTCTTCGTGGCAGCGCCATAGCCCGAACGCGATACCTACAGCTGCAAAGAATACGGGGATGTACGTCAATTCTTCACTTGCCAAGTTGGAAGCTCTAAGGGCTGGCTACGATGAAGCCATTGTTTTGGCTCCGGACGGAAGGGTGTCTGAATGTACCGGTGAGAATATCTTTGCAATCAAGCGTGGGCGTATTATCACGCCACAGGTCTCCCAGGCGGGGGCACTTTCGGGCATTACCATGGACTCCATAGAGACTATAGCGAGAGATTTGGGATACACCGTGGTCAATGAACCTCTCATAAGAACGGATTTTTACCTGGCTGACGAGGCATTTCTTACCGGAACAGCAGCAGAGGTAGTTCCTGTGGTCGAGGTGGACGACAGGGTGGTCGGTAACGGCCAACCAGGCCCTATCACTAAAGAGATACAGTCTACCTACCTTGCAGCGGTACGTGGAGAGCTCGACAGATATAAGGATTGGCTCGACTATGTCGACTGATCATACTCATCATGCTACGTCGACTGGCCATACTGACCATTTGGCTTACGACGCCGCCACGGTAGGTGCATTGGCATCTGCTTCTATTGACATATTCGACACTACGTTGCGCGATGGATCTCAGCAAGAGGGTTTATCGCTTACCGTGGATGATAAGCTGAGAGTGGCTGAGCAACTTGATTATCTTGGTGTACGATACATTGAGGGTGGTTGGCCTGGTGCAAATCCAAAGGATGATGAGTTCTTCAAACGTGCGCCACATGAATTAAAGCTGGATCATGCTACTTTGGTGGCCTTCGGATCTACCAGACATCCTGGAGCGAAGGCCGAAGAGGATCAAGTGTTACGTCATTTGGTAGATGCGGACACAGAGGAAGTCTGCATTGTCGCAAAGGCCTCTTCTATCCAGGTCAAAAAGGCATTGCGTACCACGCTGGAAGAGGGAATTGCAATGGCTTATGATTCGGTGTCCTACCTTGTTTCAAGGGGGCTCAGGGTGTTCTTCGATGCCGAACATTTCTTTGACGGGTACCTGGCAAACCCGAAGTTTTCACTTGCTGTTCTAAAGGCTGCCGAGGAGGCAGGGGCATCTACGCTTGTACTTTGCGATACAAATGGGGGTATGTTGCCCTCGCAGATAGATAGTATTGTTAGAGAGGTAAAATCACGTAGCGGGATACAAATAGGTATACATTGCCATAATGATACCGGATGTGCGGTGGCCAACTCTATTGCGGCCGTTCAGGCAGGTGTTACTCATGTGCAGGGATGCGTTAACGGGTATGGAGAAAGGACAGGTAATGCAGATCTCACTTCTGTCATACCTGATCTGAATTTAAAGCTAAAAATCGATACGATCCCTGCCGATAGGCTGGAAAGGGTTACTTCTGTATCTCACCACATAGCAGAGTTGGTGAACATCCCACCCCGTCCTCAGCAACCATATGTAGGTTCTGCAGCATTTGCCCATAAGGCCGGCTTGCATACCAGTGCAATAGCCAGGATGAGGGATGCTTACGAACACATCAATCCTGAGCTGGTAGGTAACGGGACGAGGTTTGTCGTATCGGAGATGGCCGGAAGGTCTACCTTGGTTCTGCAGGCAGAGCGTCTTGGTCTTTCGCTCGACTCAAACGCCGTAGCAAAGGCAATTGAGCAACTCAAAAGACTCGAACACATGGGATACCACTTTGAAACGGCAGACGGTTCGTTGGAGCTCCTGCTGAGGAAGGCTGCCGGATGGAAGCAGGAGTTTTACCGGGTGGAATCGTACAGGGTGATGTCAGATCATATCCCGGTCAGCAGTAGAGGCGTTACTATGGATGGCGCAGAGGCGGCAGAGTTTGCTTTTACTGACCCAAATGAGCATACGGCCAACTATGAATCCACAGAGGCTACCGTAAAGGTACTTATAGACGGAGAGAGGATTATTGCCACCGCAGAAGGGAACGGTCCGGTCAACGCCCTGGATGCTGCATTGCGCAAGGCAATAGGTGGCCACTATCCTGAATTGCGTTGTATACATCTTGTCGACTACCGCGTCCGAGTGCTAAATAGCGCAAAGGGTACCGCGTCTGCAACACGCGTCCTTATAGACACAACCGATGGGACACGCGTATGGACTACCATGGGGGTCTCTGAAAATATAATAGAAGCCTCTTGGCAGGCACTTGACGATTCAATAATATGCGGCTTACTGGCAGCATCTGATAAGCTTGATCGCACAGATGAAGAGTGCTCGTAGACGAATAGTGCTTGCAGGAAATGGAGATCTCCGAGAACAAAAAATGAGAACAAAAGGATAAGTAGATGACTCAACCAACTTTCGAACCTATTACCCAGGCTCAGCGGGTGCGACATTCAAGGAAACTTCACGTTCCGGATCACTGGACAGCACACCGACCGGCAGATCTTCAACCAAACAGCGTTGGTCGAGAAGTAGATGAATATACTTATAGTGGCCGTCCCGGGCCTGACCAGGGGTACGCATTGAAGCTTGCTCACGACATGCTGTCCTCAGAGATTACCCTGAAAGATGGAGAATCGGAAGAAGATGTAGTGGCAGGGTTGGCAGCTATTGCTACTGCCAGAGCTGCTTCGATTGGGAGAGCTCCGGTTGGAGCCGACGTAAGTTATGCGGCAAAACTATTCGATTACGATAAGGAAACCCCATCTACCAAAGTATTGGAGAAGCGCAAAGAAGCATTTTCATCTGCAGCTCATGATTACAAGGCGAGACGCAGGCTGGTGGCTTCTGTAAAATCGCAGCAGAGGTAGGTCCGCCGCCAGCATCCAGCGGCTTTCAACCTTTACCGATTCCTGTAGACGGCATCGGCCAATTCGCCACTCGCTACGGCAGTGTTCTTACAACTGGCAATGTTCGCAGAAGAACGTAGACCTACCTGACACCTTTACGCGTTTTATCTTGCGCTTGCACCGTGGACAGGGAAGCCCCTCGCGATCGTAGACTTTATGCTGTCCCTGGAAGTCGCCCGATTCTCCATATATGTCCTTGTATGCCTCGTCAGCCAGGGATGATCCACGAAGCTGTACGGCTTCGTTCAACAACTCGATCATAGATCGGTGCAGGCGTCGTGCTTCCTGGGACGACAGGGTATTGCATTTTCTATCGTATCTTAGTCCTGCAGCAAACAATATCTCATCAGAGTATATATTACCTATACCGGCGACGAATTCCTGGTCCATTAGCAGGGCTTTCAATTGGGTATTACGCTGGGAGAGTATGGCTGTAAATTGCATCCAGCTTATCTGGTTCGCAAGTGGGTCAAAGCCCAGGTGAAGCAGTTCAGCCGGTATCATCCTGGCATTTCCCTCCGCTGGCCGTGCAACAAACATTTCACCGAAGGTACGTGGATCTACAAATCTTAGTTGCCCACCCTGACTCAACGTTATAATGACATGGGTATGCTCCGGTACCGGTTCCCTGGTTCCCTTTGCACGTAGTAACTGGCCACTCATACCGAGATGTATAACCAGGATGTCATCTCCGCTCAAATTAAACAGCAGGTACTTTCCTATCCTCCTTATCTGGTTAATTCTTTTTCCCTGCAGGCTGGCAGCCAGCTGTTTGGGATCGTCGTGTCTCCTGACGGATCTCTTGCCAAGAATCTCTACCGATTTGATTTTCTTGCCGGTTATCTCCTTGTCGAGTTCTCGTCGTATTGTTTCTACTTCAGGCAATTCGGGCATATTGTCAACTCACGTATTTTCCAGTGCTGCCTTTGCAGCCATCTGCTCAGCGCTCTTTTTAGAGCTACCAGTTCCACTCCCCCTCAGCTCTCCATCTATATATACATGTGCATTGAAATGCCGCGCATGATCAGGTCCTTCACCATCTACTACATACTCAGGTAGTTTGCCGGAATCCTTTTGTGTGATCATTTGCAGGCTCTCCTTGTAATTGTACATGCCGGGTGACTTTGACGCCTGTTCAATTGGCTCTTTAAACCACCCTATTATTACCTCATATACTGTTTTCAGATCTGAACCACTATCTATATATATTGCCCCAATAAGTGCCTCAAGGACATCAGAGAGAATGGATGGCTTGGATTGTCCTCCTTCCGCCATCTCCCCTCTGCCTAGTTTAACGAGATGGCTCAAACCTATTTTAGTGGCAATTTTAGCAAGTGGAAGTTGCGATACTACGTCTGAACGCATCTTCGCCAGTGGACCTTCTTTCATGCCCGGCCACCCCTTATACGTGTAATCAGCTACCACCAGAGAAAGTACGGCATCTCCAAGGTATTCAAGGCGCTCGTAGGATTGCACATTATCGAACATCTTGCTCCAAGAGCGATGAGACATGGCGGTCTCCAATAGCGCCATGTCTCGAAAGCTGTATCCAATCTCTTTTTGCAGACTATTAAGCGCGCTGGAAAAGATGGCCCCATCTCCGTCCGCGGAATCCTCCCCTGTGGGTTTCCGTAAAGAGGTTGTAGTCAATCTGATTCCAAGCGCTCCATAATGTAGTCTACGGCATCCCTTACAGTTCTCAAGTCCTCCAAATCCTCATCATCGATACGAAACCCTTCTATTCTGGACCCCATTTCCTCTTCAAGCCCTTCTACCAACTCAATGAGCGCCAGAGAGTCAGCACCGAGATCGTCTGCGAATGAAGATGCCTCGGTGATAGTAGACGGGTCTATCTCCAGTATGTCTGCAAGCTGGTCTCTTATGAGCGATATTATCTGGTTGCGGCCGATTGGTAGTAAGTCAGCCTCTGTTCCTGATGCCATTTATCCGGTTCCTCCGTGTTTGTCTAAGTATTCCAGTCCTCTGTAGCGTGCCGGAATATATTTATTTTAATATAGAATCTCAGCTCCGGGGGAGAGACTCGAACTCTCAACCCAGCGGTTAACAGCCGCTTGCTCTGCCAAATTGAGCTACCCCGGAAAGTGCATGTGCAGCTGCTTCGTTTACATCGGTAGTCGCTTCGCTAATGCCCCCTGTTGCCAGAGGGAATGCAGCTAAATCCCATGCCAATATCCAATGTTAACAATAGCAGATTATGCGAACCATGTCAGTTGCATGCTCAAACACCATCAAGAAACTCTCGCAGAGCATGCGCTGCGTCAGGTTTGCGCAGCTTGGCAAGTGTCTTGATCTCTATCTGGCGAATGCGTTCTCTGGTGACCATGCATGCTCTGGCAACCTCCTCCAGGGTGTGTCGCCTACCGTCGTCGGTGAGACCGAATCTTAGCTCCATTACCTTACGATCTCGCTCAGGGAGAGTGTTTAGGGCATCTATTACGGCATCGTGCAGCATTGTCCGTGTTGCCAGGTCATCCGGATCCTCATTTCTCCTATCTTCAATTATATCAGATAGCGACATTTCTTGATCGCCTATAGGCTGTTCGAGAGAGAGAGTATCCTGGTTCATACGCAGTATTTCCCTGATTCGTTCAGGATGCATAAATAGTTTTGCCGAGAGCTCATCCAGGGTGGGCTCTCGGCCCTGATCCTGCAGCCATTGACGCTGTGTTTGCAATACCCTATTCATTTCCTCTACTACGTGTACAGGGATCCTTATAGTGCGGGATTGATCTGCTAATGCCCGGATAATTGATTGGCGTATCCACCAAGTGGCATAGGTTGAGAATTTGAAGCCCTTACGGTAATCAAACTTCTCTACTGCCCTCATCAGACCCAGGTTACCCTCCTGTATCAGGTCGAGAAAGGCCAGACCGCGGTTCCGGTACCGCTTTGCTATGGAGACTACAAGGCGCAGGTTTGCTTCTATGAGAGCATCTTTGGCCTGGTTGCCCAATTGGATTTGCCTGATAAGTACTTTGACTTGTTTTTGGGGAATATTAGGATACCTGCTTATGCCTGTGTCCTGGTCTTTCTCCTCTTCTTCGTTCTCCAGGGGAATACCCAGTTTCTCAGCAGCCTTCCTTCCTGCTTCTATCTGGCGTGCAAGCGCTACTTCCAGTTCGGAATCGAGAAGTTTTACCTTGCCAATGTCTCGTAAGTACTCCCGTATAGCGTCCGCTCCGGCTCCCTGCATGTCCGGGATAGAGCCGAAAGATCGATCAAAAGCTCTGTCTTGTGGGTGGTCGATACTTTCCGAATCTAGGTCATAAGAGTTGATTTGTGTTTTTTCGGTACCGGCACGACGCCCTGTTTTATTTGTTGCTGTTTTTGCTGCCGATTCAGTTGTTGGCTTGGTCTTTTCGGTCGTTGCCCTTGCTGCTGTTCTTGTGGTCGGTCTGGTCTGCCTGGCTGTCGGCCCTGCTGTTTTTGCTGCCGATTCAGTTGTTGGCTTGCTTGTCTTTCTCGCGGCTTTCTCGTTCGTTGCCCTAACCGCCGGCTTTGAGGATTTTACTTCCGCCTGTTTTTCAGCATCTCGATTGGTGGAGTTAGCGGCAGAGCCGGAGGATTTTACTCTTCTAGACTTCATTGGTTGAGTGTCAGTGCCTTGCGTCCTACTTAAGTTACGGTTTTGATTCTCTGGTATAGTCCCTTTTCCCATCATCTAGTTATTGTCTTGTAAAAGCAATTTTATCAGTTGTTTGAGCGGTTCGATGTTGTCACCATCTCCTCCTAAGGTTTCCAGAGTTGTCTTTATACTTGCTATATATTGTGCGGCCTTTCCGGCATCCCTGCCATTCATTCTCACTTGTGCCTGGACATCCTGTATGCATCGTTCTGCCGACCTCCTTGCAAGCTGGCTGATGACACCCAATGGAGACGACTTGGGATCTTCGAGGGCCAGCCTGTTCAGCAACTTTGCTACAGTACGATTTTCGGTAGATGCACTGTCTATTGCCTGCCGAAATGTCTGTGAATTGGCAAGGAGGTTATAGGCCTCACGTAACATATCGTTATAGAATAAATACCCTTCAATAAACTCGGCTATTTCTTCTGGGTGGTGTATTGCTATTCTGAGCGCCTCCAACTCGGCTCGGTATTGAGGATTGGAATATATGCTTGCAACAGCGTCATTTATATCTCTGTCAATCTCTTCGTCATTGCTATAGAAATCCCCATCCGCCTCGTTTCTTGCACCGCTATCTCTTTTACCTCCGACCCCGGTGTAGACCCTTCTGTTGTCACCTCTCGTGCCGCCATCCTCTGTAGCATCACTACCTCTGCCATTTCCACGGTAGCGGTCACTCTCCCCTGAACCGCCAGCGCCACCCCCTCCGGCGCCTTTGGGCCCGATTCCTCCCTTGGCTGCCCGGCGAAGTGATTGGTTACCGGTTTGAGATCCCCTGGTTCTTAGCGGCGGATGTGAATTGCGGCTGCGGCTGTTTACCGCTTCAAGCTCTTTTCTCAGCGTGTTTACATATATCTTGCAACGATCTGAAATAAGCATGAGGTACTGATCCTGCAGTAGGATACCGGTATGGGTAGATAGGACTTCCAGCGCCGCCGCCGCCGCTCTTGCCCGACCTTCCGGGTGAGACAGGTCGTGTGCTGCAAAGATTCTTTCCAGGCGGAAACGCGTAAAAGGAACTGCCCGCTCTACTGCATCACGTAGAGCCTGCGGGTCAGAGAGAGACAACTCTGCCGGGTCGTAACCTTCAGGTATTGCCGCCACCGATACGTTCACGTCGCTATCTCGCTCCCACTGATGGAAACGTTCCTGTCCGGCCTGTCCGGCCTGATCCGCGTCGTAAGCCAGTACGATATTTGATGTGAAACGCTGGAGGAGCTTGAAATGCTCCTCGCTCAGCGCTGTTCCACAGGTTGCTACTGCCCTGGGTAGCCCCGATTTGAAAAATGATATGACATCTGTGTAGCCTTCGCAGATAATTACCTGATTGGAGCTGACCATGTCTGCTTTTGCGAGGTGGAGCCCGTATAGGGTCTTTTTTTTCAAATAAAGCAGGGTTTCCGGCGAGTTCTTGTACTTTGCCTCTTCCGATCCCGGAAGCGCTCTTCCTCCCATGGCAATAGGACGACCTCCGGAATCGTAAATTGGGAAGATTATCCGGTTACGCATGAAATCCTGTTGCCTCCCAGCCTTATTTACAAAACCCAGTCCAGACGCTTTCAGCACAGCTCCGGGTATCTTCAGGTGCTTGGCTAACGTATCCCATTCGTCAGGTGCAAAACCGAGGTAGAACATGTCTATGATATCGTCATCAAAACCGCGCGAATGTAGGTATTCGCGTGCTTCTGAGGCTTCCGGTTCAAGAAGTTTTCTATGGTAGAAATCTACTGCTCTTGTCAGCGCATCCTGTATCGGGCCAAGCGTGGATGTGGTTTTTTGTGACGAACTTTCCCTGATGGTAATTCCGGAGCGTTCGGCCAGTTTTTTGACGGCCTCAGGAAAGCTCAAATTATCCATATCTTGCACAAAAGTGATGGCATCTCCTGAACGATGGCACCCAAAACAGTAGTAGAGGCCTTCGTCTCCGCTGACACTGAAAGATGGCGTCTTTTCATGATGAAATGGGCATAGTCCGGCGTAGCGGCCACCCTGTCTCTTGAGCCCTATGTATTCTGATATCAGCGCGACGATGTCGGTCGACTCTCTAATTCTGGCGATGTCATCAGGTTCTATAGCCACAGCGTTAAATCTAGCCCAACTTTGGATCTGATGGTGTCGTTCGGTAGCCGCAGGGGAAGGTCAGGGAGATTACGGCGGTAGCGATGCAAGCATGGTGCGATCTCGTGTATGGTAGCAATCATGTATTTGAAATCTATGACCATAAAAGGTTTCAAGTCTTTTGCCGATCCGGTTACACTTGTATTTGAACCTGGCGTGACAGTAGTAGTGGGTCCCAATGGTAGCGGGAAGTCCAATGTAGTGGATGCTTTGATGTGGGGGCTTGGAGTGCAGGCGGCAAAGACTGTAAGATCGTCCAAGATGGACGACGTTATATTCTCCGGTTCACCGGCGCGCGCAGCGCTGGGAAGAGCCGAGGTATCGCTGGTTATCTGTGATGATTCCGGCCGCCTGCCGGGAGGTCTGTCGGAGGTGAGTATAACGCGTACATTGTTTCGTTCCGGTGAGAGTGAATACGCGATAAACAACCATTCATGCAGGTTGCTGGATGTCCAGGATGTGCTCTCGGAGCTTGGTATCGGTCGTCGTCAGCATGTTGTTATATCTCAGGGGAATCTTGATCAGCTACTGAATGCTCAGCCGGAGGAGAGAAGGGTGGTTATCGAAGAGGCAGCCGGTATATTGAAGCATCGCCGCAGGCGTGACAAGGCATTGAGAAGGCTGGAAGCGACTGAAGGTAATCTGGAGAGGTTGTCCACCCTTCTGAGAGAGTTGAAACGCCAGATGCGTCCTCTCGAACGCCAAGCCAAGGCCGCAAGGGCATATGAGACATACAGGAAAGAGCTGTTTTACCTCAAGTCATACGCGGTAGGGAAGGAGCTTATCTCGTTGCAGGAGCGTCGGCGTGAGAGAAAAGACGAAATAATGCGCAATAAAGAGTCGGCCGACGAACTGGCTAAATCCATAGCAGATTCCGATGTAGCAATCAAGGAAGCTGCGTCTCGGATCTCGAAGAGAGAGATAGAGGAGATATCTGCCGTGCGCAGCCGGGCAGAGAGTTTGACCGAGCGAGCCGTAGGGTTGATAGGTATTGTACGGGAGCGCCTGGAGTTCTTCAGGTCGCAGGTTGCCGCTCTTGCGGGTGGAGGCGAGCTTGAATCGCTGGATGCAGAGGCGCGCAGCCTGAAAGAACAGCTGGCTGGCCTGGATGCAGAGGAGCTGGTATTGGCTCCCGATTATGAGAGACTGAATATTTCCGAGAAAGAGCTTGCTGAATTGTCGACATCGTATAAGGAGACATTTGGTGATTTGGATGCATTAACTGAGCGTGCACGAGAGCGTGCGCTGGTCGAGGAGGCTATTTTGCGCCTTGAGCAGGAAAAGGTGGCAGCCGGTATAGCCGCAGAGAACATGGAGGACCAGGAAGCAGAGGGGGAGCAACGGCTCGGCTCGCTGCGTGCACAAGTTACAGAGGCGGAGGAGTCCCTGGTGGACATCCAGGCGCACCGTAGCAGCCTTGATGATGAGCTGGGCAAGGCGCTCATGGAAAAAGAGTCGTCAGGAAAGGCGCTCGAGAAATTCGAGGATGAGATTAGGCAGGCAGAACGTGAGTGTACGGGAATTGAAGCCAGGTTGGATACGTTGGAAAAGGCAATGCCCGGCACCTCGGGTGCGCAGTTGGAACTGTCCGAGGACGTATCGGGGTATGCCGGCAAACTATGGGAGTTGCTCGATATAGATGCCGGCATGGAGAGGGCGGTCGAGGCTGCTATGCCTTTTTCAGTATTGGCGGAGGTGTTCACTGAGCGAGATGTGCTTATGGATACGGTAGAAAAGTCACTCAAGGCAGGATCAAGCATTTCGCTGCTTCCCGCTTTTCAGCCTCCATCCACCTCACCGGACAGCTCTTCTCCCCCAAGTATCTCCGCATCACCCATTCCCCCTCCACCGGACAGTCCTGTTCACTCAACTACCTCCCCTCTCACCTCTGCCCCATCCACCGTGCCGGACAACCCCACCTCCGTTTCGCCTGTCCCGCCACCCTCCTCCTCAACCACCTCAGCGTCACCCGCTTACCCACTCCCGGACAGCCCGGACATCAAGCCACTGAGGCCTCACGTGCGCTCGCGAGGCAGATACAATGAATCTGTAGAGCGTTTGCTGGATGTATTACTTGAAGGGGTATGGGCAGTAAGCGGAGGAAGAGAAGAAGCTGCTCGGGCATCTATCCATTATCCGCAGATCGTCATTGTGACACAGGATGGCGATCGTTTCTCTCACGATGGATGGCATATACGCTCTTCACAGGGTGTCCATACTTACGCAGGAAGAGTCAGTGTCGCCGATATCGAGATCGAGCGAAGAAAACGAGATGAGGCGGCGGAAAAATTGCACAGTGTGGCCATTAAGCTGGATAGTGCGAGAAAACAGGCAACAGAGAATGCCCGGTTGGTCGAGAAATTGACCGCGGAGAGATCGGATCTCGATAGGCAGACAGTTGCCCGAGACGCTGATATAAGACAACTGCGCTATGAAATATCATCGGAATCTGATCGGGTGGCGCGGATTCGCAAAGAGAGAGAAATCAGGGCAGCAGAAGTTGCCTCAAAGGCTTTGGAGCTTGAAGAGCTGGGGTCCAGGCTGGAGTGGATGAATGGAGACGGAGTTAATCTGGCTGACCATGCCGAGCGTGCTGTCAACGCATACAGCGACCTTGAATCAAAACGGCAGTCGGTAGAGAGCCTGCGTCGCAAGCTGGAGATAGAAGCCGCGGGAATAGCTGAAAGAAGAGTGATGCTACAGGATCGGTTGGCTGAAATAGCCGTTAAACGTGAGAGCTCCCTCGAGCGAGAGCAGTTGGCGCGGGAGAGGATTGTGTATATGGAGTCATGCATAGCAGGCATAGAGGGATTGGAGCGTATGGCCAATAGTTGCATTACTCGCCTGGAAGAACTATCCAATGTGCTCCGTTCCAGAGAGGAGAACTTATTGAAAGAGTTTCAGGGTGATGCGGACAGATTGGATATACTCATACAGGGTCGTGCAAAAGACGAGGCATCTTTGAATGCATTGCGTGACCACAATTCTGAGCTCATGGCAGCGCTGAGCCAGGATGACGCACGATATGCAACCCTGGAAGGAGTGTTGAGAGAAGAGTTGGGCCGTTCGTTGGAAGATATTATAAATATGAATACTCCTGAGCTGGAAGATGGCATAACACCTGAAATACGTGTTGCTGAGCTGGAAAGGCAGATTACAGCATTGGGGCCTATAAATGCATTGGCCCTTGATGAACTGGTTGTACTTGAAGAGAGGCACGTTGGATTAAAGACGCAGGTAGAGGATGTCCAGCATGCCCGCAATGAGGTGTTGAGATCCATAAATGAGCTGGATACCGAGATAACCAGGATGTTTACAGAGACATTTGAGAAGGTAAACAGTAATTTTCAGCAGATTCTGAGTACGCTGATGCCCGGCGGAACGGGGAGGCTTGAGCTAATCAATACGGACAATCTGCTTGAATGCGGATTGGAGGTAGAAGCCAGACCTGCCGGCAAGGGGGTCAGGAGGCTGTCGCTGTTATCCGGTGGGGAACGTTCACTTGTCACTCTGGCGTTTCTATTTGCAATATTTCGTAGCAGGCCATCTCCATTTTACGTGATGGACGAGGTAGAGGCTGCCTTGGATGATGTCAACCTGCATAACTTCCTGGAGTTGGTCAGGCAGTTCCGTGACGTGGCTCAGTTGATCGTAGTCACTCATCAGAAGCGGACGATGGAAATGGCTGATGTCCTGTATGGGGTATCCATGTCTCGTGACGGCACCTCAAAGGTAGTGAGCAAGAAGCTGGACGAGGAGGCCTGAAAGAGATGTTGGCGATAATACTGATAGTAGTGGTAGCCGTATTGATCGTTGGTGGTCTGGGGCTTGTTGTCACTACGAGATCCCGCCGGCATGGAGCGCCCGACAGTAGCGAGCCTATTCGCCGCTCGTCAGACTCTTCGCCCGAATCCGCTTCCTCTTCAGGCGCTACCCGGGATAAATCATCTGTTGCGACCCTATCTGGACCAGAGACGGAACCGGAGAAAGGACAGAAGCAGGGATCGGGGTTGGCGGAGCAGGGGCCGAAGGCGTCGAAGCAGAGAGATGCCGCCGGGAAAGAACCTCCCGGTCGTCATGACCTTTATGGAGGGATGGGTAAGTCAAGGGGGCTGATCTCCGGTTACCTGAAGTCGTTGCGTTCCCGCTCCGCCTTGAATGACAGCATATGGGATGAGATGGAAGAGGCGCTTCTTGGGTCGGATGTAGGTCTTGGAACTTCAGATGCCGTGCTTGAGTCGCTGAGGGAAAAGGTCAAAGCGGGAGCCATAAAGGACACTGCGAGTATACTGCCCGCGCTAAAAGCCGAGATATTATCTTACTTTACCTCCAATGATACGGCCAATGACCACCCCGCTACAGGCGATGCTCAATCCTCTAACGACGCTGCTTCTGTCATCGTGGCGAAAAGCGGTTCCGCCGGAGATAGTCGTTCCGTTGAAGATGGCCGCTCTGTTGCCCCCAGTGGCTTCGCTGACAATATTTCACCCGGTAGGAGCCTGAGGTTTGATGAGGGGGTTGTCAATATCTGGCTGTTTATAGGAGTCAACGGTGTAGGTAAGACTACTACCATCGGCAAGGTGGCCCTCTCCCAGGTGGGGATGGGGCGATCTGTCCTATTGGCAGCAGGCGATACCTTTCGTGCGGCGGCAGGCGAGCAGCTTGAGGTATGGGGCGAACGGGTGGGTGCTGAAGTGATCAGAGGGAAAGAGGGAGGAGACCCGGGAGCGGTGGTATTTGATGCCGTGGAGAGGGCAAAGGCTAAGGGGTATGATCTTGTACTTGCGGACACAGCCGGGAGACTGCATACCAATATCAATCTTGTAGAGGAGCTGAAAAAGATATATCGGGTGGCGGCCAGGTCGGGAGTGGTCTCTGAGGTTTTACTCGTTCTCGATGCCACTACCGGCCAGAATGGCTTGGTGCAGGCCAGGCAGTTTACCGATGCCGTTGGGGTCACCGGTATAGTCCTTACCAAGCTGGATGGGACAGCCAGAGGCGGTATAGTCGTAGCCATAGAGAGGGATCTGGGGATACCTGTCAAGATGGTAGGCATAGGGGAAGGAGTGGATGATCTCATTGCTTTTGACCCATCAGAGTTTGTTGAGGCGCTGTTCGGGTGAGTAAGGTGACAGCCGATTTTGTATTTGTGGCAGGGCATGTTAAGCCGGCGAGCAAATAGGCTATTCGTTTGCTGTTAAACTGAATATCCGATGTTTGAAACACTATCTACACGACTGGAAGCGGCATTTTCACGCCTCCGCAATCGCGGACATTTAACTGAGGCCGATATCAATGAGGCTATGGGTGAGGTACGCGCAGCCCTGCTGGAGGCTGACGTAAATGTCCGGGTGGTTAGAAAGTTCATAGATAGGGTACGTGAGAGGTTGTCCGGTGAAGAGCTGTCGCGCAGCCTGACGCCCGGCCAGCAGGTCATAAAAGCGGTCAACGACCAGTTGATCGAAGCGCTGGGAGGTGAATCTCTTCGCATAACCTACGCATCGTCACCGCCTACCGTGGTGTTACTGGCTGGATTGCAGGGATCAGGCAAGACAACCACATCGGCGAAGCTGGCTTCATGGTTTGCCTCGCAGGGACGTAACCCCATGCTGGTGGGAGCAGACCTCCAACGGCCTGCTGCTGTCCAGCAGCTTGAGGTATTGGGTGTGCAGGCCAGAGTGCCGGTATTTAGTAAGCCTACAGATCCGGTCCGGGTGGTGGCGGAGTCGAGAGACGAAGCCCGCCGTTTGGGCAGAGATGTCGTCATCGTTGACACTGCGGGTAGATTGGCTATAGATGAGGCACTGATGGAGGAGGTCAGAAACGTTTCCGGTGCGATACATCCGGATTACACGTTCCTGGTTGTAGATGCCATGACAGGGCAGGATGCGGTAAACGTCGCCACCGCATTTCATGAATCCCTGGATCTTGACGGGGTTATACTGACCAAGCTGGACGGAGATGCCAGGGGAGGCGCCGCACTATCTGTAAAGGAGGTTGTAGGCAAGCCCATAGCCTTTGCCTCCACCGGTGAGCACCTGAGAGACTTCGATATGTTCTATCCGGACAGGATGGCAAGCAGGATACTTGGCATGGGGGACGTGCTCTCTCTGATAGAGCAGGCAGAGCGTACTTTCGACCGAGAGCAGGCTGAAAAAGCTGCACGGGGGTTGCTTGAAGGTAGGTTTACCCTGGAAGACTTCCTGGATCAACTACAGCAGGTACGCAAGATGGGGCCGTTGTCGGGGCTGCTCTCTATGTTGCCTGGCGTGCCCAAAGAGATACGCCAGTCCAAAGAGCTTATAGACGATTCGCAGATATCCAGGATAGAGGCGATTATCCGATCTATGACCCCCGGAGAGAGGGCCAGGCCTGAGGTACTGGATGGTTCCAGGCGTGCCCGGGTGGCAAACGGTGCCGGTGTATCCGTGCAGGAGGTGAACCAACTCGTCAAGCAGTTCAAAGAGGCTCAGCAGCTCATAAAGTCGCCGTCCTTGCTCGGCGGCCTACTCGGCAAGGGGGCGGGTATGGGACAGCTGCAGTCTATGCTGGAGGGCGGTCAGCTTGGCGCCGGTTTGGGTGATATGGGGTTGGGCGGTGCTGGCTTTGGTGGAGAGGCAGCCGTTGGCACACCTATACCCAGGATACCGGGAAGCGGGGTTGGAAAACAGGGTATTGATGATTTTTCTGGTAATGACGGTTCCAATGGTGATAGTATGTATCAGGGTAGCCGTCAAGGGCATTCCTCTCGAACAAAGAACAAGAAAGGCGGTAGAGGGAGAGGAAATGGCAGGGTAACCCCCAAAAAGAAGAAGAGATAATTCGTAAGTATCAAGGAGCAGAGGCATAGTAATTATATGGCAGTTAAATTGCGTTTGAAGCGTATGGGAAAGAAGAAGCAGCCTACCTACAGGCTGGTTGTTGCGGATAGCCGTTCGCCGAGAGATGGCAGGTTTATAGAGGAGATAGGGGTGTACGCGCCCAGAGGGAGGTCGAAGGAGGATCCGGCCAGGTTTGTCAGGGTTGACAGGGAAAGGGCCGTCAACTGGCTGAGCAAGGGAGCGCAGCCGACGGAGCGAGTAGAGCGTCTACTTCGTGATGAAGGCACATGGGATACTTTCATGGAGACGAAAGGAGCAGCTAAATGACCGACGAAGAAGATGCTCAATTGGGCACTCAAGACGAAGTTGGTCAGGATGGACCAGATGACACTGCGGAGAACGGCTCGGATGATCTCGGTAAGGCATTGGAGGTATTGGCCTACGTTGCACGCAATATAGCAAAAGATCCCGATGCCGTCAGGGTGTATGGTACCCGTGAAGGCAATATAGTCAATCTGAAGGTGTCGGCGGCCAAGTCTGACATGGGTAGGTTGATCGGCAGGGGCGGTAGGGTGGCTAATGCCATAAGGGTGTTGGTAAGAGCAGCCGGTTCATTGGACCATCTAAACACCAATGTGGAGTTCGTAGACAACTGATTTCCCGCTCCCCTTCTCTGGATCCACTCGGATTGCTGGAAGTTGGCAGGGTGCTGAGGGCTCATGGAATACGAGGTGAGGTGGTGGTCTATCTCTCCACAAACAGGACAGAGCGGGTACAAACCGCCAGTGCACTCTACGCATTGAACGACGCTGGCGGTCCAGGCAATGTGCTTACTGTATCGAGATCAAGATTTTCAGGTGACCAGTGGCCGGGAACCAGATGGATAGTTAAGTTCAAAGGAATAGACACCAGGGATGAAGCGCTGCAACTTAGGGGAGTCCTATTGGCTGCCCCTCCTGCAAGCGATCAGGCGGATAATCCCGATGCCCTATGGGTGGATCGGCTTGTAGGCAGGATGGTGGTCGATTTGCACGGAGATGAGGTAGGCAGGGTATCTGCATTGATCGTCAATCCAGGTGGTGACCTTTTGGAGCTGAGTGATGGCAGGTTGATTCCCTTGGCGTTTGTGATATCTCATGATGAAGTTCGGGTGGTGGTAGATGTACCGGAGGGTTTGTTGTGAATATGGATAATGTAGGATCGGAATCTGATAGAGGATCGCAATCTGGCAGACCGCTGGCAGAGGTATTCACGATTGATGTGTTTACGATATTTCCCGATATGGTGGAAGGGTACCTCGAATGGTCGTTGATCGGGCGCGCCCGGCTTCGGGGATTGGTCGACATAGTAGTACACGATATTCGTGCTTATACAACGTCTCCGTCCAGATCGGTAGATGATAAGCCATTTGGCGGTGGGGCTGGTATGGTCATGATGGCGGAGCCTATATTCAATGCGGTGGAAAGTACGTCCTGCCGGCGCCCGCTTTTCCTGCTGTCTCCTTCAGGCAGGGTATTTAATCAACAGATGGCCAGAGACCTATCTGCCGGACGGCTGGCGCCTGGCAATTATCCTGCTGGTAGAGGGTTCTCGCTTATCTGTGGCCGTTATGAAGGAGTCGATCAACGAGTGGTGGATAATCTTGTGGATGGCGAGATATCGATTGGCGATTACGTGATTTCAGGTGGAGAGCTGGCTGCTCTGGCAGTGATTGAAGCTACTGTTCGCCTACTTCCGGGTGTCATGGGTAACGATGAGTCGGCATCAGAGGAGTCCTTTGAGGATGGGTTGCTTGAATACCCGCAGTATTCACAGCCGAGGGACTTTAGGGGATACTCAGTGCCGCCGGTGCTTTTGTCGGGTGACCATGGCATGGTTTCCAAATGGAGGATGGCGCAAAGGTTGAAGCTTACCTCTGAACGACGTCCTGATCTGATTGAGGCCAGGGGAGGGTTAACTGACGGGGAGAGAGATTTGATCGAATTGGTAGACAGCGGCTTTTTTGAGCACGGTTAGACTACAGTCGCGTTTGCTGCTATAATTAATCCTGCACGTTATGGCTATGTTGCGGCGTTGTGATGAGTGATTGGGTCGCTTTGCACGTCCTGCAAGATGTTCGCTACAGTTGCTGCTGGCACTACGGCATCTCGGCTACGGCACTTTTACATTATAAGAGATACGTTATGATACTACGACACTACGATATGGAGAATTGGATATGAACCCCACAGATATAGTTGATCAGCAGACATTGCGAAATGATATTCCAGACTTTGCTCCAGGAGACACCCTGAAGGTACATGTGAGGGTCGTAGAGGGCGGAAGGGAGCGCATACAGGTTTTCCAGGGTGTTGTGATACAGCGCCGAGGTTCAGGAGCGAGAGAGACGTTTACGGTAAGGAAGATTAGTTTCCAGGTAGGTGTCGAAAGAATTTTCCCCGTCCATTCGCCTATTATCTCCAAAATAGAGGTAGTCTCCAGGGGAGATGTACGTCGTGCCAAGCTCTACTACCTGCGCGATCGTGTAGGTAGGGCCGCCAAGATCAAAGAGAAACGCTAGCACGCTGCCTGTTCCCGTTTACGACTGGTTATCCCAATAACGGCAATGTAGCGCGTTGCCTATAAGGTTTATAAAAAAGTTAGCCGACGTTCCCAAGGGGGGCAAGGAACGTCGGCTCTAAACCGGTAGGAATTAGGACTTGGGGTGGTACTACCTACCGGAAAACTTGAATGTAGCGGTTCAGGCTACGCTGGAGAGTATCTTTTCTGTTATCTGCTTGCGTACGCTTCGTGCCTGGCTATGAGCGTACTTCACCGCAGCGCGTGCCTCTTCGGGGAGCTTGTCCTCCAATGGGCTGATTGTAGAATCGATACGATCCAATGTCTTTTCCAGCTTGCCGTCAATATCCTTTGCACGCTTGGCTACCTCTTGTCTTGCAGCAAAAAGCGTGCCGACAAGATCCTGGCTCGGCTGATCCAGTCGCTGCTGCACACGCTTTGCCAGCTCATTGCGCCTTACCTGCGCTCGCTGGTAGCCTATTACTCCAAGCCCAATTGTCACGTATGCTGCATTTTTTGCAACTTCGTTGACTTCTTTTCTTATATCGTTAATCCTGGCCATGTAAGTCCTCCTAAACTAAGTAAATCACCAATTTTCCTGTAGGACACCATTACTGTTTGATTCAAACACCTTCTGGCACTATAGTTATCATACAGCAACTGTGATCCTTCTGCTAACTATTATAACATGTATGATAAACAATTGCAAGCACTTTTTTAAAAAAACTTTCTACCTGGGCTTTTATTGTAATAGTTCACTTGTCTGCTGCAATCTGGCGGAATACAGGATGGAATGAGCATTACTGCAAGTCTATTTATTTTGGAGTTCAGGGCGGTACTGGCTTAAACTATGATAGTGTGCTGCCCGTATGGTAATCTACGATGAGCGAGATTAGCCAGATCCAGATGGACGAGATGGCATCAGATATCACATCAGAGTGTACCGTGGACTTGGATACCTCTGGTACCATGCTGCTGCCGGCAGTGGTGGCGGTAGTGGTTGCGCACGACCCGGGAGACTGGTTTGAGGAGCAGCTTCGTTCTCTCTTGCTGCAGGATTATCCGGGATTGGTTACATTGGTGGTCGATTCAGCCAGCTCTACGCCGGTTGCCCCTCGAGTGGCAAATATACTTCCCGATGCATATGTCATACGCATGGAGAGCAATGATGGCTTTGCATCGGCCGTAAACACTGCTCTGTCAAACGTGGAAGGCGCCCAGTACCTACTGATATGTCATGATGATGTCCTATTGGAATCTGATGCTGTGCGCAGGATGGTAGAAGAAAGCTACAGGTCCAATGCCGGCGTAGTGACTCCCAAAATAGTGCAGTGGAATCACCCCAACATTTTGTTGCATATGGGAATTATGGTCGATCGTTGCGGAGTTCCCACGGAGAGGATAGAGAAGGATGAGATAGATCACGGCCAACACGATGCTCCAGTAGAAGTGTTTGCGGCGCCGGGAGGGTGCATGCTTGTCCGCAGAGATCTGATAGATGAAGTTGGCGGTATGGATGCTTCTATGCCTGCAGCAGGTGATGACATAGATTTTTCCTGGCGAGTAAGAGTTGCGGGAGGACGCGTGGTCCTGTGCCCTAGAGCCAGGGTGCGGCATCTGGAAGCCATGATGTCCGGCATGCGCTCGCTTGAAGCTGACGATGTCGATCTTGATATACTTAGCCGCAGGCATGAACTAGAGACGGTTCTATCTTCATACGATTTATTCCACTTATTGCTCATTGTTCCGCAGCTTGCTATTTTGAACCTTGCCGAATTGCTCCTTTCGTCTATTGGGGGGCAGCATGCCAGAGCGAGGTCTATCGTACTTAGCTGGCGATGGGTATTTGCTCATGTCTCTGATTTACGCGAGAGGAGGGAGCGTATCCACGCTATCAGGAGGGTGGGTGACGCGGAGATAATACGGTATCAGCTGAGAGGCTTTGCTCGAGTCGTCGCCTATGCGAGACGCGCCTCTCTATATGGAATATCCGGAGCACATTTGGCCTCTCCACCTGCCGAGCGAGGATCTTCTGATGAGCCCTGGTGGGCTCCATGGCGTAGAAAGCTATTCCTTTTGACGTGGCTTCCGGCCATAATCGTTTTTCTATGGGGATTTCGCAATCTGCTCCTTCATCATTTACCTGCAGTAGATGAACTCTTGCCATTCCCGTCATGGGCAGCAATGCTTGGCGCCTTTTTTACCGGACATAGCGTCAGCGGGCTGGCTGCACCGGTTCCGGTATCACCATCCTCACTTGCGTTGGGTATTCTGTCGCTGATATTGGGAGGGTCATCTACTCTGGCGCAACACATATTTCTATTGGCCCTGTTACCTATAGGGGTGTGGGGTATGTGGGTAGCCACGAGGTCTATTGGCAGCCGTCTTGCCAGAATCGTTGCATCTTTGAGCTATCTGTTTATACCACTCGCATACGGAGACATATCGTCAGGCAGGGTGGGAGACTTAGTGGCGATTGCAGGCGCCCCCTTTATTTTTGCTGCCGTAGAGAACCTATTCAGGGAGTCGAAAAAAAAGAATGGTGTACACTCAGTATCACTGCTTGCCTGGTTGAAGATGTATGCCAGGGAAGCTCTGAATGTGGCTCTACTTACTGCGGTATTTGCGATGTTTACACCGGGTGTATTTCTGTTGCCGGTTATATCAGCGTTGGGAATGGCATGTGGCTATCTTTTTACCGCTGAGGCAGCTTGGCGCGATAGATGGCTGGCTAATGCGTGTACGGCAAGCGTCTTGGCTACGGTAGGGTCTATTGCTCTTCTTGCTCCGTGGTCGGTTGTGTCACTTGCTCATTCAGGTTTGTCTGCAGGCAGTGTTGTCAAGTTCGGCGCCAATGGTACAGCCGGCACATTTCTTGGCCTTCTGGAGTTTGCAAGCGGGACTTTCAACCCCGGCCTGATCGCCCTTGGCTTTCTGGTTGTAGCTTTTGTCGCGATATTTATCGCATCTGCCGGAAAGCGGTTGAGGGGAACTATATCGGCCTGGGTCGTGGCATTGCTTTCGGTCATTCTTGCCTGGCTGGCGACCAGAGGATGGACCGGCCCGGTGGCGATGCCGAGTGGAGTCATGCTGGCGCTTGAGGCTGCGGCTATATGTGTCGCCATCGGCTATTCTATGGATGGATTGGTAGAGTGGTTCCATGCGAATTCGAGCAGAACAAGAGTCGTGCCTGTGTTTTCAGTTGTATTGCCCCTATTGGTACTGGTGATTGCAGCCATTCCTGTAGTTGGCCTCTCTGGAAATGGTAGATGGGGACTCCCCGCCAATGGTTATCGCAGCGCAGCTCCTTCTCGCGCGGATAATGCGCACTGGCGTACGCTGTGGTTGGGTAATCCATCAGTCATTCCCACGGGAGGTACATCAATTTCGCCGGGATTGTCCTATGTACTTACACGCGGTTGGCTACCCGATGAGCTGGGTCTTGCCAGCTCTTCCTATGGAGGACCTGGAGCATATAACGGTTCCTCGGCAGGTATCGGTTACTATGTCAAGCTGGCAGTCAATGGAGGTACTGCAACTCTTGGAAAGATGCTATCTCAATATGATATACATTATGTAGTTGTACTATCATCTCCTGCACCTATTATCCCCGGAGTACAGAGCGTTCCAATTCAGGCGAGAGTTCCGGGAGTAGTAAGTGGTATGCGTCTGCAGAATGACCTATCGGAGATGGTAGGCTCTGCTGGATATCAAGTGTTTGTAAATACCCTTTCTCTACACGGACGGTACCACAGGCAGACGTTTTCGTGGTATATGCCGATGTTGGCAGTAGCCCAGCTCATACTCTGGGCTCTGTGTATTTGGGCGGTTACTTACCTTCGCCGTAGACGAAGGGCAGTGAGTCAAGGTCAGCAGGTGCAGTACAGTGAGTGAAGGTAAGTTGCCGAAGAACAGCGAGTTAAGGACAGCCAATGAATGGCCTTTCAAACGCAATGCTATGCGGCTTAGGATGCTTACTGCATTGTTGGTTGTTGCAATTGTGATTGCGATTATGCTTGTAGATACTCTTGTTTTGAATTCCTCGAGACCTACTGTTTCCAATCTTGTAGAGACTGCCTCGTCGCCTGTTTCAGCTATTGGTGGCGCCCAGTCGGTAGAGTGGTCATGTCCGGGTGGATCAGGGTCAGCCGGTCCCGCTTCGGCCAGCATCCTTGTCACATCATCACGACCGTCTGCCGTGCAGGCACGAATTAGAGTCGTATCCAGCGCCGGGTTGGAAAGGTTTACGACAGTTACCGTTCCCCCGGGCGGCAAAGTCTCGTTCGCTCTCTCTGCTGTGATAAATGGCCCATTTCTGGGCGCCTATGTGGTCGTCAACGGTGGCGGAGTGGGGGTAAGTGAGATGGATCAGGGGTTCACAGGATGGTCGGTTTCACCCTGTGCGGCTCATGGTGCAGACCAGTGGTACTTTGCTGACGGTTCTACGGCCGGTGGCGACAGGCTGTATATGGAATTGCTCAATCCCGGAGCAACCACCTCTGTGGTCAACTTGTCGTTTAGTGGCGGTGAGTCTGGCGCAGGTGCGGCAGGGGACGGCAATACGGGGACAGCAGGTGATGCAGCTTTGAGGACATCAAGTGTAACTGCACAACAATCTACCGGAGGTTCAGTATCCGGATCCGGAGGTATGCTGTCGCCCTCTGCATATCAAGGCATAGTCATACCCCCCTTTGGATTGGTAGTGGAAAGCTTGGGTCACCATGTAGTATCGCAGGTTCCGGTAGCTACTGTAGTCAGAGCGACTGCCGGTGTAGTGGTGGCTGCAGAGCTCCAGGTAGGAGCAACCGGAGGTTCCAGCGTACCCAGCGACGGCATGGCGCTTATGCTTGGCTCCGTCTCTCCCGCCGAAAGGTGGTGGTTCCCTATAGCATGGAATCAGCCTGGATCGGTGGATGCATTCCACGTATTCAATCCGGGGAATAAGACCGTACATTATAAGGAGATATTCAAGTTCAGCGGTGGTAGCGTTCCCTCCTACCGGTCAAGTCTCCCGCCCCATTCAATATCTACTCTGGTAGCTCAAGAGATCCCGGGATTACCCACTGCTATTCCCTACCAGCTGGAGATCAGGGTAGTACATGGTGACGGTGGTGTAGTTGTAGGCAGCTCACTTGCAGCTCCATCTGCAGCCGCTCCAAACCCCCTCTTTGGGATGTCGGCTCCTATAAGTACGGGTTATCGATGCTGGGTGGTACCGTTATTGCCATCTCCTGCTACCGGCATATCGGCTATCGGAATTTCCGATTTGAGTAGAAAGGCTGCCCACGTAGTCGTCCGGGCGCTTTATTCTATGCCCGAGGCTTCTGCACATGGGACCGCTACACCTGGGGCTACTGCATCTGGGGTCACCTCCGGCAGCTCTCACACAGTTGCGTCATCCCACCCAGCTACGGCCACCAACACTGTTACCTATCCGCAAGACCTCTCTTTGGGAGGTAGCGTATGCAACCTATCCTCCGCTTCCACTACCGCTACGGCTGGTAGGGTTGGCAGTAGGCAAAGATCGTCCGTGGCAAGTAGGAGGCCGCATAGCAACAGCATTGCCAGCCATACCGGCGTAAAAGGCGGTCAGAGTGGCCATGCTATAAGCCCACACTATGGCTACACGACGATTGTAACTCCGACGGTAACTCCGAGCGAGCCATTCGCACTTGGGGGCAACTCAATGCCATCACTTACCGGAGCTACAGCGTTGGTTATCTCATCCAACCGGCCTGTGGCTGTCGAGGCGGACGCCATGCCGTTCGGTACCATCGGGGCGGAGACCAATCCGGCATTCAGCCTATAAGATCACCTCTGCAAGCGTTTAGAATAGCCAACGCTTTTTCCCTGTCACCGGTATCGTCGCTGTTGTACAGGCTCTCGATATCTACGATATTGCCATGCTTGTCTACGATCTTGGCAAGCAGGTACTCGTCGGCTGGTGCGACACTGTCTATGACATCATCGGGTAGTCCAAACCAGAACGGAGACTCGGGATCGATCTGGGTTGTATGAGCCAGCAACGCCTCACGCCTAATATGGGTATATCCAGTGACATCGACCCTGATTATATGGTCATTTTCTACCCATGAGGAAGCCCTCTTGATCCACTCTTCACCAAAGGGCGACTCTTTGCCTGCTTCCAGGAACTTTTGGTGCAGTTCAATGATACGCTGTCCTGAGAAAAATACATAATATAATCTGGATGGTTGCCACGGTTCACCGGCATCAGGGTATTTCCCCGGGTTGCCGGCATCATCGAATGCCATGACCGAGGCTTCGTGTACCCTGATGTGATCCGGATGGGGGTAGCGGTCACTCTCATCTGCGTAGGAAATAATTACGTGTGGCCGATATTCTCTGATTGCTGTGACCATCTTTTCGATGACTTCTTCAATAGCCACATGCGAGAATGCCTCCGGATGATTATTTGCCTCCGATCCAGGCATACCTGAATCCCTGTATCCAAGGAATATCAGGTCATCGTAGCCAATGATTTTTGCGGCGTTGGTTAGCTCCTCCCGGCGTACTGCGGCCATATCTTCTTTTATTCCCGGACGCCGGGCTTTTGGGTTCAGGACGTCACCCTCTTCGCCCCCCGTGCAACATACCAGGATCGTATGTATGCCCTCATTGTGATAGCGGGCTATGGTTGCTGCACCCTTGGATGACTCATCATCTGGGTGCGCATGGATTGCCATAATGCGTCTTTGCTCAGAATCGTTGGTTTGCATCTTCCATCCCTATTGAATTTTTTGCTTTTTAATTCGTACAGTTTAGTACATCCCGTACGACTCAGATGCCGGATTACTCAAACTGTATGCGTAGCTCATGAACTTTGGCTAAGCTGACTACATATGTGTCCGGTAACGTGTCACAATAGATATGTAATGTCAACTAGAAAAGTGAGGATATGACAGATGGGTGTAATGAAGCGCCTTTCAGGTATTGTACAGGCTAAAGCCAATAAAGCACTCGACAAAGCGGAAGATCCCAGGGATACCCTGGATCTATCCTACGAGAAGCAGCTGGAGAATCTCCAGAAGGTGAGGCGGGGATTAGCTGATGTAGCCACGGCAAAAAAGCGCATAGAGCTCCAGGCTAATCAGCTCCAGGCTCAGGCGAATAAGTTGCAGGACCAAGCCAAGCAGGCACTTGGCCAGGGCCGGGAGGACCTGGCCCGCGAAGCATTGACGCGTCGCTCGGCCATTGCTCAGCAGCTTACCGACCTGCAGACCCAACATGAGCAGATTGCTCAGCAGCAACAGACCCTGCTCACCACGTCACAGAGACTTCAGGCTTCGGTAGAGGCATTCAGGACAAAGAAAGAGACGCTGAAGGCCAGCTACACTGCTGCTCAGGCTCAAGTAAACATTGATGAAGCAACTTCCGGAATATCGGAGTCCATGGGAGATGCGGGACTTGCGATGCAGCGTGCTCAAGACAAGATATCGTCTATGCAGGCCAGAGCCGGGGCAATGGATGAGCTCGTTACCGCCGGAGCATTCTCCGATCCGACCCAGAGTGACGACATACAGGCGCAACTGGATCAGGCATCTACAGGTGCGGATATAGATGCTCAGCTGGCCCAGCTGCAGGGTGAATTGGCAACGCAGCCGGCCGGTCAGCTTGGAGCGCCCAGTGGAGCCGCGACGGTAGGTACTGCCGTGCAGGAATTGGCCGATCAGGACGGTGATCAGGGACAGGCTGCAGATGCAGAGACCATACAGCCGGCGGATGATGCCTCATGATAGTGCGTATTCTTGAAGAGGGGCAGTGGGAGGTTCCGGATTCATCTATGGAAGAGATAGAGAGACTTGATGATACTCTGGGCAATTCACTGGACGCCGGTGATGAGGATGTATTCAAGAGTTCATTGGAGGCCGTTATAGCAAAAGTTAAAGAACTGGGTACTGAAGTGTCAGATGATCGCATGCTGCCTTCCGATCTGATGCTTCCGGGAAGTGAGTATAGCCTGGAGGAGACCAGGCAACTGTTACAGGAGGAGATTAACTAGATATGGCAATTGAACGTCGCATACCGGCTGACAGGGGATTGACATTCAGGATGCTAACTACCGCATTCTTCATTGGCCTTCTCTATGTAGTGGTAGTCGGGGTGTTGTTTGCCGTGGGGGTGTCGTCGATCCTCATAATAGTTATTGCAGGAGCGTTGTTCATAGCACAGTTCTTCTTTTCGGATAAGATAGCGCTTTTCAGCATGGGTGGGCATATAGTCACTCCCGAGCAGGCGCCTGAGCTACATGCGGTGGTGGATCGGCTGTGCGCTCTGGCTGATATGCCAAAGCCGCAGGTGGCAATAGCGAACACAGACATTCCCAATGCTTTTGCAACCGGGCGCAACCAGAAGCATGCAGTGGTATGTGCGACTACCGGTATACTGCGTAGGCTGGATGAGCCGGAGCTGGAAGCGGTTCTTGCTCATGAGATCTCCCATGTTGCCCATCGTGATGTGATGGTGATGACCATAGCCAGCTTTCTGGGGATACTGGCAGGGTTGATTACCAGAGTATTTTTCTATATGGGTTTGTTTGGAGGTTTCGGAGGTGGGGCGGGAGGAAGAGGCGGTAGGAACGGCCAGAATATTGTCATGATTGAACTGGGGATAATGCTGTTCTCCATGATTATTTACGCTATAAGTTTCATGCTGACTATGGCGCTGTCACGCTACAGGGAATTGGCAGCGGATCGCTCCGGCGCGATACTCATAGGAAGGCCTTCGCTTCTGGCATCCGCCCTGGTGAAGGTATCGGGAGAGATGGCGCGCGTTCCCACGCGAGACCTTCGCTCTGCCGAGCACTTCAATGCCTTCTTCTTCTCTCCGGTATCGAGCAGAGGTTTCAGCGTTTCAAGTCTTTTTGCCACCCACCCACCACTCCAGAAAAGGCTTGACCAGCTGAACAAGCTGGAAGCTGAGATGGATAAGGGCTAATTCCCGGGTCGAGATGATCTTAACTGTGACGTATTACGTTAATCGTTATGTTAATCGGCGTTGGTCGGGTGGCTGCCGATGCGCAATGATGCTTGAAGTGCGATGAAGTTTTTCGATACATTACTTGGGCGCACAAAGCCCGTGAAGCCAAAGTTGGATGAGCTGTTCTCGCTCCCTACGGCAGCTATTACCCTGCAGACTGCGGCAGGCATGCTTCCGACAGGAAGAGCCGGGGTGTGTTTCAAGCCTCCGGCAGGGCAAAATTTTACACATGTATTGAATGAGGTGGAACAGCTGATGCGTACCGGTGATGATGCCGGTATGCTGGGTGCCGGTGCTTCCTCCGATATGCTTAGTGATGGTTCTGGTTCTGGCGCCGGTTCAAGCGCGGGTGGTAGCGCCGATGCCGGTGTGGGTGTCGATGGTAGCACTGCGGGGAGCTTATTTTCAGGAGATGGAGTTCCGGAAAACACTTATGGGGCTGCATCTACTGCCGATCTTGCAGTCAGGCAGGAGGCCGACTCTTTTGGGTACAAGTGGGTGATCGTAGAGGGGGGAGGCATAGAAGATATAGTAACCAGAGTTCATATTGTGCATTCATCCATATCCGAAAATGGATGGGGAGAGCAGCTACTCTGTTCCCTATTTGGGTTTTATGTCTCCGATGCTGATATGGGAGACGAGTTGGACATGGAGCTTGGCTCGGCATCGTCGGCGCTTCAGGTGGCTTCTACTTCCGATTCCGGTCATGCTCGAGCATCTCAACTCTATTTGGTCTATCTCGCCAAACGGGGGAGCTTTTACCCATTCGCTCCAAAGGGGAGGGAGAAGAGAGACACAGAGCTGGAGATGCGTATAAAGGCGCTTATCGGCAACGACCTGCCTATGGAGCCCGACCTGGAAAGATGGTTCCCATTGTGGGATATTCCGGTAGGTTAGTGGTTGTCCATTTTATTGCTTTTGCCGGTAGCGGGTTGTTTGTGGGGCACCTGGCGAGATAGAGGTTTATCCGTTGAGCTTAGAAGCTATGTTTCATGAAATATTTGCAGATTTGTGTGCATCGTAGGCATGGACGTGCAATTAGTCGTATGATTTAATTATGTCCGAAGAAGCAACCAGACGTATATCGATAAATTACCGTAAAGGAAGGGTGAGCCCGAGCGACATAGCCGGTAGGTCTTTTGCGGTTGTCAGGAAAGGATTTGATTCCGAAGAGGTTCGCAGTTTTTTGGAGATGGTTTCCAGGGAGCTCGAGGATGCCAATCAGCGTGAAACTGAATTGCAGGAGGCACTTGCCGATGCTGAGCACAGGGCGAATAACCCCACCATTGATGAGGCAACCCTTACCACCGCTTTGGGCAATGAGACCGCCAAGGTATTGCGCACTGCCCACGAAGTGGCTGCAGAAATAATCTCGAAAGCAGAAGCGGATGCTCAACTGCTTAGAGAGGAGGCGGCAGGCAAGTCCGATCAGATGCGTGAGCAGGCGGATAAATATGCCAAGGAAACCAGAGCACAGGCCGATTTGGAAAAGACCGCATTATTGGACAGGGCAAATGAAGAGGCATTGGCTCGTGTAGAGAATGCCCGGTTGGAGGGCGAGGCCATGATAGCGCAATCCAAGTCCGAGTGTATGGCAATGGTCAAGGAAGCACAGGGGATGAGAGAGAAGGTCCTAACCGACTTATCAAAGAAGAGAAGTATCTTAATGGACCAGGTGACCAAGCTTAGGGAAGCCAGGGACAGGACAGCACAAGCTGTATGGCGAGCTAGGCACGAAATAGAGAAAATGAGTGCGGAGATGCTGCCCGACAATGAGGATGGCTATGAACAAGTGGCAGATAAAGAGCACCCGGAGGCTTCCTCCAGGGATGTGGTGCTGGAGGATACAGAGTTTGAAAAAGATTCTGATTCCGGCGGAGGCGACCGTATAGGTGGCTATAGAGGATTGCCCGGAGCAGGTCATGAGAACAGAAATGAGGTGGAGAACGTCTCAGATGTCAGTGGGCACATTGGCAGGCAGGCAACTGCCAGCTTGGATAATGGAGATGAAGAGGAGATGATCTCCGAACTTGGCCAAGTCGTCGAAGGGTCAAGGACGCAACTTGTAGACGAGATCTTTGCCAGGCTAAGAGCAGGAGGGCAGGTAAGCGAGGTAAGTCTGGCAGGCGAAGCGGGGTCTACAGTGGAAGAACCTGAAAATAGTAATTCTATGGATTCTGTTCGGGTCATTGCGGAGTCAGGGTCAGAGCAGGAAGCTACGGCAACTCTTCCAGTAGGGTCAGAGCCGGAGCCGGAGGGTTTGGAGATCTCAGAGTACAAGGTCGGGTCAGAGCCTGAGTCAGGGTCGGTACCAGAGCATGAGCCGGAGCCTGAGTCAGATAACCTGCTTGCGTACGACGATACGATCAATGATCTATCGGCAGGTCTGGCAAAAAAAATTAAAAAGATACTGCAGGATTACCAGAATGACTTGCTGGAGCAGATTCGCGGGAAAAAGCAATGGGATGATTCTATGCTGCCTGCAGGGAGGTATGCCGATGATCTTGAAGTTGCCGCATTGACTTTTGTCAGGCATGCTGCAAGGCAGGGTGCAATCTCTGTCTATGAAAAAAATATCGTTGGTAGTTCTGCTGGTTCCGTGGACTCGGAACATGCTCGGGGCGCTCATGGAGTAGCGTCAGGCAATATATCGTTGGATAATAGGATAATATCTGATGAAAAGCTTGCTGTCGCAGCCGACGAGACAGAGGAAGAGCCTATTGACGAGTTGTTGGCAACCTCTACAGAATTGGATGATCTGGCTGTCAGTACTGCCAAAATGGTCATAGAGGGGCTTAGTGATAGGATTCTGGAAGGCAATATGGATATGGCCAGTGCAGATGTGGATTCTTTGGTTGATCACGTAGGAGCCGCATACCGAGAATGGAAGGGTGCACGCATTGACAGCATCGCCGAAGATCAGATACGAGGTGCATATTCTGTCGGGCAGCTTCTTGTGGGCGACAAGCTCGGTATTGCCTTCAAATGGGTATCCAGAAATTCATCTGAAGGATGCCCAGATTGTGATGACAATGCCCTTTCCGATCCAATTGGATCAGGTGAAAAGTTCCCGACAGGTCATCTCCACCCACCTGCTCACGCGAAATGTCACTGTCTGCTGGTTCAGGTCGGTGCATAATCACACTCTTAAAGGTCCCAAGATACATTGTATGGGTAGTTGCCTGGTCAATCGTATAATCGAATGTTGACATCACCGGTTCTGTGCAGGCATAGACCAATTATGGCGCGCACCGGAGAATGTAGTTTGGTTGTAAGCTGTATGCGATAATGCGTAGATCTTCAGATATACCTGCTGCACCAAAGAGAGAGGCTCACATAAAACGCCGCTACTTGTGGTTATTGGGGATAATAATTGTACTGGGCATACTGCTTGCTTCTGTTCGTTCGTTGGCCTTTGTATATACCGATGCCCTCTGGTTCTCGTCGGTAGGGTTGGGGGAGGTCTGGCATACGTTGTTTATGGTCAAAATGGGGCTTTATCTAGGGTTTGGAGCACTGTTTTTCCTACTCACATGGGTTAATTTGGCATTTGTAGACCGATTGGCTCCCAGCGAATTGTCTATACACCCCTCAGAGGAGTTGGTACTGCAGTATCGGCACTTTATGTCGAGAAGAGCCATAATAGTTAGAACGGTATTTTCACTGGTATTGGCAGCTCTTATGGCCACTACTGTAATTGGCCAGTGGGAGCATTGGCTACTTTTTACCAATGGCGGGTCATTCAAGTATACAGATCCGATAATGCATATGAATGCGGGATTCTATGTCTTCAAGCTGCCGTTTTTGCAGTTTCTGGTCTCCTGGATATTCATGGCTCTCATCATCGTCACCATATTGACTCTTATGGAGTCTGTTTTGGTGGGGGGTATAAGATTCCATGGTGATTATCCAAGGGTTACCCCTCAGGTGAAGGCTCATTTATCTGTACTGCTTGCGGCTATCGTGCTGGATAGAGCGGTCAGTTACTGGTTGGGTAGGTATGCCCTAATTTATTCCGGTAACGCCTATGTCCAGGGGGCAGGTTATACCGATGTCCATACGAGGATGCCCGCATTGGAGCTACTTGCGTGGATATCGGTGGCTGCTGCGGTAGTACTGTTATTGAACGTGAGGAGACAGGGGTGGACACTTCCCGTCTTGGCGATTGGCCTGTGGGCGCTAGTGGCAGTAGTAGTAGGGGGGATTTATCCAGCTATTGTGCAGACCTTTGAGGTCAACCCTGCTCAAGCCTCTCTTGAAGCTCCTTATATAGCGCATAATATTAAAGCTACCAGCTACGCAATGGGGATCAATCATGTACAGGTGAAGCAGTTTGCCGCCTCTACTCATCCTACTACTTCCCAGGTACAGACATCCTCTGCGGAACTCGCAGGTATCAGTCTTTGGAATCCCAACCTGACCATCCAGACATACCAGAAGCTGGAAGCGATTCAATCTTATTACTCCTTTCAGACAATGGCATTGAATCGTTACGATATAGGAGGCCAGGAAACCCCCGTGGTCGTGGGAGTCAGGCAAGTGGATTCGGCAAATATTCCAGCGCCGAGCTGGGTAAACACACATCTTGAATACACCCATGGCTATGGGGCGATCATCGGCCTGGCAAATACCGTCGGTAAGGGAGGTGTACCTACGATACCGGTGGGAAATGTTCCCCCGCAGTCGGAAGCAGGATTTCCTGTAATAAAGCAGGCTTCGGTATATTACGGGGTAGACCAGTCCGGTTATGTGGTGGTGGATACAAAGCAACCGGAGATCGATTACCAGTTGTCCAATGGCCAGCAGAAGTTGACCCATTATAATGGCAGTGGAGGAGTATCCATAGGCTCTCTCCTCTCCAGGGTGGCTTTTGCTCTTCGCTTCAAGGATATAAACTTACTTGTAAGCAGCCAACTTGGATCTCATGCCAAGATAATGTTTGTACGAGGTATAGATACCAGGGTGAAAAAAGTAGCCCCATTCTTAAAGGTGGGTGACAACCCTTATCCTGTTGTGTCCAATGGGCAGATATATTGGATCGTGAACGGATATACTACCTCGTCTCACTTCCCATACGGACAGGATGCAATCACTACCAGCTTGCCTCTATCCAGCCAATTGAATCAGGGTAATATAAATTACATAAGAAACTCCGTGAAGGTGGTCATTAATGCCTATTCCGGCAAGATGACTTTTTATGCCACAGATCCAAACGACCCAATTCTGCAAGCCTGGGAGAAGGTATTTCCTCATATGTTTACTCCCATGTCCAAAATGCCTCTTTCGCTGAGAAGCTCGCTGCGCTATCCGAAGGATCTTTTTACTATACAGGCTGATATGATAGGTCGCTACCACCTCACCAACGCTTCGGCTTTTTACAATGCGTCCAACGCGTGGAGTGTATCACAGAGTCCCGGCACCGGGGCGCCTTCTGCTGCTTTGGGGTTCCAGGTTACCAAGAACTCCCTTGGGCAAACTGTCTCCACCGGGCAGGTGGTCAGGATGAACCCGGAGTATGAGCTTATACAATCACCAGGTTCTGCTGATCCATCATTTGACCTTGTGGATGCGTTTGTACCGGTGTCACAGGGAAACCAGATACAGACCCTGGCTGCTTTTATGACCGCGGGATCGGATCCCAACGACTACGGTCAGCTAACCATGTATGTCGCTCCTCGTGGTCAATCCATTGATGGTCCGGCTCTTGTAGACGCACGTATACAATCTAATGCAACCATATCGCGCGAAATTACATTACTTGGGCAAAATGGCTCCCAGGTGCTTTTGGGACATGTTGCCATGATACCGATAGGGCAGTCAATGCTGTATGTGCGACCTCTCTATGTTCAGGCATCACGCAATGCTCTTCCGGTGCTGGACGACGTGATTGCAGTTATGGGAAGCCGAATCGCAATGGCAACCAGCCTGCAGTCGGCTATTTCACAGGTTATCGGGTTCAACGTATCGTTGCCCGGCGTATCTGCTACCGGAACGCCTACTACAGCGAACACTACCACCACCGCTCCACCACCTTCAACTACTCCGGCAAGCACGAGCGAAGAGGCTCAATTGGCAGCCCAGGCCAATGCTCTCTACGCTCAGGCGCAATCGGATTTGAAGGCTGGTAATCTCGGAGGCTACCAATCTGAGATTACCCAGATGGGGGCAGTTGTGCAGCAACTGGACAGCCTGTTATCCAGTGGGTCGGGCAGTTCGTCAGGTTCTAGTACTTCACCGACCGGGACGTCGTCGAGTAGCAGTACTTCATCGAAAACGGGTACAGCTGCCAATTCCTCCTCTACTGCCTATGGTAGCTCCAGTTCAGGTGGTGGTAGTTCTTCTTCCGGCACGACCGGGGCGTCATCCAGCGGTAGCAACTCGGGCTCAACGTCCGGCAGTGCAACTCAGTCGCCGCCGCCCGGCACTCCATCTCCAGCGGTAGTGGGTGGAGGTACGGGAACTGGGTCAGCGGCACCCGGGTCCAGCTCAGGTGCTGGAACTTCCGCCGGTGGTTCCGGCAGTTCCGGTGGTGGTGGCAGTGGCAACGGCAATTCATCGGGTAGTTCGCCCGGCACAGGGGTTGCCTAAACTTATTTTGTCGTATCGTAATCTTCTTGATTGCTGTGTATTTACTCGTACTTGATTGTGTGCTATAATAATTCTTATCGGCGCGGGGTAGAGCAGTCTGGTAGCTCGTCGGGCTCATAACCCGGAGGACGGAGGTTCAAATCCTCCCCCCGCCACTAACGGGGCTCTTCGGATTCTAGCGGGGCCAATACTCATCCAACCACGATTGAAGGCTCTTCGGATTCTAGCGGGGCCAATACTCATCCAACCACGATTGAACCAAGTACCCGCCAGTTTGG
>JAJZWU010000048.1 GCA_021846515.1 Actinomycetes bacterium
TACAATCTGGCAAAACATCGGTTTCACATTTATATTGATGAGCGCCGCACTCCAGTCGGTTCCAGATGATCTTCTGGAAGCAGCGAGGATGGATGGTGCATCCAAATGGTATCGTTTTCGAGCAGTAACCGTTCCGTTGCTGTCGCCCACTATTTTTTTTGCCTCTATAGTTGGTATTATAGGTTCTTTCCAGGCATTCGGCCAGATAAATCTCCTTACACAGGGTGGTCCTAATAACCACACTATGGTACTTATTTATTATATTTACCAGGCAGCATATACCGATAATAATTACGGGGTAGCTTCTGTCCTATCTATAGCGTTGTTTGCTATATTGTTTGTACTTACTTTGGCACAGTTCTGGTTCTTTGAACGGAGGGTATTTTATGTGGCGGCTAGTTGAGCATACAGAGAACTTGGATACAGTGGTCGATCTGGTCGGTGCATCTGATTTGGATGGTGCATCTGGTGAGGTCTATATGGTCGGTTCAAGTAGAGTGGCTGTTTCGGATGGGGTAGCCGGTTCAAGTGGGGCAGTTGGATTGGCCGAAAAGAACTCCGCAGAGAGTGGAGAGGAAAGGCTCGAAAGCAGCTTCCAGAGATCTGGCGTTGGATTGGCCGAAAAGAACTCCGCAGAGAGTGGAGAGGACGTGAACGATATAGGAGGAGCGGGAGGCTCAGGAGGAAGTAATCCACCAGGTAGCAGTCCTCCAAGTAGTGCAGGACAGGTATATTCTTCGGCAGGTCGGCGAAGAGCGAGACACTATATGATCATTGGTGCGCGTTATATCTTGCTGATTGCCTTGGCTGTCATAGTAGGTTTTCCTATTTATATAACTGTAGTCAATTCCCTTATCTCCTCTCGTCAGATTGCAGCTCGACCACCGGTGCTATTCCCGTTGCATCCATTATGGGGTGATTTTTCTGCTGCGTTTAGCCAGGCTCATCTGGGTCTTTACCTGCGTAACAGCATCATTGTTACGATTTTTATTGTGATTGGAGAACTTATTACCTCTGTACTGGCCGGTTATGCCTTTGCCTATTTGAAATTTCCGTTCCGGCGTACTCTGTTCATGGCATGTATTGCGACCATGATGGTTCCTATGGAAGCCACTATAGTTCCCAATCGCCAGACTATTGTAGCTTTGGGATGGTTCAATTCCTTTCCAGCTCTTATCGTTCCTTTTATTGCCAGTGGAGTAGGTATATTCCTGTTTCGCCAGGCGTTTATGGGGGTACCCAAAGACCTGCATGATGCTGCCAGGCTGGATGGTTATGGTCATTGGCAATTTCTTACCCGTATCGTTGTGCCGCTGAATCGGCCACTGATAGCTGCATTTGCTCTTTATGCGTTTATGAGCTCTTGGAATCAATACCTATGGCCACTTATCGTAACCAATACAAACAGTGTCCGTACGGTGCAGATCGGGATGACCGAACTGGAAAATGTCGGCATAAACCATTTTAATCTGATATTTGCGGGCACCCTACTGGCTTCGTTGCCTATTTTTGTTTTATTGGTGGTATTTCAGCGCCAGCTTGTACGAGGGCTTTCAGCTGGAGCGCTCAAGGGCTGATTACTCAGCAGGTTCCCAGTGCTGCCACACTCCTCCAGGGTGGCGGATTTTCCATCTATCGTATGGATTGTCACGAGCGACCAGATGTATCCAGTAGCCGTCAAATAATTCGCGCAATACGCTGTGGCGGGCAATTATGGATTCCAACTTTGCCTGGGGAGCTTGTATGATAGCCAGTAATCGCATTGGTTCGTGAAAGGGTCGATTGCCATCGAAGACAGATTGGACAGGAAGTCCAACTTGGAGATCACCGGCGGCTCCTTGAAGCACTCCTACACCGGCAACGATATTGTGGGCAGTCTTGTCACCGGCAGAGAGTACTTCCAGATCTACGGTGGAGAAGTAATACTGGGCGTTAATCCAGTGGGCGACCACCATAGGGGCAGTTAGGATGGTTTCCAGTACCGTACCGCTGTCATCAGTATCAGAGTCGTAAGAGTGCAGGAAGCAACGTCGGCCCAAATCCACCCCAGCAGTTAGTTCTCTGGGTGCCACAATAAACGCGGCATTACCTGCAAGTCCCCATTCCGGCTGCACTTGAGCCCAGTCGGCAGAGCGTCCTACCGGGAGTGCCACCTTACTTTTTGTGTTGGCTCCAGGTAGATTGGAGGTTCGTTCAGTAGCTAGTTCTGTGCCAGCACGATCGAGGTCGGCTTGTAGCGCAGTCACCATGTCGATATGGCTGGCTGGTATCAGATGGAGGTCGAGAATAGTAATTTTGTCGGTAGCGGTGTCATGTTCGCCTGCGATAAAGATTGTGTCATCAGGTATAATAATTTTTTGCTCTTTGAGTAGACTCCGGACGTCTGGTTGGTTCAGTAGTGTCGCACCAGCACGAGCGTTTGCCGCTCCCCGGTTACCACCACAGGCACCGCAGTCAAGTGAGGAAGCGTATGGGTTGTTCTCTGTGGTGCTACCGTGGCCGCAGAGCAACACCAACGGTGCAAAATTCCGCGTAAGACCCATAGTAGTGAGTAAGTTGCTTGCAAACGACACTTGTTCTACGACGGATATGGAATTGTCGTATTTGCTATGGGTCTCGATATACGGAACGATCATCCGGTGTGTCCAGTCTCGCAATTTATGGTAGTACCCAGGGGCCAAGGTCTTTGCAGCAGCCAGGGGACCCGCAAAGAACCCGCCAGCTTCAGCCAGCATAAACGTCGACAGCATTCCCTTGCGGGCGCTGTTTAGTGCATAACTGGCCGCAGCCAGCTCTTGGATTCCTGTAATATGGCGATTGACCAATGTCTCCGCTTTGGTAGCTGGCTCATCTGTCACCTGTATTGCTGACGTGAGGAGAACAGGATATTGGTCGACATATTCAGCCGATCCCAGTGGAAGGTATTGCATCGGGAGGGAAAAGAATCCTGCAAATCCTATTGTCTCATACTGGCCGACGGCCTCTAGGTGACGTCGTATTCCTTCTGAGCGAGTATCAATACAGAAAATAGCCTGAGCGGCTGGGCGTTCCGGTCGTGTGGAGGTAGGATGCAAGGGCTTCTCCAAAGCCTTTAGGAGCCAATCACGGTAGTGGTTTTCATATGCTGTCAGCCATACCCTCTTAAGTGTGGTTGCTGGAGTATCAAGTGTGGTTGCTGGGATGGAATGTGGTCGACTTCTCTCGGTATCCAAGCGATCCCTTGTGTCCAAACGACCCCTTGTGTCCAAGTGACCTTTCCTCCTTAGGTGTGTAAATAACGTGCCTAAGTGCGCCGACGGTAGTGATATGTCCTTATGTCTGAGTACTGTCTCGTAACTCAGACGGACAGCGAGTAGATCGACTATAGTCAAAGCTGGTCTAGATGTACTGTTATCCGCCCAATAGGATCGCCATTTTGCATAGCCTGACCAGCCCAAAGTACGGGCAAGGCGGCGCTCCAGTTCCCTCACTCGGTCATTTTCAGCTATCGAGAGCCTGTCTAGGCACTTAGATATTGTATCTATTGGATTTTCAGGCATAGTAGCGAGTTGCTTCCGTCCTTCTTTGCCTGCGATTCTCCGAGCTGTAGGATCGCTCCCTACTATATTGCGCCACGTCCGATAAAATCCGTTTTTAACGGGGTCAGGTAACATCCCTCCGGCATATGCAGCACACCACTTGGTGAGTTCGCGATCTACCGCACAAGCAAGCAAGGTATCATTAGAATAACTGTTCTGTAACGTTTTGTTACCGGTAGCGGCTACTTCCGAGCTTTCCTCGTTCTGATGATTGTACATGCGACAATCTATTGTATTTGCAATTTCGTAACTAATATCTGTATCAGATATAACTGCTTGAATATCATTCTTGGTCACACGACCGGATGTGTAAGCCTCTGCAAAGAATGATTCTGTGGGGTATCCGCGGATCTCCAGGATTTGGGCAGCATAGTCGATGGCATCGTAAAAGGACATGGAGCGTAAGTCCCAGAGAGGGTTTACCGCTATAAAGGTGGAGAGTGGCCATAGCGGTGCGATGACACGAACGGCCTCTTCCACTTGCGCCAGTAGCCGGGACATGTCATTGTGTCTTCTCTCGGAGTCTGCACGATGCTTATTGTCCATGTGCCCCACTCTTGCAGTATGGTTGCTGGTTGTAGGACTGGTCGTAGAACTGGTTGCTGCAGGGTACTTCATGCGGCGCTCCCTGACCATGTGTTTGGAGTTTCGTAGGAGTATCCAGGTAGGCTGTCTCCACCACCTCTGATCCTTCCCTGTTCTCTACCTATCATGATGCTTGTAGACGGTGTACCTATATCGATAAGTAGTGCCTGTAGCCGATTTCGTACTGCAGGTACCTGGTTGATACCGGCAATAGCGATACCCGCTACGGCTACACTGAGCAGCCACCATGGGCTTAGTACCCCTGAGCCTACAGATGGAAGCGCCGGTGTCATCCAGCTACCCAGTAGTCCAGCTACAAGTCCGTATAGTCCACCTGCCACCAGCATGCCTATCGTCCAGAATATGATAGTACGAGGTGTAGCCGGACAGATCCCCCACCATGACCAGCAGATAGCCGCAACTGTGGCCGCTACGAAGGCCATTATTATGAGCTCACCGTGGTGGGTGAGCACTTCGGGGACAATTACCATGACAGCCAGACTCCCCGCTACAGTCATTGCGGTTGCAGCAAGCCGGATAGGTGTGGAAACCCTTTTTACAGGAGGAACAGGTACTTGACCGGCACGAGGTATCTGAGAGCCTGATCCGAAGAACATGGTTGCTTTGTACATGGCATGACCTATGAGGTGTAACAACGCGGCGATGTAAGCACCGACCGTACACTCGGCCAGCATGAAACCCATCTGTCCCATAGTGGAGAAGGCCAGTGAACCTTTTATATCTGTCTTTTTACTCATGATAGTGGTGGCCACTATTGCGGTAAGTATGGCTACCGCAAAAGCAGCGGACATGGCCAGTACCGAATTACTCGACAAGGCACTGAAACGAATGAGTAGTATACCTCCTCCATTGACTACGCCAGCATGGAGTAGGGCAGATACCGGTGTCGGTGCCGACACAGTGCCTGGCATCCACCTGCCTAGTACTGCCTGTGCGGAGCGTGTCAAAGCTGCTATCACGATCAGCAGTGCAATTATCGTCGACAGTTTACTGAGCCGACTGGCAACCGAGACGGTCAATGCGGGCTGGAGAAGAGAAACGTTACCTGCTTGCATCCAGATCAGGATCATAGCAACCACCAAAGCCGTGTCGCCCAAGGCAAACATCTTTAGAGTGAGGCGTGCCGAGGCTCGAACGCCAGGGAGGTCCGACCGGTAACCAATTGCCACTACAAATGCCAACCCAGCTGTTACCCATGCTGTTACCAGCACCAAAGCAGTTGCCGAAGTGCACACTATAGCCATCGATGCCACCACTGCATTTGTTGCAGCAAAAAATCTCTTAGCTACCTGATCTACCTGTAGGTAGCGGACTGCGAAACTCTGTACCAGTGCCCCCACGACACACACTAGGACGAGTAACGTCACTGTGAGTTGGTTGGCGAGCAGGCCGAATACAGGACTTCCGTTCCCGCCATTCAAGGTCACGGAGTATGGTCCGTTCAGTGCCACCATAATTGTCGCGATGATTGCCGCCGCTGCTGATACCCATCCCAGTCTCGTTGCTTTACGGCGACCGGAGAGACCGTCATCTACAAGCGATACAGCTACAGCCACTAGTGGCACGACTACGGCTCCGATCAGACATATTCTGCCTATCAGCATAGAATGCATACCAACCGTTCCCAGATAATATATGATATTCATATCATGAATTATATTACGTTATTTAGGAGAAAGCAAATTATTGTGGTAGATGGATCGTTTTCTGTGCCTAGGGTGCCTGTGCCTAGGGTGCCTGTGCGTATAATACATACAGTGCTTCTTGCCTGGATAGTTGCTCAATCGGATTACAAAAGGTGATCGACATCGAGCACCCCTCTGTCCCTGGTTCCAGATGGCTTGGTCTTGAGCATCCCTATGCAGGCAGGGTAGCGGTACTTGCAACCAAGCATGGCAAACTTCCTCTCATCGGTCCACCTATCGAGCGGGCCATAGGCTTGGTGGTAAGGGATGTGGATGTAGATACGGACGTGTTGGGTACCTTTACAGGAGACATACCCCGCATGGCGACTCCTCTCAAGACTGCTATAGCCAAGGCTCGCATGGGAATGAAGGCTGCTGGTGTGGATATTGGCCTGGCTTCCGAAGGCAGCATTGCACCTGATCCTACCGTTCCATTTATTGTATCCGATCGTGAACTTGTCGTATTGGTCGATGACAGTGCGGGCATTGTAGTGTGGGAATCTTATTCCAGCTGGGAGATATTGGCGGCAACGACTACTACTAATACCGTAGAGCGGCTTGAATCGTTCTTGGAGCGTGTGGACTTTCCCAATCACAAGCTCATAGTTCGTCCAAATAGTGGTGCTGTACATCCTGTATACAAAGGTATTGACAGTGTAGATAAGCTGGCGATTGCTCTTAGCGAGTGCGTTACAGTCTCTGCCGATGGTCTTGGGGTTGTAGAGACCGATCTTCGAGCACACATGTGTCCTTCACGGCGTAGTGTTATTGCAAAAGCTGCCGAAAGCCTTGCTGTCCGACTTGCGTCTCGGTGCCCGGCATGTGGGGTACCGGGATGGGGGCGGGTCGATGTCATTTTTGGTTTAGCGTGTGTCTCTTGTGGTACTCGAGTCGATCGACCAAGAGCAGAGATCGATGGTTGTGTCGCCTGCGACCATAAGGAGACACGTATAGTAGCGACCGGTGCTGATCCTGGCGAGTGTCCGGTCTGCAATCCATAGTGATCGAGTTACAGCGACCAATCCGACTTTGCGATTCACCCCGGATTTGGTGCACGCTTCGTAGCAGAATTCAAGCTCTTATGTATTGCCGTTAAATTGCTGAGGAAACACATTTCATCTCACAGAACAATGAATAATACTGTTCATCCAGAGTTCACAAAGATTTAAGTGTCGTTTCACCGGTTGTTTACCTGTACGTAAACCTGACCTCATATTGTGAACACGTGAAGTAGACAAATTTCACCGGAATACTTAATTTCGTGAAACGAATAAATGATTACAGAGATTACAGAAAAAGGAGAATTATATGAAATGGTTACGCTTTCAAGGTATGGCGGTGGTTGCTACACTGGCTATTGGCAGTTCGCTCGCTGCCTGTAGCAGTTCATCTCAGCCTACTGCCAATGTATCTGCAGCAAATGCATGCTGGGCCAAGGCGACTTCAGCTTCTGAGTGCGGCGGAATGGCTGCATTGGTGAAAGCTGCCAAAGCTGAAGGGCATCTGAACGTTATAGCACTCCCGCCGGATTGGGCAAACTATGGCTCGATTATAAAGAACTTTGAAGTCAAATATGGTATATCGGTAAACAGTGAGAATCCCAATGGCTCCAGTGGTGAGGAACTTGCCGCTATCAAGTCCCAGAAGGGGAGTGGAAAGGCTCCTGATGTAGTAGATGTAGGCCCTTCTTTTGCCTTGCAGGGGACATCTGAAGGTCTTTTTACGCCGTACAGAGTGGCAACTTGGTCGAGCATACCGGCGGATCAAAAATCAGCATCTGGCTACTGGTGGGATGATTACGGTGGCTATATATCCATAGGATACAATGCAGGTATATTTCATAATGCTCCCACTTCGTTCAATTCCTTACTGGCTCCCCAATACAAGGGGTCGGTATGTCTGGATGGTAATCCTGAGAGTGCAGGTGCCGCATTTGCTGGAGTATTTGCTGCTGCTTTGGCCAATGGGGGATCTTTCAACAACATAGAGCCGGGTATCCAGTATTTCAAGAGCCTTGCTAAGGCAGGCAATTTTGTACCGACTGGAGCATCCCCTTCTAGTATCGAAAGCGGTCAGTGTCGAGTTACGATTGACTGGACATACCTAGAAGCACAGTACGCCGTTGGGCTAAAGGGTAAGGTGGACTGGAAGGTGTTTGTCCCTGCGGTCGGCCACTATGCTTCCTATTACGTCCAGGCGATTTCCAAATATGCACCAGATCCAGCTGCAGCACGTCTGTGGGAGGAGTATCTGTTCTCTCCTGCAGGGCAGAATGGATGGTTGGAGGGATATGCAATGCCGGTGGAATTATCCTCTATGATCAGAAATGGCACGGTGAATAAGCAGGCGCTCTCTGCTATACCGGCTGTCAGTGGTACGCCCTCCTTTCCGTCTCTGAGCCAGCTGACCAAGGCACAGCAGGTGATCATCTCCCAGTGGCCATCGGTATGAGTGCATGGACGACCCAGCCGGATGGGCAGACAGGCCGATATCTTAGCAGCTACGGTAATCAGGGTGACTGAATGATCGGCATAAGTGATAGGGTAGCCGGTACGACTATATCGGATAGTGTACCGGGGGGTGTATCGGGAAGAAAGAAGTGGCGGCCGTGGCAGCATTCTCTGTTCGGATTGATCCCGCTCCTGGCTTATATGGCCATATTCTTTTTCCTGCCAGCCTCTGGTGTACTGTTCAACGCTTTTCGCTCTAACAGCGGTCACCTTAGTCTGTCGAACATACACGCGGTAGTCAAGGATACCTACTTGCACTCTCTTGTGATCAGCGTGGAATTATCTGCTGTATCTGCGGTCATTGCAGCCGTAATAGGACTATTGGTAGTGGTAGCGATAGTGTCATCTCCCAATCGTTTTCTGCGGCGGGTGTCGAGTAGTATATCTGCTGTTCTTGCCAACACCGGAGGAATCCCATTGGCCTTTGCATTTATTGCAACATTGGGGAATTTCGGGATCGTAACCAAGTTGCTCGGAGGTATGGGTTTCAATCCTTATGCGCATGGATTCAGTCTGTACTCCATAAGTGGTCTGGTCATTGTGTACCAGTACTTTCTCATTCCTATGATGGTGCTGGTAATGCTGCCGGCTGTGGAAGGGATGCGTCGCGAATGGTCAGAGTCTGTCGAGAGTCTTGGTGGCAAGCGCTATCACTACTGGAGTTTTGTTGGATTGCCGCTCCTGGCTCCGACCTTGCTGTCCGGGCTGCTTGTGCTGTTCGCCGATGCGTTTGCAGCGTATGCTACTGCGGCCGCAATTGCCGGTGGTGTAATACCTCTTATACCAATACAGATAGGCAATTTTGTGTCCGGAAACGTGATAGCCAACCAGACTCATCTGGGTGATGCACTCGGCCTGGAGATGGTAGTGATGGTTATAATTGTGGCGATATTTTACGGTTTTGCTCAACACAGGAGATCGCGTTGGATGCATTGATCCGTGTTACTGGAGGAAGGAGGTGGTTTGGCAGGCTGGTACTCGTGATCGTAGCTGCTTATTTCCTTGTGCCGTTGGTCGCCTCTGCGCGTTTCAGTTTCGAGGGTGTACACAGCAGTATTTCACTGTCGGGTTATACCAGTGCCTTCAAGTCCCATCAATTCTGGTCGTCGCTCTTTCTGTCGGTAGAAGTGGGTACAGGTACCGTGCTGATTGAACTCCTGCTTGCGCTGGGTACCTCTCTCTGGATAAACCTGCGTGCCCCAAAGTGGAAACCGTTTGTCGATACACTCACTCTCTTGCCGATAGTGATACCTGTTGTGGTACTGGTGTTGGGAGTATCAGACAGCTTGCACTTCCTGCCTGGGTTCATTATCTATACTCCTGCCATACTCGTATTGGAATACGTTATATTGGCTATGCCATATGCTTACAGAATCGTCGACAGTGGTGTACGGTCGCTGGGTCTCCGCACAATGGTGGATGCCGGTCGATCGGTCGGTAGTGGATGGATGCGCATTGTCTACAATATCCTACTTCCCAACCTTAGAGGTTCCCTGCTTGGTGCTGCTTTCATGACCTTTGCCCTGGTGCTTGGCGAGTATGTAATGGCCAGCCTACTCTCGTTCAATACATTCCCTGTATGGTTGGAGACAGTCGGGGTGGTACATGCAACTGAAGCAATTGCACTTTCGGTCATAGCTCTTGGTGGTCTTACTATCGTATTAGGAACATTTGCGATAGTAGCATCTGTTCGCAGTGCAGAGGAGAGCGATAGGGCAGGGAGTGGACAACCAGTATTTCAGGAGGACAGAGTATGAGTATGTTGGAAAGTATCGACGGTACGTTGCTACATGATGATTCCAGTCTCGGTGAGATTAAGACCAATATGTCGAAGGGTGCTAAAGGCAGGATCAGTGTAGAGTTGGTCAATCTACACCGGCGATTCGGGCAGGTGAATGCATTGGATGGGTTTTCGTTGAAGGTGGATCCCGGTGAGTTGATTGCCTTATTGGGCCCATCGGGTAGTGGTAAGACTACTGCATTGCGTGCGTTGGCTGGGCTGGAATCCGTAGACAAGGGATTGATCTTGGTCGGCGGGAGAGACATCACTCATGTGCCGGCTCACCGCAGGGATATGGGTATGGTTTTTCAGGCATATAGCTTGTTTCCTAATATGACTGCACTGGATAATGTGGCGTTCGGTTTGCGTATACGAAAAGTGGGTTCTACTGAGCGCCGGAGGCGTGCGGTAGAACTGCTTGACCTTGTGGGGCTCTCCCGTGAGGCAAGGCGCTATCCCCATCAACTCTCCGGTGGCCAGCAGCAACGCGTAGCACTGGCAAGAGCACTGGCAATAGAGCCGAGAGTACTGCTTCTCGATGAACCATTATCTGCACTGGATGCGACCGTAAGGGCCAGGTTGCGTGATGAGATACGTCGTATACAGCTCGAGATAGGTACCACTACTGTATTTGTCACTCATGACCAGCAAGAGGCTATGTCCATAGCAGACAGGGTGGCCGTAATGAGAGACGGTAAGTTGGAGCAGGTCGGTACACCTTTTCAGATATACTATGAGCCGGTAAATTCCTTTGTGGCTTCTTTTGTGGGTTCGGTCAATCGTTTGAGTGGTGTGATTGCAGGTCAGGGGTGGGTCAAGGTTCTCGGAGTCAGGGTGGAAGTGGCCAGTCTTGGCACTTTGGCGGCAGACGGGAGGAACTGGCCTGCAGGTACATCTGTGG
>JAJZWU010000049.1 GCA_021846515.1 Actinomycetes bacterium
CTACCCAACCGGTAGCATCAAACTTGAACTGGCAACCTGGAGCCACTCTTGCTGATCTGGTAGTGGTAAAGATAGGTTCTTCGGGAATGGTGAACATCTACAATCATGCCGGTTCTACCGATGTGATCGTGGACGTGGAGGGGTGGTACTAGCCGTCCACCTTCCCAGGGTTCGCCTGGAAAGAGCACTGGTAGCTCCGTTCAGCAGCTATGACCATCCATGGGGCTGTCGTCCATACCGGATGGACGGGGCGCTACCTGCGTACTGATATGGTGCAACATATGGTACTATAGAGAGTATGGCAATTACGGCTAGTGAGGCACGCAAGACTTTGTTCCCTCTTATAGAGAAGGTCAATGACGATCGCGTCCCCATAGAAATAACATCCAAGCACGGTAACGCGGTACTCATGTCGGCTGACGACTATGCGGCCTGGGAGGAGACTGCATACCTTTTCCGGTCGCCCGCCAATGCCCGTCGCCTGCTTGACGCCGCCGAAGCCGCACAACGCGGAGAAACGATCGAGCAACCCCTCGATCGCGCGTGAGACTGGTTTTCACCTCACAGGGCTGGGAGGACTATCGTTACTGGCAGCAAGCCGACCGCACTATCCTCAAACGTATCAACCGTTTGCTGGACGATGCCATACGAGATCCAACAAGCGGCATCGGTAAACCGGAACCACTTAAGTATGGCATCAATGGTGCATGGTCGCGCCGCATTACCGAGGAACACCGGTTAGTTTACATGATTATTCTCGACGACCTGGTGGTTATTCAGGATCGCTACCACTACAGCCGGTGATGGTAGGATGCTACGACTCTCTAAAAGATTATGCGGTGATCTCCTGCAGGCGCTTGGTTATCTCTTCTGTGGTTGAATCAGGTGGTGCGGCCTGCAAAGCCATCAGCTTGGCCATATCGCCCTCTACTTTGATCTTGCCGGCCATGAACGCCTGCATACCTGCCTGGGCATTACCTTCGATCAGGATTGCCTTGGCGGTTCCATAGTCTAGTGTAATCTTTAATTGCGAATCGTCAATATGTCCCAGATCCACCTCGACTCCATTGCCTGTCGTGTCAAGATGTGCTTCTATATTGCCATCCTCCCCAAAAGGTACCTCGGTAATTACCAGATTTGCCTTTACCTCTACCGGACGCGCCCCGGTTTCTTTTCCTTCAAACTCAGAGCGTATCTTTTTTGCCTCTTCTATCCATTCGTTGCTCAAAAACTGGTACTCTGCCATTCTATCTTCTCCTCTTTATCTTTTGTCTGGCCGCTTTGTGGCGGCACGGTTTCCTATGCTACTTGCAAATATGCTCTTGACTGATTAGTCAATTGCTGGTTGTAATTGTACAACAGATCATGTCTACTTGTCACATCAAGCCGGTGATATGACTCTTCTCCGGAGGAGGTATCTCGTTATCGGTCCCTGGCGGTGAGAGTCCGTGTAGCCAGTACGGCCGTCTAAGGGTCTCCCTGTCGACGGCTCTTCTGTTGTGCTGTTAGAGTAGATGTCTATGGAGCAATATGAAGAAGCGAGTAGCCGCATCAGTTGTGACCAGGTGGCTCACGTAGCCAGGTTGGCACGCCTGAGGATAGATGAAGATGAGTTGGATATATACACCAGGCAATTGTCTGCAGTATTGGATTATGCCGCACAGGTAGCCGCTATAGATACTACTGGGGTTTCACCTACGTCTCACCCAATACCACTGGTAAACGTAACCAGAGAAGATACTCCTTCTTCTTCTTCTGTCGATCGTGAAGAGGTGCTTTCCATGGCTCCCAACACGGAAGATAATATGTTCAGGGTTCCAAGGATCATGGAGGATTCACCATGACGGGCAAGGAAGGATCGGCTACCACAGTACAGGCAGCTACTCTTTCTGCGATGATTCGTAACGGTGAGGTATCTGCTCGCGAGGTATCCGAGCGGTATTTGGATGCCATTGCAGAGCTGAACCCATCATTAAACGCATTTACAACCACCATGGAAGAGGGCGCTCTTGAGCAGGCAGAGCAGGTAGATAGGGCGGTAGCCAGAGGCGACGACCCAGGCCCACTCTGTGGAGTTCCGGTTGCGATAAAAGACAACCTCTGCACAAGAGGCATTCCAACGACCTGTTCGTCGCGCATACTTGAGGGATGGCGTCCTCCATACAGTGCGACTGTCGTTGAGTTGCTCCGTAAAGCGGGAGCAGTGATAGTCGGAAAGACCAATATGGACGAGTTCGCTATGGGGTCATCTACCGAAACATCTGCCTATGGCGTTACTCGCAACCCCTACAACCCGGACAAGGTCCCGGGCGGTTCCAGCGGTGGATCTGCTGCTGCTGTTGCATCCGGTATGGCTATGGTTGCCCTGGGATCTGATACGGGCGGCTCCATCCGCCAACCAGCTTCGTTGTGCGGTGTGGTGGGTATGAAGCCTACATATGGAACCGTCTCTCGTTTTGGTCTTATTGCATTTGCCAGTTCGCTTGACCAGATAGGCCCATTCGGAAGAAGCGTGCAGGATGTAGCACTGGCTTATTCGGTGATTGCCGGCCATGACGGCTCGGATAGCACTTCACTGAAGGTGAGTTTCGATGGTCATTCAAGATTTCTCCAGTTGGACAGCAGGAATATAGCTGGAGGAGGCATAGGTGGTAGGTTGCATGTTATGCAGGAGGGACAGACCACCAGCAGGGAGAGGGCTGCCGGTGGTGCGGCCAATAGGCCGCAGGAAGGTGCTTCTTGGCTCAACTTGTGTACCGATAATGTACTGGGTGCCCCCGTGGATGGTATAAGGGTGGGAGTACTCAAAGAGATAAGCGATGGCATTGCGCCTGATGTACGAGGGCGAGTCATGCATGCTGCTGATGCATTGGCCTCACTTGGAGCCAGGGTAGACGAAGTATCTATACCTGAGCTTGGCTATGCACTGCCTGCTTATTACCTGATAGCGCCTGCGGAGGCATCTTCAAACCTTGCCAGATATGACGGGATACGCTATGGATTGCGCGTTGGGGATGAAGATGTGGTTTCCATGATGTCCGCTACTCGTGCAGCTGGATTTGGTTCTGAGGTAAAGAGGAGAATAATGCTGGGCACTTACGCGTTGTCTGCAGGCTATTACGACGCTTATTACGGTCAGGCTCAAAGAGTGAGGACAGTCCTGATTGAGGCATTCTCACGAGCATATAAGGACTTTGATGTCCTGATTGGGGCCACCGCTCCGACCACTGCATTTGGACTGGGGGAGAAGGTGGACGATCCTTTAACGATGTACCTATCCGATGTATGCACTATTCCTTCCAATCTCGCCGGGCACCCTGCCATAAGCGTACCTTACGGAACGGGAGACGATGGGCTTCCTGTAGGAGTACAAGTACTGGCGCCTGCACTTGGAGAGCCGATCATGTTCAGTGTGGCATCTGCCATTGAGCGCTCAGCACCCGAGTTGCAGCCTCCAGATCTGTACTATGATGGCAGCCCGTACCGACAGGAGGAAGAGAGATGAATGAGTATCATGGCTATGAGCCGGTCATAGGATTGGAGGTCCATTGTGAGCTGGATACCGCCACCAAGATGTTTTGTGGATGTTCCAACTCCTTTGGAGATGAGCCAAATACGAACATCTGCCCGGTTTGTCTTGCCCTTCCAGGTTCATTGCCTGTTGTGAATGAAACTGCCGTGGAATATGCTGCACGCATAGGAATTGCGTTGCATTGTACCGTACAACCATCCATATTTCACCGTAAGAATTATTTCTATCCAGATATGCCGAAAGATTACCAGATAAGCCAGTATGATGAGCCTATAAATGCAGATGGTTGGCTTGATTTACCGCTAAACGGAGCCCGAATTGGTATCGAGCGGGCTCACATGGAAGAGGATACGGGTAAGACTACCCATATGGGGGGTGGGGGTCGTATCCATGATTCCGCTTATTCACTTGTGGATTACAATAGGGCGGGTGTACCACTTATTGAGATAGTATCTAAACCCGATATATGTTCAGCAGATCAGGCACGCGAATATGTTTCGGAGCTTAGGATGGTACTCGTCTCTATTGGTGTATCCAAAGCACGCATGGAAGAGGGGTCACTTAGGGTAGATGCCAACGTATCTGTGCGGCCAGCCGGTTCCGATACTCTTGGCACAAGATGTGAGGTAAAAAATCTGAACTCTCTTCGCTCGCTTACCAGGGCTATAGAGCATGAGATTATCCGGCAGGTCGACTTGTTGGAAAACGGCGAAGCGGTTATCCAGCAGACACGTCACTGGGATGAAGCCGGTGGGGTAACGGTGGCCTTGAGATCAAAAGAGGAAGCCCATGATTACAGGTACTTTGCCGAACCGGATCTTGTTGCAGTCGATCTTGGAGATGAACGTATAGCTCGTATCACTGCTGAATTACCTGACACTCCGGAGAAACGCAGAATAAAGCTTATACAGCTTATAGAGTCTGTTGAAACTCCGTCATCCGGTAATACTGGAGACACGAAGCCTATAGTAGGTGGTGATCCTTCTATGAAGCCGGGCATGATTGGCAACGTAGTTACCGTTGTAGAGATGGGACTGGATCATTTGGTAGTAGCCGCACTGGAAGGTGGTGTTACTGCAGATAGAGCTCTATCGCGTACACTGAACGAGGCAGCAGCGAGGCCTGAGGATGCAGGGAAGCTTGATCCTACGGCCTATACCAAGCTGCTTATGATGGAACAGGATGCTAAGCTAACTGCTACCCAGGCAAAGGCGGTACTTCAATCCATGATGGATACCGGCGATGATCCGGAGTCAATCGCTTCTACTATGGGGTTTGAGGCAATGGATTCTTCGGAGATGATGGATATAGTGGCTGGAATTGTCCGAGATAATCCTGATGAGTGGAGGCGCTATAAAGACGGAGAGGCAAAGCTGGCTCAGTTCTTTGTCGGGCAGGTTATGAAGCTTACTAGAGGCAAGGCCAATGGTCAGGAAGTGATCTCCATACTGGATCATATGAAAGCTTCATCCTAAGGCACTAGGCAGAAGGGCAAAAATTCGAGTGGCAATGTGTAGGCGAGGAGAGGCCATATTGTAGTTGCATAAGCTGAAGCATATGGGAGAACTTGGCTGAGGAATAAATACCTTTAAGGAAGCGTTGTACTTGATTGTGCATGCAAGTGGTAAGGGAGTAAGTGGCAAAGGAGCAGAGGATGCAGGATGAAAGGAGTAAGGGATGAAGGCAGCATTATTGAGAGAATACGGTGGAGTACCTGAAGCAGCTGAGGCGAATGACCCACAACCTGGAGATGGAGAGTCACTCGTAAGGGTAACTTTTGGTTCTCTTAACCCGGTGGATCTGAGAATTGCTACAGGTAATTTTTACAGCGGTTCACCTGATCTCCCTTATGTTCCCGGAAGTGAGGGAGTGGGTAAGGTGGTAGCTTCAGAAAAGTGGCCGGAGGGTAGCCGTGTAAGATTCTGGCCTGCGCGGCCGGGTGCCTTCTCAGAATATGTAGCGGTTAGCGACGATTCGCTGGTCGAGATACCCGATGGGCTTCGAGACGAAGAAGCTGCGACATTGGGAGTTCCTGGAATAGCTGCTTATCTAAGCCTTGTGGACAGTGCCGGTTTTGTACAGGGTGAGAAAGTGGCCGTGCTGGGCGCGACCGGCGCTGTAGGTACAATAGCTACACAGGTGGCTGCCATCCTTGGCGCCGGTAGTGTCGTAGCAGTGGGTCGCAATGTCGATGGGTTGAAGCGTGTAACGCAGTTGGCTGGTAACGTCTCTGACGTTTGCAAATATGTAGTACTCGGAGATAAATCACCCGAGCAGACAGCAGAAGAGATAGTGGAGGCTGCGGGTGGGCAGGTCGATGTAGTCATAGACCCGCTATGGGGGAGCCCGGCACTTGCTGGGTTGTTTGCATTGAATAAGGGCGGTCGGCTGGTCAATATTGGCGAGTCTGGAGGTGCGGACATATCCCTGTCATCTGCTATCTTGCGATCAAAGCAGGTGCATATATCCGGGCATAGCAACTATAACGTCTCGTTGCAACGTCAAAATGAAGCACTGGGCATATTGATGAATTACGCGGCGGAAGGAAGACTTAAGGTGGAGTACAGCACTTTCAAGTTGTCTTCTATCGGCGACGCGTGGATATTGCAAAAAGGTTCGCCGGGACGTAAGTTGCTGGTGTCACCCGAGTGAACATCGCTTGATCACCCTCCCTCTTTGCCCTACAGCTGGCGCAAGTCCAGGTTTTAGCCGTAGAGAGGATATCGGCAAGCCCAGGGGGTTTTCCTCTTGGTGGTACATTAATTAGTCTTTATTCGATATAATAGTTCTTGCAGGCGTTGTAGTACTTTTTCCCGACCGAGTATAGACATTGATTCAAAAAGTGGTGGACCTACCTTTTTGCCCGTAACGGCCAAGCGAATTGGCGCCTGCGCCTTTGATAACTTGAGATCATATTCAGCTGCTATCGTAGCAGTCTGCTCGTGCAATACATCGGTCTCCCAATCGCAACCAGAGAACCTCTCCAGTGCAGTTTCCAGAAGATGTATCGCTTCAGGGTTGCCATCCAGAACACTTACCGCGTTGTCATCGTAAATAGGCATATCCAAGAGAAAGAAGTCGATCATCGGAATTATCTCAGATAATGTAGCGACTCGCTCTTGGATGAGCCCGGCTATACGTGTGTAGATGGACATATCGAAGCGATCCCTACTCCATGGAGCCTCCGCCTCCTCAAGCCACTTGGATGAGACATCAATGAAATCAGCTGTTGACATTGATCTTATGTACTCTCCGTTGATATGAGTCATTTTAACAACATCGAAAAATGCGGGGGAGTGGTTGACATCTTCCAGGGAGAATGTGGATATGATTTCATCTATTTTCATGATCTCTTTTCCAGAGGGGTGGCTCCACCCCAGTAGGGCAAGATAATTGCAGAAGGCATCCGGGATGTATCCCTTCAGCCGATATGATTCCAGGGCCACTGGATCCCTCCTTTTGGATAGTTTCTGCCTCTTCTCGTTTACAAGCATCGGCAGGTGAGCAAAGACCGGCAAATTGGCGTCTTCTCCCTGTAATGCTTTCCAGATAAGGATGGCCTTTGGTGTAGATGGCAGCAAATCTTCTCCACGTATTACATGTGTTATGTCCATATCTATGTCATCTACTACGTTTGCCAGAACGAATAGTGGGCTGCCATCGGATTTTGCCACTACGAAGTCTTCCATGGCCTGATGAGGAAAGTCCACATTACCGCGAATAACGTCTGTTACTGCAGTCAATCCGCTGCGTGGTACCTTGAAACGTAGCGCATGACCGGATCTTGAATATCCCAGGTCTCTGCAGTGACCGTCATAACCGGGAGTTTGATTGTTGCGTGTTCGCTCGAGCACCTCTTCGCGGGTACAGTTGCATGCGTAGAGGAAACCGGCATCCCAGAGCTTTGATAGTGCCTCATTATACAAGGAGGTGCGTTCTGATTGGTGGTAAGGGCCTTCGTCGTAGTGGAGTCCAAGCCAGTCAAGTGCCGACAGGATGCCCTCAGTCCACTCCTCTTTGCCTCTTTCTTTGTCGGTGTCTTCTATCCTGAGTATGAAGGTACCTTGGTGGCGTCTGGCGTACAACCAATTGAATAGGGCAGTCCTTGCACTGCCTACATGAAAGTATCCAGTTGGAGATGGAGCAAAGCGCACTCTCGGTGCTGGATTAGATGGAGTATCTTGCGTTGGCGACTGACCGGGTCTCGATATCTGTCTGCTTGATGAGGTCGAGTCTGGATTGTGTGTTTTATTGCCCTGCATATCATTGTCCTGTGTCTTGCTGTCCATATCTCAAACATAGTACATGCAGACACGGGGCTTGTACTGGTTAATTGTATTGCTATATATATAGATAATACCCTGTTCCGAGATGGAGAGTTTTGCCTATAGGGGATACGGACTGGTTTCGATGTGCATTTTATACAGAGAGTCAGTAAGATAGTTATTAACGTGGTTATATAAGATGAGCGCAAGGATCAATTCCATCAGGGACGGCTTGGATGTATTATCCGGCGATTGTAGAATGTTATTATTGAGTAGTTCCAAATGACAAGGAGAAGCTATGCGTAATGTAGTCGTGGCAGGTGCGGGTATGGCACCATTTGGTAAGTATCTAGATCGGGGTGTGCGAGTAATGGCAGAAGAGGCCGTGAGTGAGGCACTCGCTCAGGCTGGAATGGAAGCCACCCAGATAGAGGCTGCATATTTCTCAAATGCAGTGGCAGGTATTATTACCGGTCAGGAGATGATAAGGGGACAGGCTGCACTGCGTTATACCGGTCTTTCCGGTATACCTATGTGCAATGTGGAGAATGCCTGTGCCTCTGCTTCTACCGCATTTCATCTGGCGTGGACGGCCGTAGCGGGTGGTCTTTATGATGTTGTCATTGCGGTAGGATCTGAAAAACTCAGTCATCCCGACAAGAAGCGTAGTTTCAGGGCGATCGGTACTGCTGTAGATATCGAGTGGATGGTAGACGTTCTTGAGAAGCTGGGTATGCATGATCAGGCTGTAGAATTGAGAGGTGATCAACCCGTTCCGTCTACGGATACCCCTGGTGTCTCTGGTACTTCTGGTGGCGATCGAGGAGAAATGGAGCCTGCTAAAGACGGGGCAGCCTCAAAGAGCGTATCTGATTCTCAGGAGAAGAAAAAGAGTAAGGGTGGAGACCACTCTTTGTTTATGGAGTTTTATGCCGCCGCTGCAAAGGGATACATGGCAAAGAGCGGTGCTACCGCGGAAGATTTTGCCGATGTCGCTGTAAAAAACAGGAGGCATGCTTCGCTCAATCCGAAGGCGCAGTTCAGGGAGATCATTAGCCGTGAGGACGTACTATCCAGTAGGCTTATAGCTGACCCATTGACCCTGCTTATGTGCTCGCCTATTGGTGATGGAGCTGCAGCCGCCATTTTATGCTCTGAGGACGCGGCCAAGAAGCTGGGCATTGCCAATCCGGTCAAGGTTTTGGCATCTATTCTTGGTACCGGCAAGGACGTGGTAAACAAGGGTGAGCCAAACACCGTTGAGCGGGCAGTTCAAAGGGCATACGAAGCGGCGGGAGTGGGTCCTGATGATCTGGATGTTATTGAACTGCACGATGCTGCTGCTCCGGCTGAATTGATAGTCTATGAGGAGCTTGGGTTGTGCGACAAGGGAGAAGGACCTGCGTTGCTTGCCAAGGGTGAAACCGCACTTGGTGGCAGTCGCCCGGTAAACACAAGCGGGGGATTGTTGTCTAAGGGTCACCCAATTGGAGCCACTGGGCTTGCTCAGATAGCAGAGGTAACATGGCAGCTACAGGATAGGGCAGGTGACAGGCAGGTGGACGGCGCCAAACTGGCACTATGTGAAAATGCTGGAGGGTTTTTGGGTACAGAGCCAGCCGCTACCTGTATACATATATTTGGTGCATAACAGGTACGGTACGACAAATACAGAGTTAAAGCTTATTGTGTATTCAAAGTGTCCAATTGCGTATCTCTAAATTATGTAACGATATAATCTGACCAGAGTATATCGTGGGTGATTGGGAACTTGGTGACTACATGTGGAGTAGGTGGGGTAAGTTGTTAGGGTTCTGAAACACCTTACAGTCGCGACAGTGCTGGCTGGTGTTTGTGATATTTGGTCACTTCTGCCAGCCAGCACTTGACGGATTTATTTTGTAAGTGCAACTATACTGCTGCTGCTACTTTTTTAGTATCTTCTTCAACGAAGAGCAGTGTGTCGTCAGCCGTTTCTCGCATATGCCACAGTCCCATCGGTACGAGAATTACCAACAATAGGAATGCTGCGATATAAGCTATGATTGAGCCTATCAGGGCAAACTGGCCAATTTGCCAGAATCCGTAAGCCTCAAGAAGCATCGACCTTAATGTAGTGCCCTGGAATATTGTTTGTACAGTTGCTTCCGCATTCTTGTAAGCGGTGCTTCCAGTCGGCAGGCTTCTGGCGGCAGTAGACAGCTGAGCGTAGGTCTGCCCATGGCCAATCTCATTCAGGTGTATTGCTATGAAATGATCGGCATATGCCTTGGCTTGGGCGCCATTGGTCAGCTCCTGTCCTGCATACTTCTCCAGATAGGGTATCATTGCCGGAGTGACCTCTCCATGAGATGCAGCCATGGCAGCTGGTGTGAATGCCGACTTCGGCGGAAAGACGATTTTCTGTGCGGCCAATTGGCTGTGTACTTGGTTGTTTGCATAGCTGTACCCCCATAGAGCAACAGAGCCTATGGCTATAAGTAGAATTGCAAGTCCTACTCCTACAACGATTGCTAGCATGTCAAATGTTTTTCTTAGCACTTTAATACCTCCTTACGTATATCTCATTTGGTGCTTATATACCTAATTATAAGCTTGACGGGAAAATATACTACGGTGTAATTACCTATAAAGACTCGGTGTTTACCGACAGTCTTACTCTCGTCCATAGTGAGGTAACTCCTTACGAGTAATGCTCCATGCTCTGAAGAGGGCATGAAGAAGTGGCTTGCCCCCATAATTCGGTCCACCTTCTATGTCACTGTAGCACCCATCAAGCTGCCATTGCCAACTTCTTGGCATGGGTGGTCTTGAAGAACTCTCTGGCATAGTACCCCCGTCTCTTCCTCGA
>JAJZWU010000050.1 GCA_021846515.1 Actinomycetes bacterium
ACCCATAAGAGTTACCGGACTATCAGGAGTACCAGCATCTGGTATATCTGCAGTGGTACTCAATGTGACAGCAACAAATACTATCGGTGGAGGTTATTTTACCCTCTATCCTGCAGGAGCCATAAGACCAACAGCGTCCAACCTGAACTGGAAGAGCGGTAGTGCAGTAGCAAACCGTGTAATAGTACCGGTAGGAGATAACGGCAATGTCGAACTGTATGCCTCAGGTATAGCTCAAGCAGTAGTGGACATATCCGGTTATCTGTCCATTTCCGATACCGGTAGCACCGGTAGCAGCACAGTGGCACTACCTCCGATAAGGATATGCGACACGAGACCCGGCAATCCTTCTAATCTGTCAGGTGCACAAGCCCAGTGCAACAACGACACTCTCCTCCCACTATCTCAAATCACCGTCAAGATAGAGGGTATAGGTGGTTTACCTTCTTCCGGCATATCTGCCGTAATAATAAACCTCACCGCAGCAAGTGCCAACTCAAGCGGCTACCTGTCGGTCAACCCCGCCTCACGGCCACCTACTACCTCCGATGTCAACTGGACAGGAGCTGAAAGAATAGCGGTACCCAATCTGGTATTGGCATCAGTAAATGCCTCTGGAGATATCGTCGTTTATAACGGCTCAGGGCAGTCGAAAGTAAATATCATAGTTGATGTGGTCGGTTACATGTCTGGCTGACCAATCGGTTACATGTCTGGCTGACCAATGCAGCGAGCACAAGCTCCCAGTCACAAGCCTCCAGCAATCCGGTGCCGCTGTTACAAGCCCGCTATCACCTGCCCCCCAACAACCTGACACTAGTCACCTGACAGGGCTCATAGACCAACTCCTGAACTTACCAGTGGAGACAGCAAGCAGGCGAGCTACAGTAATAAACCCCGTGTGAGCCACCATACGGTGATCAGGACGTACCGACCTATCCTCTATATGCCACCCACGCTGCAATACCTCATAGGTAGATGCAAAGCCAAAACGACTCCTTTCGAGAGATTGGCGTAGATGAATCACCTGGTCCATCGAAGGAAGGTACGAAAGCAGTATCCCACCCGGGAGAAGCGCTCTTTCGGCGTGCCCGACCACATGCCACGGTTCAGGGAGGTCGAGAAGAATCCTGTCCAGCCCCGACAGGTCAATACCCTCGTAAACATCATGCAGGGTGACCCGCCAATCTACGCTCTCCCCAAATGCTCTCCTGATATTCTCTTCTGCTCGCTGTGCAAAATCCTCCCTCAACTCATATCCGTAAACGATTGCACCGGCCCTGAGAAGTACCATGGACAGAGCTCCCGAACCTACCCCCGCTTCCAGTACTTTCATACCAGGGGCTATATCAGCATGCATCACTATAGAGCCCAGATCTTTCGGATATATTATCTGTGCACCACGAGGCATCTCCATGACACGGTCTAAAAGGGTAGGTCTGAAAACTGCCACTTCCAGCCCCTTGGAAGTCTTGACTACAGACCCCTCTACCATTCCGATTATATCTGTATGCTCTATAATGCCTGCATGAGAATGGTAACGCCCGTCCTCGCGCAACTTGACCAGATAACGACGACCTTTGGTATCGTAAAGAACTACATCTTCACCTGCAGCAAGGGGTATGTCTGTGATAGCTCCACCCACTATCCGGTATCAGTTGCGTACATGGGGGGAGAGAACGTTTACCTCGATTTTCTCTCCTGCTCTGACCTTGCCGCGCCATACCGGCCGGAGTAATCTACTCTTCTCACGTAAGAGCAACCAGGATATCACGCCGATCACAAGCCAAACTGCATCGCCCTTAAGCCCTCTCTTTACACCATATGTAGAAATACGCGAAAGCGCCTTCATATCCAGACGACTCGTCGGCTTACCGTATCCTCTCATAATTATCCTCGCTTAATCTCGATTACAGCCGACTTCAAACGCCCCCTATGCCTACCGAACAGATAGGCAGCGACTACGGCAACTCCGAGTACGACAACTGTATATCTTCCAGCCGTATTCTTCACCGAATCGGCCTCGTCGTTGGTCCTGGAAGTCAGGGAGCGGAGTCTAGCTTCAATATCCTCTATGCTGATCTTCCCAGCCTGCTTATTAGCAGCGGTCAGGCTGGCACCATTAGCCTGCCCGTTACCACTGTGTCCCCACCCATTACCAAAAGTACCTGCATTACCAGAACTGCCTGCATTACCAGGAGTACCTGCATCGTCCGGAATAATCATCTCGCCATCTCCTCTCGTCTCCTCGCCTCACGTCTCGGTATTCTCCATGCAGCAAATCCTGCAACCACAATTGCTACTACAGCCACAATCATATAGGGTACCCACGAAAGATTGCCACCAAAGACAGAGCCAGTCTCTCCTTGCAGCAGGCGCAAAATGCCAACCATCAGGGATATAGAGCCGATAGATACGAAGACTGCTCCGGCTACACCAAATGCTACATACCGTAAAGCTCCCTTGAGGGGATCCAGGGTCTCCTGCTTGACGTATGCCCCTACAGTAGCTGCCAAATCCTTGGCTTCATCTGAAAATGATTGGCCGTCCTGTTGCATCTCTCCAGCATACTACATAAATGCCGTTACCGGCAATTGTATATATGTATTATATGTATCCAATCAGAGGCTCGACATATAGTACACTTACATGTAGTACAATTTTACTTGATTAGCGATAAGAGTATACTAATTAACGGAAACGATACCAACCTACGAGGATCGGAGACTAGACTACAGACATGCTTGCATTTTTATTCCCCGGCCAGGGATCACAACGCACCGGTATGGGAAATGCGTGGATAGAACAACCTTCGTTTGAGATGGTAGATGAGGCCAGTGACATACTCCAGAGAGACATCCGGCATCTCCTTCTAGATGCCTCACCGGATGACCTGAAAGATACGGCAAATGCGCAGGTTGCAACTTTTATGATGAGCCTGGTGGTACTCGATTCAATAGAAAGGATAGGACTCTCCCCTACTTGGTGTGCTGGTCACAGTTTGGGTGAATACACTGCCTTGGCAGCGGGCGGATACATATCCTTTGAGGACGGCCTGCGACTGGTTCAAGAGCGCGGAGATGCTATGCGTATGGCCGGAGATAGACATCCGGGAACCATGGCTGCGTTGATCGGCATAGGAGACCAAGAAGCTGACACCGCATGCAGGCTCGCCGACGATGACGTATGGGTAGCAAACTTTAACGCTCCCGGTCAAGTGGTCATCTCTGGATCAGATCAAGGTGTCAGACATGCTATCGAGGTAGCCAAGTCCCTCGGAGCACGTAAAGCGCTGGAGCTCCAAGTATCTGGCGCATTCCATACACCACTCATGGCAGAGGCAAAAGACAGGCTAAGGAAAGCAATCGCAGAAGTGACATGGAACGCTTCAGAAGTGCCTGTAGTAGCAAATGTGGATGCAATGCCTCACGATGATCCGGCAGAGTGGCCCACTATTCTCTCCGCACAGCTCACCAACCCAGTAAGGTGGCACCAGAGCCTCACCACGCTAAGCAACCTTGGAGCTACCTGCTTCATAGAGGTTGGCCCTGGTGGGGTACTAAGCGGCTTGGCTAGAAGGGTACTGCCTGAGCACAAGGTGATATCGGCTGGAGTTCCCGATGATGTATCTCATCTAATCGAAGAAATTGCTGGCAGTGAACTGGCCAGTTCCTCTAGTGAGCACCATACAGGAGAGAGTCTGACCGTATCGGAAAGATTAATTGTCACGACCGTAACAGGCATCTTCCAACCCCGCAGAGACTTGGAAGGAATTATTCCAGGTCCTGGATCCTCTCTGCCCCGGGCTACCAATGTTTCTTCCAGTGGTGCCATACCTACAGGACCTGCACAAAGGATAGAGATAAAAGTAGGAGATGAAGTCGGATATATAGGAGATACACCAGTAAGAAGCCAATTCGAGGGCAACCTAATTGGGTTTCTTGCTCATGCCGGTGAAAAAGTCGTTGCCGGGCAGCCGGTTGCGTGGATGCGTGCAAGCTCACACTCGGATAACCGGTAGAAAAAACATAAATGCAACCTCTCAACCATACAAGTCTTTACGCCTCGACATCTATAGCCGGGTGGAGCGCATTCCTGCCTCCAAACGTGCTGACCAATACAGAACTAGAGAAACGCCTTGACACTAACGATGAGTGGATAAGGGAACGTACCGGCATACGCGAAAGGCGAGTCGGTGGAAAGACCTCAGACATGGCCGTTGAAGCCGGTCGTAGAGCTATAACCTTGGCTGGTATAGAACCGTCAAAGATCAATATGCTGGTTCTAGCTACCACAACACCTGACCATATAATGCCTTCCACTGCATCTATCGTCCATCACCGATTGGGGTTATCAGGGGCATCTTTTGACATCAATGCAGTCTGTGCTGGCTTTGTCCATGCATACATAGTGACAAACTCCATGATGTCTACGATGGGCATAGATACAGCTATCGTCATAGGTTCAGACTGCCTATCATCACTCACCGGCAACGATGATCGTACCACAACTATTCTATTTGGCGACGGTGCGGGGGCAGTAATATTGAATAAGGTAACCAAAAAAACCTATTCCGGTATACTGGGAGCAGACATGGGTACCGATGGAAGTGGCTATGATCTACTATTCTGTCCCCACCAAGGCACAATAGAAATGGACGGACAAGAAGTATTCCGCAGAGCAGTGAGGGCAACTGTCGCATCTGCAACCAGAGCGCTGGAATTGGCTGGAATGAAGGCGGGTGATATATCTCTATTCATCCCCCACCAGGCAAATTATCGTATTATCCAAGCGGTCTGTGAGAGGATGGGCATTGCCGAAGATCACACAGCAATTACTATAGAGACCACTGGAAACACATCTGCGGCATCTATACCTATAGCCTTGTCGGTAGCCTTAGATGAAGGAAGGGTAACTACAGGAGACACCATCCTGATGTCAGGATTTGGTGCCGGCATGAGCTGGTCCAGTGTTGTTGTAAGGTTGTAACTATGGACATTATAGATAAATCACCACCGTCGTCGTCAGAAACTACCGCCTTGATCACTGGCGGATCACGAGGTATTGGATTGGCCACAGCTATAGAGCTTTCACACAGCTGCAGCAATGTCGTAATTACCTACAGTACGGAGTTGCCGTCCTCTACAGTAGAGATTATCAGTTCGACGAACATCTCAGCCATACGTTGCGACGTACGCTCCGACAAAGATATAGAGGAGTTGTTCGACAAAGTAGAGAACGACTTCGGGTACGCCGGTATTGTCATCGCCAATGCAGGTATCACAAGAGACAACCTACTACTACGCATGAACCAATCTTCGTGGGATGAAGTACTGGATACCAACCTTACCGGCGTATACAGGACATTAAAACGCGCAATCCAGCCAATGATCAAGGCTCACTATGGGAGGATAGTATTGGTCTCATCGGTGGCAGGATTCATTGGTTCGCCGGGCCAGATGAACTATGCAGCCACCAAGGCAGGGCTAGTGGGTATGGGTAGGTCTCTCGCGCGTGAAGTAGCCAGCCGCAATATCAATGTGAATATAGTAGCTCCGGGTATCGTCGACACGGAAATGTCTGCTGCACTGGGCCAGAAGAGGTTGGACGAACTCATGGCCAACGTACCATTGAAACGTGCGGCATCTCCACAAGAAATAGCAAAAGTTATATCCTTTCTTGTATCAGATGCTGCATCTTACATCACAGGTGCCATTATACCGATAGACGGTGGAATGGCGATGGGTATATGAGATATGTCCGACTAACTATAACTTATTTAGTATTATATGCAACAGCATACATGTAGCATAAAGAATACGTCGACAACAATGTCTGCAATAATAAGCTACAGGTATAACAGAGATAGACATAAAAAGGAGATAATAAATAATGAGCGATGATGAAACCTTTGACAAACTATGCCAGTGTGCAGTTGAAGTACTGCAGGTTCCACCTGAGAAAGTAGTCAAGGAAGCCAGATTTGCCGATGATCTTGATGCCGACAGCCTCGACCTGGTCGAGTTGGTAATGATGCTGGAGGAAAGTTTTGGCATATCGGTCGACGAATCGGAACTGGATGGCATAGAAACAGTAGGTCAAGCGTACGATCTGGTAAAATCCAAGTTGTAATGTACATTGGAATAGGTAGAGACGGTCCTATTGCTGGAAGAAGAGTAGCTGTAACGGGGCTTGGAGTAGTATCATGTTGCGGTACTGGCACAGAGGCGCTGTGGAAAGGGCTATTAGGCGAACAGCATAGGGGTGAAAGGATAGTCAAAGACTTTGACCCTCTTGATTGGGTAGGACCAAAGGAAGCTAGACGGCTGGACAAATACAGCAAATATGCCATAGCAGCCAGCCAGATGGCTGTAGAAGATGCTCAACTACCTGAGGTAACGCCCGATCGGGCCGGAGTGGTAATATCGACAGGATTTGGAGGGTTGGAAACCTTTCTGGAACAAGTAAATGTATTCAACGAAAAGGGTGCCGATCGCGTATCACCATTTATGATTCCCATGCTAATGGCCAATGCGGCATCGGCCAATGTATCAATGCGTCTTGGTTGGACAGGGCCATCTGAGAATATCGTGACAGCATGTGCTGCCGGTACGCATGGCATCTCTCACGCGGCAAGGATGATAGCCTCCGGAAGACTGGATATTGCGATTGGAGGAGGATCAGAGGCATCCATTGCCCCACTGACAGTAGCTGCCTTCGGTAACATGACCGCACTATCGCAAGATGGAATGTCTAGACCATTCGATAAACGCAGAAGCGGGTTCGTACTTGGTGAAGGTGCAGGAGTGCTACTACTGGAAGAGATGGAGCACGCAATTGCCAGGGGCGCTCGCATATATGCAGAGATCAGCGGAACTGCATCCACTGCAGATGCCTACCACATCACCCAACCGGCACCCAACGGAAGGGGTGCCGTAACATGCATGAAAATGGCTCTGGCTGATGCCGGATTGGAGCCATCAGACATCGGTCAGATAAATGCTCATGGTACATCCACGCCACTCAATGACCTCGCAGAATCAGCTGCTATCGAAGAAGTATTTGGAATACCATCACCGCCTACGACATCCACCAAGGGTATTACCGGACATACCCTAGGAGCAGCAGGAGCAATAGAGGCGGTTGCAACTATACTCTCTATCGAAAAATCATTAATACCTCCGACTGCCGGATATGAGATAAATGATGATGAAATAGCTATCGATGTAGTAAGTGGCTCACCGAGACCATGGGAGCCCAGTCACGTCCTATCCAATTCCTTCGGGTTTGGTGGGCACAATGGTTGCCTAGTGATCTCTGCGGTAGCGTGATTCCTTGAACGGGCGTCCTACCGACCTCGTGTTTGGGGCATTCAGCGACAATGCTCCCTGGCTGATCAATCCGACAACTATCCCATGGCTTGAAGGCATAGATGCACTACGCAATACGACAAGGCAAAAAGTGCCTTTAATGACAGAAAGACGGCTACTCCCACCTGGTAGCAGGGTAGCCACAATCACTTATCAGATAGGGTCGGCCTCACTGAAGTGGTACCTGGCCAAACGCAATGATAACCGTTCTACCTCCAAGCGGAGACTATCACACAATATGCGTGTGGCTTTCGAACATTTAGGACCTACCTTCATCAAGCTGGGACAGATACTCTCTGCTGGCGAGGGCATCTTTCCTCAGGAACTCGTCTCCGAGTTCTCACTCTGCCGTGACCGAGTTCCGGCAGACAGCTTCAAGATAGTACGTCATACGATAGAGACTGAATTACGACATAACATCAGTGATATATTCATGTCGTTCGATCCAGTACCTTTAGCCGCTGCATCTATAGCACAGGTACATGCTGCGCAACTGCGTAGCGGTGAGCAGGTGGTAGTCAAGGTGCAACGCCCCTATGTCAAACGGCTTGTAAACAAAGATATTGCGGCAATGAGCTGGATCGCTCCACTGCTATCCGGCAGGATCCCTATAGCTACTCTTGCCAACCTTCCTGCGCTCATAGAATTGTTCACCGAAACTATCGTAGAAGAACTTGATTTTCGTCTTGAAGCCGCAAATATGCTTGACTTTGCAAATGTATTGGCTCGCACTGGACAAGATGCCTTGGTGGTAGCCAGACCTCACCCCTACCTCGTAACAGAGAAAGTACTCGTCATGGAACGGCTTGATGGATTCGAATGGGGCGATGTAGATGGCATGCGAGCAGCGGGGGTGGACACTGAAGAGGTACTCAGGGCAGGGTTGAGAGCCTTTTTGGAAGGGGCTATACTTTATGGCGTCTTCCATGGCGATCTGCATGGGGGCAATCTGTCGGTGCTCCCGAACGGGAAGGTGGCAGTAATGGACTTCGGCATAACAGGAAGACTCGACGACTCGAAACGATCTGCGTTTATCAGGCTAATGGTATCGGCACTGGCTAATGACCCCGTTGGACAGGTAGATGCCTTAAAGGGCTTAGGAGCACTACCTATCGGTACGGATTCCAAAAAAGTCGCCAGCGACTTGCGTTTGGACCAGCCACCTTTAGATCCTACCAAGATGGATGCTGATCAGCTCGCCACCGAACTGAAAGATATCACAAAATCCCTGTTGTCTCATGGTGCAAAGTTGCCCAAGGAGCTCACTCTATTCATCAAAGATATGATCTTTCTGGACCAAGCCGTATCCATACTGGCACCGGATGTCGATCTAATTCAGGAAATATCAGATCTGTTTACATACTTTTACGAGCGCTATGGTGAACAAATCGCAGGAGATCTTGGCATTTCACCAAAGGATATACCGTCAATCGACGCTGAAGGTATAAAGTCATCGCTGATGATAGCTGACCCGGTGGACAGACTGACTTACAATGATCTCAAAGCGAGGAGGGAGAAGCTGTGGAGCAAGATAGAAGGGGTGGACAGAGAAGACTCCTGAGACATCAGTGGTCTGTATTGGCTGTCCATACCAGTTCTGTGCCGCCCTCTTCACGCACATGCACATAGAACTTTCCCCCAAGGATTCGTGCACGGTCTGCCAGATTTCGAAGGCCCATCCCTTTATGTCGCGGCTCGTTATTGTCAATCCCTATACCGTTATCGATAACTTTCATCAGCAACATACCATTGCACCTAATGTCCACCTTTACAGATGTCGCCTTGGCATGACGAACTATATTTGACAGCGCTTCATTCAGGCTGAATACGAGATTCTCTGCAACCGGAGTACCCTCTACCCTCTCCAAAGATCCATTAATACTCAATTTTGTATCTATACCCGAATGAGATATAAAATCATCGACTACCTTATGCAAATAACTATCCAATGCCATATCTCCATGATCCGGATGTGAAAGATGGAAGATAGTGGTCCTGATCTCTCTGATAATTTCGTCTAGCTCAGAAATTACCTGTTCAACTCTCTCTCTAGCCTCAGGGCTCATATCAAGCCGTTCGATACTATTCAGCATCAGCCCCGCTCCAAACAACCGCTGTATCACCGTATCATGTAAATCCCTGGCTATCCGTTCACGCTCTTCAAGTAGCGTAAGGGTCGACAGACGGGTATGCAATAATGCTTTGTCTACGACAATAGCGGCAGCATGACTTAACGCTACCACGATATCCTCGTCTTCAGATGTGAATGTATCACCGTCTATTTTGTCAGTAAGGTAAAGACGCCCAAACTGCTCGTCACGCACGTTTACCGGGACACCCAAAAAACTATGCATAATAGGATGTGAATCGGGATAACCTATATATTTCGGATGTTTGGTCACATCATCTATACGTACAGGACCTTCATCGAGATCCAGCAAGCTAAGTACCCCCCTACCGATAGGGGGCGTTCCTATCGCCTCGACTTCTTCCTCACTCATACCCACAGCGATAAACTGCTCAATGCCACCTTCTTCGGATAGTACCGACAATGCACCATAACGCGCCGAGACCAGTTCCATGGCAGACTCCACTATCTTCCTCAATACCTGATTCAGATCCAGATCGGAAGCCACCACCAGAATGGCATCTACGAGCTTTTGAAGCCGCTCGACATCTGATATGTTTTTTAAGCTATCCGGCATGACAACCATCCTTTATCTTTCCCTATCCCCCTGTCTCTGTCCCTGCCCCCTATCTGTCCCTGTCTCTTCATCTTTCCCTGTCTCTTCATTCACCTGCCTTGATCTGTTCGCCTGAATGAATGGCTCCCTGGCTCAACACGCCACGCAAGTCCCCTGGCTTTGGCCATGGGGAGTACGCCAGCCAACACGCCTATCCACTGAGTTCCTTGTTGCACTAGGACAATACAGCCGAAGATTCCTCCTTCGGCCTCATCCATATGGCATACATACGGGCATAATGATTGCCTGATTTCATCAATTCTGCATGCGTACCAGATTCTATTATCCTACCGCCCTCTACCACAGCTATTCTATCCGAGCGCAACGCGGTAGACAGCCTGTGTGCAACCACAATAGAGCTTCGACCTTCCAGCAACCTGTCGAATGCCTGCTCTACCATTCTCTCTGTTGCCATATCCACATTGGAGGTAGCCTCATCTACCAGTAATACCTTTGGACGTGCTATAAACGCACGCGCAAGCGAAATAAGTTGCTTCTCTCCTGCC
>JAJZWU010000051.1 GCA_021846515.1 Actinomycetes bacterium
ATGAGAAGAGCAGCAGTCGGAGAGGCGATGGCCCATATAGTAGTACTGGAAGAACGCGGACAAATCACTCGACACGATGAACTACCAATAAAATTTTGGCCCAATATAAGGTGACCTCCGCTAAAGACAGTAGGCGTGTAATATAACAACTCATGTCCGGTAACAACAATTCCAATCAAGCAAGCAGCGTTAATGCTCACCAACATGGTAGGCCATCTCTTACTTTTCGAAGGATACGAGCGGTTGCAATCGTAATTATCCTGGCAGTTGGTGCATGGGGGGTATCCCAGGCAGTTGCAGGAAGTGCTCCATCGTCTACACACCATAAAACAGATACCTCTGCCACCATCACAGCGACTACTCATGATACACATACATCGCAAATACCCGCCATAGAAGCAGGCCAACTGCCATGGAACGTACCGTTACCTATTCAGCGTGAGTTGACTATTCCCGCCCCATCCTCATTAGGACCCGGTAAAATATTGATAGCAGGAGGGCTGTCGGGATCTTCACTCACCACACTGTCACTTATGTCAGTGCCGTCAGGTGTATACCAGAACGTAGGCAACCTGCCCATTGCGTTGCACGATGCAGCAGGTGCTACTTTGAACAATCAATCATTTATCTTCGGCGGTGGTACCAGTAGTGGATTTACATCAGACGTAATAGCTGTTAGCCCCAATACAACACCCTCGTCCAGTGCCGGCAATACTACTTCCGGTGCGTCCACTACCTTTGTAGCACGTATAATCGGCCACCTTCCCCAACCCAGGGCCGATGCCGTTGCTACAATCGCGAATGGGCGCATTTACATCATTGGTGGATACGATAATGGACAGCCGTCGAGTACTGTGCTCTCCACCTCAAATGGCATCAACTTTACCTCTGCAGGCAAGTTAGAAGTCCCTGTGCGGTATCCTGCCGTTGCAGCACTTGACCATACGATCTACGTTTTCGGCGGTATCTACGTTACAGGGCCACAAGCTGGTAAACCAACCAGTGATATCCAAGTAATAGATCTGCAAACAGGCAGAGTATCGATAGTCGGTCATATGCCAGTACCTCTTGAAGGTGCCTCCGCGGCGGTGCTGGACGGACATATATACCTAGCGGGTGGTGTGACCAGCAATCCATCTGTAGCAAACAGAATCACAGGGCCGTACAGCCCCGTAGACAACCCAGAGGTGTATACCTCACCGTCACGGTCGGTTCTGACCACGATATGGGCATTCCAAACTTCATCGAACAAACTGCTCCCGGCAGGGCAATTACGTACACCCACTGCACACAGTGGAATCGCTATCTCTGGTAACACCGCATGGCTCACAGGTGGAGAATCTGCTGCATCTGCATACACGAATACAGAACAGATGATGACACCCAATACGGCATTTGGTTATGCAGGACAACCTGGAGCCGGATCACCATACTATGGAGAGAAATTGCTGGTAGCCGATGAGGGAAATAATCGCCTGATCGTGTTGAATACACAATCCAAGATTACCTGGCAGTACCCATCTGGGAGCGCGCCGGCACCGCCGGGTGGTTTCTCGGCCGACGATGCATTCTTTGCACGCCATGGAAGCGTCATAGTCACCAATGAGGAGAACGAAAACGTGGTTGCAGAGATTGCCTACCCATCAGGTAAGGTACTCTGGACTTACGGACATTTTGGAGTAACCGGTACTGCGCCTGGCTTCCTGAACACACCAGATGATGCCTATATGCTCAAAGGTGGCAATGTAGTAACTGCCGATATAGCGAACTGCAGGGTAATAGTCATCAACCCGCTGACTGACCAGATAGTCCACCAGATTGGCACTACAGGAAGGTGCATACACGATCAGGATCATCCTGTCGCTCTCGGTTCACCGAATGGTGACACCCCCCTACCCAATGGCAATCTCCTCATCTCAGAAATCAACGGGCATTGGGTAGACGAATACACAATGCAAGGTAAATTAGTATGGTCTGCCCAGATCCCAATATCCTACCCATCCGACCCGCAACGCCTAGGACCAAACAGGTACCTAATAGCCGATTATACAAAACCCGGAGCTATCCTAATTTTCAACCGTAATGGTCAAAGCCTCTATCGCTACCAACCCAGAAGTGGGCCGGATATGCTGGACCATCCCTCACTAGTGGAGATGCTCCCAAGTGGAGTCTTCATGCTAAACGATGACCACAATGACAGAATGATTGCTATCGATCCAGCTACTGGTGCTCTGGTATGGCAGTATGGCATCACGCATACTCCGGGCAGTGCAGTAGGATACCTGAATGTACCGGATGGATTCGACATACTAGGTCCTAACGGTACAACGCCAACTCACCCTGCTACCGGCTAAGTACGATACTTGCACCCGCTGAAGGTCGTACCACCCAGGCACCATGCTGAAAAGTATTCGTATCTATGCTACCCGGATCACATATTGCCACGACGCAGCCGCCAAATCCCGCGCCGGTGAGTCTAGCACCATATACTCCATCGATAGAAAGTAACTCGTCTACCAAACTATCCAGCTCAGGGGTAGATACCTCGAAGTCGTCAGCCAAACTACGATGGCTTTCCACCATAAGCTGCCCAGCGGTACGCAGATCACCACTTACCATACATTCAGCGAAACGCTTGACTCGATCACATTCACTCACTACATGTCTTGCCCTCCGCCGCATGGTGTTATCAGGAAGAGCATTGACCACATCGTACGACACCTCACCCAGACTCCCCAAATGAAGCGCCGCTGCCTCGCACTCTGCTCTTCTTGCTGCATAGGCGCTACCGGATAGGACACGTGACTGACCTGAGTGAACGACTACTACCTCCATAGACTCGGGCAATTGAACGTATCTGTAGAACAAAGTCGAAAAATCGATCAACATGGCAGAACCTTGCTTTGCCGCCAGTACGGTAAGCTGATCCATAATTCCTGCCGGTACTCCAGTAGCCACCTCTCCCGCATGCCTGCAATGCTGAGCCACTGAAGTAGGCTCCCCTTCTATGCCCAGTGCTAATGCAGTACCCACCTCAAATGCAGCCGAAGATGACAGTCCTGCACCTATGGGTAAGTTCCCCTTGTAATGCAATGTGCCCCCATCCGATGGTCTAATCATAGCAATTATTCCCGCTGCAGCACGCGACCATGATGGATCTATCTCACGAATAGCCTCTGTAGAAAAGGGTATATCTATATCCACTTTTGCAACATCTGGTTGCATGTCTGAAATAATCTCTATAACCCGACTACCGTGAATAGGGCTGTAGGTCACCTCCGTATAGAGATCTATAGCCATAGGAAGAGCGACTCCATTATTGTAATCCGTATGATCTCCTATCAAATTAACCCTACCTGGGCATCTAGCTACCGTGGCATCTGTGCCATAATCAAAAACCGAAGCCTGCTCTTCTGTGCTGCTCATATACTCACCTCATTCGATCCAGGTTACTACTGTATTCATAATTGTCTCACTAGCTCGGGTAGCTTGACATCAAGAGGTTCACAAGTTGACCTGTTCCCGTAGTGGCTTGAAAAAGATACCAGTCACTCAATGCAGAGCTACCCAACTGGACGCACATTTATTCCTCTTGACGACAAGTACTCCTTGACACTCTCTATACTCAATTCCCTACGATGGAAGACGGATGCCGCCAGAAGACCGTCAGCTCCACCCTTTAACGCACCTTCGGCAAAATGCTCCAACGTACCCACCCCTCCAGAAGCAATAACAGGTACTGGCACTCTGGAAGTGATCTCTCCGATCAACTCCAGGTCAAATCCGTCCTTGGTCCCGTCTCTGTCCATCGAGGTAACCAATAATTCTCCCGCCCCCAGCTGAACGACTCGATCAACCCATTGCAACACGTCTATACCGGTAGCTGTTCTTCCACCGTGAGTATATACCTCCCATCCTCCATCCTGGCTATTGACACTCCCCTGTCTCTTGGCATCGACAGCTACAACGACACATTGTGAACCAAGCTGATCTGCAATCTCGGAGATAAGCTGCGGCCTTGCAATAGCAGCGGTGTTTACAGCTACCTTGTCTGCCCCTGCACGTAAAAGAGCCTTTGCATCATCAAGCGTCCTTACACCTCCCCCTACGGTCAACGGTATAAAGAGTTGATCAGCCGCACGGGCGACGACATCCACCATGGTAGCGCGCCGATCCGAAGAGGCAGTGATATCCAGAAAGACCAATTCGTCTGCTCCTTCTGCATCATAGCGCAGAGAAAGCTCTATGGGGTCTCCCTCATCGACGAGATCTACGAAGCGTACCCCCTTCTTCACTCTACCGGCATCCACATCCAGACATGGAATAATTCTGACCGATTTCACGTACCGCTCCTCCCAGCGTCGGCAGCCTGTATGTCGGCAACCCTTAGATCTCCACACACCTCAAGTGCCTCTGGCAGGGGCAACGCCCCCTCTGCTACAGCACGACCAGAAATCACTCCCCCTACTCTTTTGCCATTTTTAGAAATACTCTTTAGAGTTTTCAAGTCCTCCAGGTTCCTCACTCCACCTGCAACTATAATCGGATGCGGAGATATATCAAGTATATGGTAGAGACCATTTAGATCGGGACCTTGCATAGTGCCATCTCTATCTATTGCAGTTACCACCAGAGCTGCAAGTGGTAGAGTAGCACATATTTCAATTGCTCCCAAGAGGTCAATGCCCGCCTGCTTTTCCCAGCCTGATATGCTCAAATTGCCGTCCTCCATACTTGCACCACCTCCGTGACCTGTTCCATGGGACACAGCACCACCTTTGACAGCACCACCTTTGACAGCACCACCCTTGTAATCCAAACTTACTACCACACTACCCGGATGATCGTTAGCAATACCAGCTAAGGCATCTCTGTCCACCAATGCAGTCGTACCGAGTATGACACGGGAAACTCCACCGGCCAACATATCCTCCACATCTTCAGCGGTGCGTATGCCCCCACCTACCTGTACCGGCACACCACTCTTGCGGACAATCTCAAAAACCGATTCACCGTTTACAGGCTTACCGCTACGAGCACCATCAAGGTCTATTACATGCAGTCTCCGGGCACCCAACTCTACATATTTGAGTGCAAGCTCCACTGGATTGCCAAACTCAGTCACTCGACCATACTCCCCTTTGAACAGACGAACTGCTGAACCACCATGAATATCTACTGCCGGATAAAACTCCATCGCTACGACCTCAATCTAGCGGCAGGACAATAGACAATTCCAAGAGCAGGTATACGCAAATTATCACCTACCTCCAATACGATGACACTTTTTAACGAACCTGGAAAGTACTGTCAACCCAAATGCACCGGACTTCTCAGGGTGAAACTGAGTAGCCCAGATATTATCTCTCTCGACTGCCGCAACTACCATACCTCCATAATCACATGTAGCCACTACGTTATCGAGATAAGGTACCGGTACAGGAGCGTAAGAGTGCACGAAATATGCCCACATGCCTTTCCTGTCACTACCAGATTGCAAATCCAGCATCTCAGAGTTTCTACCAGAAACTGCCATAAGCTCATTCCATTGCATTTGAGGAAGTTTCATGCTCTCATCCAACTTGGCTACTCTCCCACTCAGCAAGCCCAGTCCGTTAATATTATCGTCTTCATCTGAACCCTCATAAAGCAACTGAAATCCGACACAAATACCAAAGAATGGCACTCCAGCATCGATGGCGCTACGAACGGCACCCTCCATTCCGCTGTCGCGTAATGCTCTTGCACAGCCTCCAAATGCACCGACCCCCGGAAGCACGACTCCATCTGCAATCTCTATCTCTCCAGGATCGGTAACGAGGCGTGCATCTCCTCCCACCTTTATCAATGCCTTCTCCGCTGACCTCAAATTGCCGATACCGTAGTCGACTACCGCTATCATCTACCTGCCCAACTTATCTACTACCACCTAACTATGCACTTACTACAAAGCGATGTACGCTGGCTGAATATAAGGCTGGATATAATTATGCCTGTTGGAATCCTCTCTACGGTTGAAGCTGGGGATTGCGTTCTCCATTTGATCACAGCTTACCCTTCGTCGATGGGAGTATACTTCCATCTATCCTGGTAGCATCATGCAAGCACCTGGCAAGTGCCTTGAATGATGCTTCTAATACATGATGCGGATTGGCCCATTGAGGTGACCTGACATGCAAGGTCACTTTAGCTGAGTTCACAAATGCCCGGAAAAACTCTTCGGCAAGCTGTGGATTGAAAGGAGGGTCTCCAAGACCAGGAGTATCCAGAGGAAACGATATGCTCCATATAAGCGAAGGTGGAAATCCTTCCCTTCTGATACTTGCTAGCGATGTGGCAGTTGCTGATGGTGTGATTCCCCATGCCAAATATGGCCTACCCGAAACATCAAGAGCTATCTCTACCAATGCTTCATCAAGTGGCAACGCTAACGAAGCATACCTCCTGATCCCCACCTTATCGCCTAGTGCCTCGGCAAAAGCCTCACCTAATGAGATCCCGACATCCTCTACCGTATGATGCGTATCGATATCCAAATCTCCTGCTGCCTTGACGGTAAGATCAAAAGCTCCGTGCCTGCCAATCTGGTCAAGCATATGATCGAAAAAAGGGATTCCCGTAGAAACCTCTGTAACACCAGTACCGTCCAAATCTATAGCAACCTCAATGCTAGTTTCAGCAGTATTTCTTGTTACCGTAGCTTCTCTCTTGCCAGCCATCTAAGTAACCTCCATTACTTCTGCAAGCGCTTCAAGGAACCTATTATTCTCTTCCACGGTACCAATAGTAGCTCTAAAGCACCCCTCTAGTAACGGTTGTTGCGAGAAGTCACGCACAAGAATGGACCTTGCAACCATAGCGTCCATAAACTTATCTGATGCAATGCCTAGCGGACGGAACAGTATGAAATTTGCCTCACTGGGCCACAATTGAACATTCCATTTACGCATTTCATTGAATACTCTCTCGCGCTCACGGACAATCATATCCACACGGTCCTGCAATTCATCCACATGGCTCAGCGCTATACGACCAAGTTCCTGAGAAAGGCTATCCAGATTGTATGGTAGAGCAACCATACTGCATGCTTCTACGATATCGGGGTGAGCAACCATGAAACCGATTCGCAACGACGCCATAGCCCATACCTTTGAAAAGGTACGTACGATAACCAGCCTATCTCTATACTCGGAATCTATATCGTGGATTGGCGTACTCGCGAATTCCGCATATGCTGCATCCAATATCACCAGCCCGGAGGATAAGCGCAGCGCAGTTTCAATGACATCACGCGACTCTACTATCCCTGTAGGGTTGTTCGGAGAGCAAAGAAATATCAGATAAGGATTATAACGTTCTATGTTTTCCACCATACGGTCTATGTCCACGATAAAGTCATCGCGCCTAGGCACAGAAATGACAGAAGTTTGCGCTACCTTGGCTATCCTCGAATGCATCTGGTAGGTAGGTTCAAATACAAGTGCATGGCGGCCGTATCCACCATAAGCAAGCGAAAGACATTGAAGAACCTCATTTGAGCCTCTTCCTACAAAGATGCTCTGCATATCCACACCCAACCATCCAGCCAACTCTTGACGAAAGGTGGCTGAACGGATCTCCGGATATCTGTTGAATTCCAACGTTTTTATACGATCAGCAATAGCAGCCCGCCAATCATCAGGTAGGCTGTATGGATATTCGTTGGCGTTTATCTTTACCTCTGCATCAAAGTGAAGCGAGGAATACGGAGAGAACTGCGTTAAGTCGTCCCTCATGGACACAACCGACCCAGTATGGCTAAGCTGAGAATGGCTATAAACAGCAGGAGACGCATCGCTACCGTCCCCTGCCCTCATACGTGCGGCAATTCCATGAGTAGGTAGCTGCTCTGCCTCCGCTATAACGGCAACAGGATCGGCAAATTCTTTTGCCGCATTGGGCGTTATTTTGATGGCATGCATGACCTTTATAAAGTCTCGCGCCCCAAGTGCCGATGCAAAACGCGCTGTTCTGGCGGTAGGAAGAACATGATTGGGTCCTGCCAGATAATCACCGAATGCCGCTGCGGAATAGGAACCAACAAAAACAGCTCCTGCCGATTGGAACAACCCGACCATCCTGTCAGCATCACTGCACATCAGCTCCAAATGCTCCGGAGCTATGATGTTTGAAACAGTAGCTGCCTCTTCAGCACCTTTCACCAACACTGAATATCCGTTACTCAGCAAGGTAGCTTTTATGTCGTCTATGCGTGTCGACGACTCTACGATCCTAGACAACTCCTGCTCAACCGTATCTAGGACTACAGGATCCCATGCAATCAGCCACGACAATCCATCCGGGCCATGCTCTGCCTGTACGGCAAGATCGGCAGCCACCCATTCCGCAGGAGCTGAATCATCGGCCACTATTACTACCTCCGAAGGGCCTGCATATGCAGACGGTATACCCACCACTCCAGAAAGTTGCCTTTTTGCCTCTGCCACATACCTATTTCCTGGACCTGTAATCACATCCACCGGCGATATAGTCTCTGTACCATATGCCATTGCCGCAATAGCCTGCGCGCCACCTATACTGTACACTTCATCCACGCCTGCAATAGCTGCGGCAGCCAACGTTTCCACTGCAGGAAATCCGTCTGCGGTTGGAGGAGTACATAGGACTATCTCCCTCACACCCGCGCTTCGTGCGGCGGCTACACACATAAGGACACTCGAAGGATACCTAGCCTTACCTCCTGGAGAATAAATTCCGGCCCTACCCACTGCTCTACGCCATACACGAACCTCTATACCATTGTTCACATACATGTCACCTGCCATAGGCATACCGAGGCTAATATCATCTGGACGCATACCGGACAAAGACGGAGAGATTGACTCAGTCGACGCTTCGTAATGATGATAATCGAATAGACGTTCATAAGCCAGATGGAGCGCCCGACTCAATTCCACCGGTAGCGACGCTAAAGCGGCTTTAATTTTTTCCTGAGGCACCCTAAGATACTCAGGAACTATCCCGTCAAATTGCAATGAAAACTCCCGAAGAGCTGCATCGCCTCGCTGTCGCACTGTAGCTATGATGGAGGCCACGTCCTTATAGAGATCGCTTGCTTCACCTGCGGCAGCATGTATCCCAGAAGATGTGCCGTAAGAAGCCAGCATTTTTGGAATGTCCACGGTATCTACAGCGGATAGATCTATGCGAGTAAGTAATGCTGCCATGAATCAATCTTAGCCTAAAGATAGGTAGCAACTAAAAAGGTGTTCGGTGACCTATGGATCGTACGGCAACCACAATATGGCACCGACAACAACCCTGATGTAAGCGCTTTCCATGAAAGTGACCAGACGCGGGAAAGTGCCCCGAAGGGCACTTTCACCTAAGGCATCTACGGGCGGCGGTTCCCGTATGATGCCGATTATGGAACCCGGTGGCGGGGACCGGTTCCATGTTTTATATTATATCAGTTTAATGTGGCACTGTAAAGCGGCTAAGTAAAGAAACTGACAAAAATTGACCGTTTAGTCGGTTCCCAAGGGACTCAGCAGAGATGGAATAAATTGGCGCATTCCGGCGTTTAATAAGTCATGCAGGAACGATCCTTTTCTATTACCTATGATTATCTATGCCCGTTTGCACGCAACGCCAACGAACACGTAGTAGCTGCACTCAAAGCTGGGACACCTTGGGATGTACATTTCATCCCCTTTTCGCTCCATCAAGCTCACATCGATAATGGCGACCCAGATATATGGGACAATCCTGCCCGC
>JAJZWU010000052.1 GCA_021846515.1 Actinomycetes bacterium
AATTCGTAAAATGAATATGATGGACCGAACCAGCTGGCTCCGGCAGGGTAGTGGCCTATGGCTGCAGGTGTGCCAAAGTAGCGAGGTGCTATTAAATCTGCAATAGCAGAGAGGGGGAGTCCGCTGTAAGGTTGATTGAACCCCTGTGTAGCCCTTGTACTCAACGGAATAAGCTGTACGCCTGTAAATAGAAGTGGCGCAGATAGAAGTATCCCCAACACCGTAGCTACACCTACCCTAGATGCAGTACGCAAGACATCTTTGATATCCTTGCGACGCGACCATGCAATGACACCGCCGATGGCGATAACGGTAATAGTTATGAAAAGATACGATTCAGGGTGACCAGCATATACTGCAAATGCAATTACTATGCCGAGTATCACAATAAGTTTATTTGGCCTGTCGCTTCTATGCAACAATACGACCAATGCAATTACCCATCCAAGCCAAGCATTGACCTCACCCTGAGGCCAACCTGCCCAGTTACCCAGCGAGCCAGACATTTCAAATGCTATGGCACCTGCAATGCTGATAGGAGCAGGCGCTCCTATGACCCTTGCAGCAACATAAGCTCCCGTACCCGCTATGAGCATTGTCGTAAAGACACTGGCCAGGTAGGCATTTCTCAATGGAAAAAGGTAAGCGACCAGATGGGGCAATGACAGTACCGCCGACTGGAAGTTGCCAAACTGAGCCAAGCCCAAGAGAGTGTAAGGATTCCAGAGTGGAAATACACCATGATGAATGGACTGCCAGTCCAAAGTCATCCATGGAACCATCTGGCTGGCCTGATCAAATGATGCCTTGTTGTGGACATGGTGAAATAGCCCGTGCGTAACCGGCCATATATTCATGATGTCTATGGAACCTAGTACGAAGCCCTTTGACAGTGCCGGATAGAAAACAACAGCGGTTACGATTACTATAACTGCGATTGCTAGGGCATCGCTTAGTGGTACATGGCGACGTACGGCATGTCTTGGTCTCATGGGCTCGCCGACTTGATGACATCCATCTCACGACTGATACCCGGGACCCGCGCTTCTATTCCGGTCATGTACGTATTTTATCTTGTAGGGCGTTGCCGACGGTGCTTATACTGATAGTTTCTGTGGTTTATTCGTGCTAGTTTGTAACACATGTCCAGTTTACGTGATACTCCACTCAGCATATCATCGTTATACGCTGAATTGGGTGCCGTTGTTGCAAAAGCCTTTCCTCGTAGTAGAGAGCTATGGGTAAAGGGAGAGATACAGAAGGTCAGTGATTATTTCCATAAGAGCGGCCACTGCTATATAGACCTGATCGATCCAGATTATCCCGATCCAGCCAAGGCTCCAGTTCTCCGAGTAAAGTGCTGGAAACAGACCTGGTCAGTACTGCGTTCACAACTCTCCCAGGAAGGAATTGAGCTGGCAGCTGGAATGAACGTGGTCATAAACGGTTATATAGATTTCTACCAGGTAAGAGGTGAAGTCAGCTTTATACTGGAAGGTATAGATCTTGAGTCTCTACTCGGCAGACTTGCACTGGAACGGAAACGCCTTATTGAATCCCTCTCCAAAGAGGGACTTCTCGAGTTGAACAAATCTATTGATATTCCACCTGTACCTCTGAGGGTTGGTCTAGTTGCCAGCCCCGGCACAGAGGGGTACTCAGATTTCATTGGCCAGCTAATGGATTCTGGTTACGGATTCCATGTGATAATAGTTCCTACGCAGGTACAGGGTAGCTCGGCTGCAAAATCGATTGTCGCTGCATTGGATTTACTGATCAGTTACGAACTGGATGTCGCGGTAATCGTACGGGGTGGTGGATCAAAGGCAGATTTATTGACCTTTGATGATGCTTCGGTTGCCAGAAGGGTTGCCACAATGCCTGTACCTGTGTTGACCGGTATAGGCCATACCGGTGATCAGTCAGTCGTCGACATGGTAGCGAATTCATCATTTATTACTCCGACCAGTTGTGGAAGACGGCTGGTGGAGGTTATCGATAGTTATATGGAGACTATACAAAGCTCAGCAAGGCAGATCTCTTCTTTAGCAGTGGAATCAATTACATACGCAGAAAATTACTTTGCCACTCTCTCTGGTAAAATAGCCACCGCAGGGAATAGGGCATTGGACAACCAGGCTAAAGTAGTTACCAGTCTTGCAGGCAAGTTGGCATCTCAAGCTCTTGTACATCTTGTCCGAGAGCGAGAAATGTTGAAACATGTGAGCAAACGTCTATCGGATTCAGCAATGAGGGCAATATCCTACAACGTGGCTGTAGCAGAAAATGCCAGACGTCTGACATTGGCATATGACCCCATACGTCAAATTGAGCGTGGGTACAGTATTACATGGGTCAGTGATGGAGAGAGTAAACGGATTATGCGTTCTATACGAGATGCCGATATAGGGAATACTTTGATTACCAGACTCAGTGACGGCAGCGTTCACTCCCGTATTTCAGCATTTAGTGAAGATGCTTCAGCACGCAACGAGGATAGGCAGTAAACTGTTCACGTGGAAGAGGTATCCAAACTTACATACAGAGAAGCAACCGATGAGTTGAATGAAATTTTGTCGTATATGGAACAGTCCGATGTAGACATAGACGAATTAGTTCCGAAATTAGAGCGTGCTACCGCTATCATTGCAGAGATAGACAAGAGGATCAAGGCAAGTAAGGTACGCGTCGAGGAGATCGTGCCTAAACTGAACACTCTTGCGACTGGAGAGGGGGAGCTTGACGAAGAACCATTCGACCCTGATGACGAGCCGTCAACCGATGAAGACCTGTTACCACATAGAGAGCCCAGATCGCTAAAGTACATTGAGCAAGACGAGGAGCCGCTATCTGAGTTTGATGAAGAACCATTTGAGTTCAATGGACAGCTAATTGAGCAAGATGATGAGCCATTCTAGGATCCTTTTATCTATTGCCGGCCTGGATCAGCCAGGTATAGTGGCATCAGTCACCGATTCTTTGGCCAGAGAGGGATGGAATCTCGAAGATGCGACAATGAGTATCTTACGAGGATATTTTACTATTATGGTAATGGTAGCGGTCGACAGTGATGTCACACCACAACAGGTAGTAGCAGCACTCGATCATGCGCGACAAGAATATGCACTGCAGGTAGAGGCAACTGTATGTTCCGATAGGATCGAAAACGATGCCGTTGAATTACTTCCGTGGTCTATATTTGTACATGGTTCTGACCACCCGGGGATTGTTCATGCCGTTGCATCTGAGATATTCAGGGCAGGAGGCAACATTGTAGACCTAGTAGCCAGACGCGGCGGCAGGAAGGGAGATGCCGTGTATATTATGACTATCAGAGCGATGATTCCCTCCGGAGAGCCTTCAGACATGTTTCACGATAGCCTGTCTCGTCTGGCAGTATCCGAGGGAATTGACTGTTCAGCACGGTTGGATTCAGCATTCATCCTATGATTGCGTGGACAACTCAGCCAATCAAATCTATCTATTACGATGGCTGGCAACGCTATTGAACAAGCTCGTATGTCATAGTTGCGTTGACGATATGCCTTTATCTTTACCAATACCATGTCACTACGGAACGTCATAACAATTCCTCATCCCCTGCTTAGTAGGGTAGCTAATGAGATAGGATCAGTATCGCAAGAGCTGGCTGACGACCTTGTTGACACCATGTATGGATCCCCTGCCTGTGTCGGCTTGGCTGCACCACAGATCGAAGTAGGCTTACGAGCTTTTGTCGTGGACGTAAGCAAACATCGTGCAATGGCCGGTAAGACCTCAAATGGTCTCATAGTTATCTTCGATCCAATCATATCCTGTAGAGGTGACCGTGAGGTTGCTCGAGAGGGCTGTATGAGTGTACCTGACTTTACCTGCGATGTGGAACGATACACAAATGTATCGGTAACCGGTATCGGTCTTGATGGTGAAAAATGCCACATAGAAGCTGAAGGATTCGAGGCCAGAGCGATACAGCACGAAGTGGATCATCTCGATGGGTTGCTCATACTCGATAGGGTGACCGGTCCGCATGGTATATTCCAACGAAAGGTCTATAAGTAGCTATAATCTGATCCATCCTCTTGGTTGTGCTACGTCCTGGATATCCACCGGCTCTTGTCCTTACTTCAAAACAGCTAACGTTCTAATCGCTCCCCGTAGCTTGGCGGCGTTAACCAGCTTTTATCATTACTTTCAAACAGCCGAAATATCTGTAATATTATAGTTGTATACGATCCAATACAATAAATGACACACCACAGGTGTACTGTAATATGCATATGTCCAGAAGAGATGATCATATGGAAAATACCTGCAATAATCCAGAAATAGAGATACGATTGAGTACCAGACGACGTAAGACTGCCAGTGCCAAGTGGCAGGATGGGAGGATAGTGGTGTCTCTGCCTGCTGCGCTGCCAGAACCTGAGCGTTCCGAGATCGTCAACGGGCTCGTCCAAAGAGTCATGCGCAAGCGACAGGTAATTGATTTTTTATCTGACGAATCATTGGAGTTACGTGCCAGGCAACTGGCCGATCGCTATACCGATGGAATCTACGCTGATTCGATTCGTTGGGTAACCAACCAAAATGCTCGCTGGGGATCCTGCACTACCCGTAGGAGGGATATTAGGATCTCAGATAAGTTGCGACCGGTTCCGTCGTGGGTACTGGATGCTGTAATCATTCATGAACTCGCCCATCTGCAAGAACCCAATCACGGTTATCGTTTTCACGCTATTACAAATCGCTATTCACGGATGGGGGAGGCTATGACTTTTCTGAAAGGATTCAGCCTGGGAATGAACAGCGCCATACTGAGGCCAGGAAATATGACATCTGAGCCGGACGATACTAGCCCAGGTCTTGACTATGACGACAACCATGACGATAACCATGGCGATATAAGCCAGGAATCGGACAACAATGGCGAACCAGATCTCTACTGGTAGCGCAACAAGCTACCGCATTATTCGCACTATTGCATGATCATGAGCAGTAGATGCGCAATCATGAGAGCCGACAGCATACTGGTAGCGCAACAAGCTACCGCATTATTGAATACTACCGAATGGTGCGGTAGAGGATCGAGCAATTCCATATCTTGCAATATATTGCGTAACATACTCCCTGGCAGCAACTATCGCTTTGTCTACCGGGTAACCGTATGCAATATAGCCTGCTATAGCGGATGAGAAGGTACATCCAGTACCCCTGACCGCTGCTACTTGCAGGCGTGGAGAGGAAAGTATGTTCACGCCAGTCGACAATGATTGCAAAGAGGTGTCGGATATATTATTCAATCCGATTACGATATCCATAACTACTGGTGTATCTGGTGTATCTGGTGTATCTGGTAGTCGATCATCCCAGCTGGCATGGCCACCTTTGACAATTACTATCTCAGCACCCATATTGTGCAACATACTGGCGGCACTTACCATGTCATCTACGCTCGAGATGGTCATGCCTGTCAACAACTCTGCCTCAGGGATGTTTGGTGTCAGGATATATGTATACGGCACCAGTAGCTCTCGATACGCCTCTATACCTTCCTCGCTTGCCAACGGATTTCCAGATGATGCAGCAAGCACGGGATCAACTACTACATTTGGCAATTCTCCAGCTTTTATTCGAGACGCAATAGCCGCAACATTTTCTGCCGTGGCGAGCATGCCCACTTTGGTAGCTGCAAGTGGTGATCCCGCTACTGCAAGGTCTATCTGCAAACCTAGAAGATCTTCCGACACAGGCATTATTCCTGCGACTGCGGTAGAATCTTGTGCTGTAACTGCAGTAACTGCATACACACCGCGTACCCCAATTGATTCCAGTGTACGTATATCGGCCTGCATCCCCGCCCCTCCACTAGAATCTGATCCGGAGATTACAAGGACACCACCAAGGGTGTCATATGGCTGGCGGGAACCCATAGTTATTTGCGGTATAAGCCACTGGGTGTCATTGGGCTGAGGGCATCATTCGGCTGAGGAAAAACCACTGCCATCTACAAGGCTGTCCGTCAGATCGGCCATACCTTCCATGGACGAGGATGCAAGTGCCCTGAATCGTCTTGGTATCCTCCCAGCCAAATATGCATCGTGTCCAGCTATAATAGCATTTCTCATTGCAGATGCCATCATCGGAGGGTTCTGTGCTCTTGTAATTGCAGAAGCAACTAGCACTCCGGAGCAACCCAATTCCATTGCCTGTGCAGCATCTGATGCAGTGCCAATACCGGCATCGAGTATGACCGGCACATTTATGGTGTCAACTATCAAAGCAATGTTGTGCGGATTGCGGATTCCAAGCCCACTGCCTATCGGAGCTCCCAACGGCATAACGGCGACGCAACCTACCTGTTCGAGGCGTTTGGCAACTATGGGGTCGTCGGTAGTGTATGGAAACACCTTGAAACCCTTGTCGTATAGGATTTCTGCCGCCCTCAACAGTTCATTTATATCCGGTAATAGGGTATCTTCATCTCCTATCACCTCCAATTTCACGTAATCCGTTTCGAGTGCATCCCTGGCCATTTCAGCTGTCAACACTGCTTCGTGAGCATTGTAGCAACCTGCAGTGTTTGGAAGAACAGTTACGTTATGCTCTTCGAGTACATCTAATATCGACCGCCCTGATGAAACCGATACACGTCGCATTGCAACTGTCGCCACTGAAGCCTCTGATGCTTCTATGACTCTTTCCAGTACTTCATGGCTCTGCACTCCGCCTGTGCCAAGCAGCAGCCGATGAGCTACTTTCAGACCCGCAATATCAACATTCTCTTCCATCATCCGCCTGCAACCGCCGTGATTATCTCGACTCGGCAACCTTCCCTGAGAACGGTATCTGTCCACGTACTTTTGGGCACTATAGTACCATCTATCGCTACAGCTATTCCCCGAGCCGTGCGAGCGTACTGCTCGACCAGATTGGCTACCGTAGTACCGGCATCTATACTGTAATGCTCGTTATTCACGGTGATATCTATCAAGATACTTTCATACTTCATACAACAAAACTCCGCACTTCATGCGATTCTCTCGAGACGTGAGGGACTGAACGGTATGACCTCTTGTGGAACTCCCTTTTCATCAGACTGTATAAGTGCGTTTACCGCTACTGCCGTAATCGGAGCGAGCAACACGCCATTTCGGTAGTGGCCAGCAGCCACTATAAGTCCACCACTCTCATCTATACTGCCAACTATCGGACCATTATCCGGTGTGGCCGGTCTCAGTCCAGCAATAGTCTCTTGAAACGAAAGCTCTGCTGTAATAGGCAATAACGCTCTAGCATCACGCAACAAATCGAAGACTGCACCAGATCGAACCGCCGTGTCAAAGCCTTTTTCCTCCATGGTTGCTCCGATGACCAGTGTCCCGTCAGCTCTGGGTACCATATATATGGAACGACCATTCGTTATACCTCTGATAGTGTGTGCAGGCAGCAAGGAGGAGTCAAATGCTGCCAGTCTGACTATCTCACCCTTGACTGGTCTTACGGCTGAAGATACAAATCGCGGTAAACCATTTAATTGGGATATCCACGGTCCGGTGCATACGATGATTTTATCGGCATGTAGATCGTTACCCGCCTCAAGTATTATACGGAAGCTGTTTCCGGCACTACCTCTGGAATTGCCTTTTGAATCGGAGATGACAGATGTTGCCCTAGTAGGCAGTAATGAATAACCTTTAGCGGTTATTATCTGTGTCAGCGCCTTTACCACCAGTCGTGGATCCACCTGGTAGTCATCTGCTGCAAGCATCGCTCCTCGTACAGATGGTGCAAGTTGTGGAACCAGTTCTCTGACCTCTGATGCACTCAGCCATTCGACATTCAACTTGAGGCTTGTCTGATAATCGTAGAGTTCTCTTATGTACGACCTATCGTCGTTTCCCCCCGCTACTACAAGAGTACCCACCTGCCTGTAACCTATATCAATACCACTTTTCTCACTTAGCGTTTCAGCAAAAGATTTCCATAAGTTTGCCGCCGCCATGTTCAGATGCAATTCCAGCTCTTCACCATAGTATGCTTCAGTCACCGCAGCCAACATTCCTGCGGCTACCCAGCTGGTACCCTTACCTGGCGATGGATCAACTATTGCTACCTTCTCGTAGACATCTGGCATCAAGTAGGCAACACTCAGCCCTATTATCCCTCCTCCAATTATTACTATGTCGTAGTTGCTGTCGTATGCTGCTATAATGGTATCTATTATAGTACTGTTTTAAGCGGTACCAATTTCCCTCATGGAATTGTGCCTTCATAGAAGCAGTGGTATTTTCGGTAGTGCAATTGGTGCAATAAAAGTACTACTGATGGGCCAACGTCGTCCCTTGTATCAAACCTGTAGAACAGTAAGATATGGTTAGAAAAGGAATATGGATGACGATTGGAACGTTGAAATGAAACCTACCTGTAAAAGCGATGATCGCCGTGTGCTCGCTGTGAACACCGGACAAGACACCACCGGCCTTTATAACCCTGCCTTTGAGCACGATTCATGCGGGATAGCACTTATAGCTGATATTCACGGCAACAAGAGCCATGGCATAGTGGAGGATGCGTTGATCGCCCTTCAAAACCTGGCACATCGTGGTGCGACTGGAGCTGAAGAGGAGACTGGTGATGGCGCTGGGATACTGCTTCAAATGCCTCATGACTTTTTCAAATCGCAGACCGAACTAGGTATAGGAGAGGTAGAAGAAGGCAAATATGCCTGTGGCATCGTGTTTATGCCCAGGGATGAGAATTCGATACAGAAGTCGATGAGGCGCATAGAAGAATTGGCTGGAGAAGAATCTCTGAAGGTACTTGGTTGGCGCCAAGTCCCCGTGGACGATACATCCATTGGTGCCACTGCTGCCGAGGCTATATGCTCGTTTTGGCAGGTAGCGGTGGCTCCAGCTACACCAGTCGACCATGGTGATTTGCGGGACGGGCCACTAGCTATCGATAGAATGGCGTTTTGCTTGAGAAAACGAGCAGAGCATGAGCTGGATGGTGTCTACATATCTTCATTATCAAGCAGGACAATAGTGTACAAGGGTATGCTGACCTCCCATCAACTCTCATCGTTTTATCCTGACCTATTGGAACCATCCCTCAAGTCAGCTATTGCGATGGTCCATTCCAGATTTTCCACCAATACCTTTCCGTCATGGCCACTTGCGCATCCCTACAGATATATTGCCCACAATGGCGAGATAAACACTCTCATTAGCAATCGTAATTGGATGCGTGCAAGAGAAGCACTACTCGACTCGGATGTAATCAAGGGAGATCTGTCCAGACTCTTTCCTATATGTACTCCTGGTGCGTCCGATTCAGCTTCTTTTGATGAGGTAATAGAGCTACTACACCTTGGCGGTAGGTCATTGCCTCATGCAATCCTTATGATGATCCCTGAAGCGTGGGAGAAAAACGCAGATATGGATCCACAAATGAGGGATTTCTATATGTACCATGCATCCATAATGGAGCCATGGGACGGCCCAGCAGCCATGATCTTCACTGATGGCATCATTGCCGGAGGAGTACTGGACAGAAACGGTTTTAGACCATCGCGTTGGCTTCTCACAAAGGGTGGAAAACTGGTACTTGGCTCTGAGACCGGTCTACTGGATATAAATCCCGTAGACATAGTCAGAAAAGGGCGGCTACAGCCAGGGAAGATGTTCCTTATAGATACATCACAGGGACGTATAATAGAGGATACAGAAATCAAGAGTGCACTAGCATC
>JAJZWU010000053.1 GCA_021846515.1 Actinomycetes bacterium
GAACCTCCAAAATGCCACCCCACGCCCCTACATGTTGTGGTCAAATCCCCAACCACCCACAATATATTGTGGTTAGATTATATCGTAACAAGGTTTTGACCCACGCTCCTAGCCACTTTTCCGATAAGAGGTGGCCTCGGTACGATACGTCGAAACCAACTACGGCCGAGAGCAATATATTGAAGCTCGTTTTCCAAGGAGAAAAATGGCCTTTTATTTAGAGTACGATTTAGTCTTTCCCCGGAATGATCTTGAATGTGGCCGATTTGAGTGATTTGATTTTGGACCTCTTGATCTTTTTCTGGGGTTCACTTCAGAATCTTGCCGAATTGGAGGTTCCAATTTTTTAGGAACGCCTTGTGTAAATTGAGGTGTACTGAAAATAAATTCGATTCCCAGTGGCTTTACTAATTTCTTAACTTTTTGAACTTGGTCATCGCCCACCAGCGAGATCACCACACCGCTTTGTCCCGCTCGTCCTGTTCTTCCCGAGCGGTGGACATAGTCCTTAGAATCTTCTGCGGGGTCATAATGGATAACACCACCAACATTTTCTACATCAATGCCCCTGGCGCAAACGTCAGTAGCCACAAGAGCAGAGACTTTTTTCCCAACAAACCTCTCAAGAGCCCTTGAACGCTGTGTTTGGCTCTTGCCTCCATGTATGGATTCGGCACTGATGCCATACTTTTTTAGACCGGTCAGTATCGATTCAGCTCCGTGTCGAGTACGGGAAAAAATAATCGTTGAGTCAAAATTTGAAATGGCTCCTGCCATGAATGCCATCTTCTTTTCTCGTTTGACGGGATAAAACTCATGACGAACGTTCTTTACGTCTTCTTTATCCGTTTCAACTTCAATACTAAGAGGATCGGTTTGATATCGCTTTGTCAACTTTGCAACGTCACCGTCTAAGGTTGCCGAGAATAGGATAATCTGCCGATCTGAATTTGTTAGATCGACTATTTTTTTAACATCCGGCAAAAACCCCATATCTGCCATGCGATCAGCTTCGTCAATCACGAGTGTCTCGATTTTGTCCAATAAAATTGACCTCTGGTTTATTAAATCAAGAAGCCTTCCCGGACAAGCTACAACAATATCAACTCCCATTTCCAGTTTTTTTCTTTGGGGGCCGTAACTGACCCCTCCATAAATTGCCACTAGTTTTTTCTTCTTAACTCTGGCAAAAGGTTCCAGAGCCATTACAATCTGGGATGCCAATTCTCTCGTGGGAGAGAGCACCAAGCTAACGGGTCTTCTTTTTTCTGGTTGTGCCTTGATCTCCATGAGAGGCAGGCCAAATGCAAATGTCTTTCCTGACCCTGTAGGCGCCCTTCCTAAAATATCGTGACCTTCGAGAATCTTGTCTATGGCCTGATACTGGATTGGAAACGGATCACCAAATCCGGATTTATTTAATTCGTCACAAATTGGACGTGAAAGACCAAGGTCTTTAAATGATTTTTGCATTTTTCTCTGCCTTTTTATAAAGATATCCCTACGCGCCTCTCGCTAGGGTGGCTGTCATTTCAGCCTTGTTTATTCTACTATACCCTTTCTGGTCTTGTCCACACCTGAGGCTGGTTCTCTGCATTTGGTCGGCACTTTGGCGAAACATAGAGAGCGCGGCTGACAAATGCAGCGCTTGTATGTGGCGCCGTGCAGTTGACCGTGTTACGCGGCAAAGGATAGAATTTCCAGTCCACCCACTACTACGTATATATAGGCAACCTCAGATTCCAGCGACATAAGGCGATTTTCTCCTGAGTCGCGCCTTACGTAGCGTATATCTATGCTACCGGAGTAGAGGCCAATGTAGCTGTCACGGTCTGCTTTTGCTGACCCTGCCATAGTGTAATAGTAATACTTTGGCCTGGTTTTTTGGATGCTATTGCAGAAGCCAGATCTGATGCTGAGGTAATCTTCTGACCATCTATCGCTACTATGACATCACCTGCCTGGATGCCGGCTACTTGTGCCGGAGAACCTGGATCTACCTGCATGACAACCGCACCACTGTTCGGTACAAAGTTGTACTCGCTCTTCAACTGGCTGTTCATGCTTGTGATGTAGACACCGAGAAAGGCCTTTGGCTGCGACACCGTGCCTCCCTTTCTGAGTTGTGGCAGCAGACTTACTATTCTGTCGGATGGAATTGCAAAGCCTATATTCTGTGCGGGAGCGTTACCCGCGCTGGATGACGCAACGGCGGTATCCATACCGACCACATGTCCGGCGGAATCAACCAATGGACCTCCGGAGTTGCCGGAGTTTATAGCAGCATCTGTCTGGATCATGGATGTCAAATCTTCCGTGGCGGCGGATGTCGCAGAACCTGCCTGTACGTTCCTACCGAGCGCAGATATAATTCCAGAGGTAACTGTGGGACTCTTTAGCGACAGTCCGAGTGCATTCCCTATCGCTATTACAGCATCTCCAACTTGCAGGTTCGACGATTTGCCAAACGTCACCGGAGTTAGGTTGGACGGTGCATTTTCTATCTGCAACAGAGCAACGTCATCTGTAGGGTCGGTTCCGATCAACTTGGCCGGCAGGGATGATGACTGGCCGTAAAGAGTAACCGTGATACTCGTTGCACCTGCTATGACGTGGTTGTTGGTAACGACCTGCCCACTGCTCGTAATAATCATACCGGTACCTTCATCTACCACGGTGCCGACCGACCCGCTCCCGAACGGTGAACTGCCAAAGGGCGAACTGCCAAACGGTGAACTGCCAAAGGGCGAACTGCCAAAGGGCGAACTGCTTTCACCCAGGCTGCTGCCGGAACTCACTCCGGTAGCCTTTATGGATACGACTGAGGGTAATATTTTTTTGACTATCTGCGGTATTTGAGCCCCATTTGCCAGTATGGCCGGGCCAGCCGGGCCATTACTGACCGATACCGTAGCGCTTCCACCATTACTGGAGCTGTTGCTGCCCATAGATACAGCCGCAGCTCCTACTATGGCGCCCACCACGGCAGACACAACTATAACTGTTATCCATCGCAGCATACTAGGATTGATACGTCTCCTTAATGTGGCAGTCGGAGCATACTGACCGCCAGCCTCACTACCGTCAGCAAAGCCAGAGCCAGCGCCGAACCCCCCGCCACCGGGACCGCCAAAGCCACCAGGTCCTCCACTACCTTCCTCGAAATCGTTACCGGCCATAATGCCAGAGCCGCTTCCAAAACTGCCCTGACCTATGTACCTGCCATAACCAGGTTGCTCAGCCGTTCTCCCCCATGGATCATTTTGTCCTACCGGTGGATAGTAGCCAATACCAGGCCTATTATCAGGGCCACCCCACTGTGTGGGAGCCTCCCTCCCTCCAGCAGTTGTACTACCGTAAACACCCTGTCCGGCAGGTGGCTCGTAAGGTCTACTTGCCTCTGAGGGATAAGATGCTTCAGAGATATGACCATGAGTACCGGGCTCCATGAGGTTTCCACTCACCTCTGAAGTGTTATTCTCCGAACGAGATGCTTCTTCTGGATCTGGCTCCTGTTGAGGACGCCGCCAATACTGTCCCGGTCCCTCAATACCATAAGACAACTTAGGATTGTTGCTTAGTTCCTCATCGTGTTGCTCGTTCATCAGCTACTCTCCTTTTGCATTTCACTATACCTATCGTATGATAAATAAGTATAAATGTAATCAGTGCGATAGATGCGTCGTAAGAACGGCTCCTAATAATCTCATAACAAAATCCTTACAGATGCCCGTTGAGACGATCCCGTGACATCCTCCCCGCCCTTACGGACGAGGCTTGCGCTCCCACTTGGTCATTATACAAACAGTCACAGGTAGAATATGTCAGTACTGTAGCTGCATCCTTGAATGCTGGCTGCACAAGTAGGAGCCATAAAGGCCAATACTACCAGTACTGTAGCGACTTATTTGCGGTACCTGTTTTACCGTGTTCCCGTGTAGTCGCCAGCTGTGCAATATAGCACAAAAGAGGTGATAGTATAGTGACCTGATCCTCAGCTGGTTGACACAAGTAATCGCGGTTGTCCGCAGTTTGCTACGCTGGTATCCTATTACACTGACATGGCAAAATATATAGATATAGAAATTACAGCTCGTTCGGATAATGAATCGTGGAATTGGCGCGTCGTAAACGCCAAGCAACCGCGAGGAATGCTGTCGGCTCACCTTCTACCTGCAGGTGCGAAGGTGGGTGATATATTTCATGCTGAGATGCAGTCTGGTTTGGACGGCATCGACATAGTAAGTGTAACGATACCTGAGCTGCCAGATAAAAATAAGTCATCTAAAGACGATACTTTGGTCATAGGTAGCAGAAGTAGCAGTTTCCGCAAGGAACGGGAATATAAGGAATACAAAGATAATACAGGCGAGCATGATTCTGCAACAGGTAGAGACCAAAAAGATAAAACTAGCACGTCCGATAAACGTCGCTCCAATCAAGGCTCTGCCAAGCGCAACGCTCCACGTAGGCAACCTACTACAGGTAATAGAGATGGACATAAAGGTGACAGCGAAAAAATGGGCAACATGGGCAGGCGCCATGATCCCATCAGGCGAGTACTTGGTACAAAATATCGTAACACTATATTAGCTCAGTTAAGGCCTGAGCAGCTTCCTATTGCAGAGGAATTGTTACGTGGAGGGATGCCGGCAGTACGTAAGAGAATAGAGGAACAGAACGAAGACGCAAAACGCAATGGTGCACCGCCGATTGCTTCAGAGCCGCTAATTGCAATGGCGGAAGCATTATTGCCAGGAATTACACTGGCAAACTGGAAGGACAGGGCATCAGCCGCACGCTCTGTTGGATCAGATGTACCGCTATACGAGTTGCGCTCGATAGTGGCAGCGACAAACAATATGGAGCTGGATGAGGAGGCGTCTGAACTAGCCAGCGTACTAAAAGCCATGCTTCATGAACGCATTGAAGCGCTGCGCGCTCGCTGGGAAGAGCAGATGGCTCGTAAGATTGACAAGGGAGATGTAATGGAGGCTATCAAACTATCCAGCAACCCTCCTGATCGCAGTTTCAAGATTCCAGGAGAGTTGGCTGTACGCCTGTCTGAAGCAGCAGGAAACGCACTTTCACCAGATATCACGGAACAGGAGTGGATGGAGATCATAGAAGCCGTGCTGCAGTCACCCGTAAGGAGAAACGTGAAGCCGCTTGGCCTTCCCGCCAATCCCACAAATGAATTACGTGCCAAGCTATACAAAACTGCCGGGCTAATACCGGGTATTTCCAGCCTGATCGGCCTGTCCATGCCCCCACCACCCATGGCAAGTCACAGTCCGGCCAATAAATAGCCTTGCATTATTCAAATAATCCCGTATTTGGAGAAGAATTCAAGCAAGCCGGTTGTCAAGTCATACCTACCCAGATCTTTCAACGCTACCCATACAGAGTCAGCCGCATCGCCGGCAGGAACAGGAATGGGTAATCCACCCCTAGGAGATGGCGAAGTGTTCAGATGCACGAAGAAATCAAGTATCACAAAGTGATTCTGCTCATCGATTCTCTCTGCTATGCCTACCAAGTCACCGCAGGTGACGTTCAATCCGATCTCCTCCTGCAGTTCCCGTTCTACTGCTTCAGATAGCTGCTCGCCATATCTAACCTTTCCACCCGGAATGCTCCACTTCCCTTCCTGGGGGGGATGGCCCCTTTTGACCAGAAGTATCGATTCCTCTATAACCATTATGCCGCCTACGGCCACTATAGGAAAGTCCGGCATGTTAATTACTTATATGCCGTGTCATAGTAATTTGTCGCGCCTTGAATCCTGAACTCTCCATGAGTCTCTTTGAGCTCCTATCGCCAGGTAAGCAATTCACATCCAAGTCAACGCATCCACGGCTTACCAGAGCCTCTACTGCGGACTCAAGCAGTGCCTGGCCCACTCCGACTCCCCTAGCTTCGGGAGTAACATATATAGCGTCTATGCTTCCTCGTAGATCGCTACGAGCCACCACAAACCCGACTACGACTTCGTCAAACAGTCCGGCAAGAACCGTTGTATGAACATCAGCCAGAAGTCTTGCCAACCCACCGGGTCTGGCCAGCGCCTTACCGATCAATCCGGTACGTCCAAGCAACATTGCCTGCCCATTCCTGGATTCCTTCAGGTGGTTGATGGCTTCTGCACACAGCTCGGCTATATCTTCTGCGTCCACCAATTCCGCAAAACGCACGCTCTCCATGAAACAGTGACCTGATACCGTCACTACTTATTTAATAGCTGATCTACTTTGGATATAATTGTCTGTCGATGTTTGGTAGTTATTTCATACTTTCTAATCTCAGACAACGCATTCTTATCCAGACTGGAAAGCCTTCTAACTACCTGAGAAGCTGCAAGATTATCGTAACCAGATATGATTAGATTAACGGCTCCGTTATCCATGACCGGCTTGCCATTGGCTTTATATCTATCTGTAGCAATGTCATTACGGTAGACGCTGCCAGCCTGGTTGCTCACCGATCCATCACTTCGTCCGGTATCTTTGACCACTGTTCCCGGTATTGTTATTGACCCTATCAGTCCTTCGGCACTTTTTACTGCTTTCGGAATGAGTTTCTTAACTTCCCCTGAACCGATTTGAACAGCAAATTGACCGATTACCCTGGCATTAGTAGTAACTGAGTTTACGCGCTGGCGACCAATGTCTTCCAGTTTTGGTATTTCCCGAGATAGGGCTATGCCAGCGCCGACAGGTAGATAGATCAACGCGTCAAGCAACTTACGCAGAGGATTATTGGTTTGATCAGATTCGTTCATACGCGTACAATTTTATACTAAGTATACGCTAGTAGCGCAAATTGTATGTAATTCTTACATTAACAAGAGCAGTCTTTGGTTTGGATCAGTCCAATATAACGGCAGTACAAGTTATACGCAATCCTTACATAACCCATGCTCTGCGTCCGCCAATTGGCTGGCATTTTTGAGCAGGAAGCATGATTGGCAGACAAACTCATCGGGCTGTCTGGGTATTACTTGAGCGAATGTATCATCGGCATCCTCGTCATGGTCGACAATCTCATCTTCATCTTCTTCTGATACCACCCGGTTGCGTAATATCATGTCGAGGGCCTCCTCGACATCTTCGGTGGCGCTCTCTTCCTCATCCTCTTCTTCGGTATGCGTACCATCCAGCGGAACGATACCAGAGGTCTCTATTACTATCTGGGGTACATCGGATAATCCGTCGACACCGTCACTCAACGCCAAGTCGTCTTCGCCGTCCAAGTCTCCATCTGGTATGTCATCACCGAGAGCATTATCAAGATCATCGATATCGATATCGTCATCAATTACGTCTCCAAACTCACTACGGAGTATCTCCTCATCCAGATCCTCCGGCTCTTCTATGTCATCTAAATCGTCACTCATTCCTTACCTGCCTAAAGATTATAATTGTGTTTAACGGCTGATTGGTGTCCAGTATACGCCTAATCAATTAAATTACAGTTGTACTATACAATGTTGGATTGTTCCAAGCAAGCAAATATTACAATCTTTTTTTCTCAGATGCCATTCTTCCAAGTCCATCGTCTTCTGTATGTACAAACTGCATTGATTGTGCTATAAGATTGTGCCCTGCAACGTCTCTAATCAGCTCAAACATACCTATGGCTATCTTCCTGTAGGAGATATGGCCCTGAGGCATAGACCTGAGTTCTATGAGATGCATGGCTTCACGGGCGTTCATGCCAATTACATATCGTATCCTTGACGCCAAGGGTAATGCATACTGTGCCTGCACGGGAAAGGATGTGGACATTAAATCGAAAAGTTCATGTTCCCTCTCTACCGCTTCAACATACTCTGCCGTTTGGCCGGCTTCCTCAATTTCTCCTGGTATATAAAATCCAAGTTCATTTGTGAGAGGTTGCCAATCAATTGTGAGCAGCCTATGTCTTTGCAGGTCGCGGAATGCACCGTAATCGCTTACTATTTCGAACACATACTGTGTCGCCTCGAATGCCCTTCCTGGCTTATGGCGTCTATCTTTTCTCGATCCCACATAGGAGGCCATCAGATCTGCCTTTTCGTCCTCGCTCATCTGTGAGAGCAGTGACTGAACGCTCGCCATACTCAAATTCGAGTATTCAAAGAGGATCTCTCTCAGCACTCTGTCCTCACCATCGTTATCAAAGTGAATGATTCTGACTTGATTGCCCTCAGAATCGCTCCTGCCGGAATATGAATCAGGCTGATGAACAGAGTTACCGTAGTTTGGTTGGGGTGTAGCTACACGAGAGATTGCCTGTGAATTATGGTTCTCAAAGATACGTTCAGTTATTGCACGGGTTTGTATCCTGGTCTGTTCAAAATAAGCCTGCCATACTCCTCCCCTCTCGGGGCGATCCAATCGCGTCAGAAATGACGGTATCACCTTTTTCAGCTGTTGTAGGATAATCTCAGCATAGGCATTTGCTTCAGGAAGTGCGCTGGAGCGTAGCCTGAGTACCAGCGCTTCAAAAGCTTGACCGCTCCCATATATGCCGACGTTAGACAGTGTCGCTACAGGAAGTAGCCCTCTTAGTAAGTCCAGCGCCTTTGCTTTTATGGACCTGCGGTAAGCTGAATCAGGATCATCGGTGGCCTTGGGGTACTTTGAGGTCAAGAAGGACTCCATCTTCGGAATCAAACCGGCATACCGGGTGAATGCCGAATCCATGGTAGCTACGTAATTATTTCCCAGAGGAGATTCCAGCACTGCCGGGTCTCGATAGTATCGGTACTGGCTATTGGGCAGGCGTATGTCGTAAGAGATGTAGCGCGTAGACTGCTCCAGGTACGACATAATTCGCCCCCTCTCCAGTAACTTTGTCAACACATTCGAAACCTGTTCGCATGCCAGATGTACCCCCCCAAGCTGTGCTACGGAATCATCACCGTATTCATTGAAGACACGATCATAAAGCGCCTGAGCACGACCTGTACCTACCCCAGTACTGCCGGTAGCTCCATTTTCCTGAACGATATCCACGGCAAACTCGTCTACAAACAGCCTCCTCAAGCTCTTTGGGGAGCGAGAGTACCGTGCAAATAGGGCGCCCTTGACCGACTCATCCAGGTTGACAAGGGCAAAGACCGGTCCATCAATATCTGTCACGTAATTAGACAAAATCTCTTTCTCGGTCTCGCTGAACTCTTCAACGGAATAGGGAAACATTGTACTTGGAAGATTACGTTGTCTGAGTTACAAAGTGTGGGATACTGTACAATTATCTCTATAAGCTG
>JAJZWU010000054.1 GCA_021846515.1 Actinomycetes bacterium
TTCCGATCTGCAAGCGGCAATCTGGATACTCGCCTCAAGACTACGGGGGACTCCGATCTGGATCCTCTATTTGAATCCTTCAATCAAATGGCAGATTCTCTTTCACGACGAATAGAGCGTGAAGCCAGGTTTACCTCGGATGTCAGCCATGAATTGCGCTCTCCCCTTACCACATTGGCTACTACCGCAGAGATACTGAAAAAACATGCCGACGACCTACCGGGAAATACCAATCAGGCACTGGATATGCTGATAGCAGAGGTTGAACGCTTCCAGCAAATGGTAAAGGAACTGCTGGAGATAAGCGCCATGGACGCAGGAGCAGCAGTGCCGAATATAGAACCCACCAATGCAGCTATGCTCATACATCATTTGGCCGATACCTTCGTAGCTCCCGGCACTACCGTAAAGATCGCACCGGAACTAAACGATCTGGAGATATTCGTAGACAAACACAGAATAGAGAGAGTATTCGCTAACTTGATAGACAATGTCAACCAGCACTCTGATGGCTTGTCTGAAATATCAGCCGCCAGGAATGGAGACTATATCCAGATATCGGTGGCAGATAAGGGCCCAGCCATACCCACCGACCAGCACCAGGCTATTTTTGAACGATTTTACCGCGGGAAAGCTGCCGGCAGACGTGGAAAGAGCACCGGTACCGGGCTCGGGCTGGCGCTGGTATTGGAACACGTAAAGCTGCATCATGGAACGGTATCGGTGGAGATCAATAGTGATGGAGGCAACACGTTTGTCGTAGAGATACCCATACAGCCAAGTGATGCTTATTATTCGTACTTACCGGCAAACCACAATGGCAAACGCCACACATTGATAGGGCGCCTGCCGGGTAAAGGAGATGAAGGGTAATCATGACGGCAGGAAGCAAAGTACTCAAAATATCTATAGTGTTACTGTCCGCTTTACTGCTTGGGTCATGTGCCGTGATCACACAGAACAAGCCAACTTCCCTGTCCAGAAAGTCGATACCGTTTGGCCTTCTGGATAAGGCCCCATCCGGCTTTCCGGTTATTCAGAGACGCACTACAGTAGAGGTACCGGTCACCATCTTCCTTATTGCACCAGACGGCCGATTATGGCCTGCAAGTCGCGACATACCATTCCCTGCATCTGCCGGTTCGCTACTGTCAGCACTGGCCAGCGGCCCTACCAAGCCAGAGGCTCAAGATGGCCTCTCCACTGCCATCCCCGCACAGGCAGGTAGCCTGTCTGCGAAGATAACGGGGTCCACTGCCCAGGTGAATCTTTCTCCGACGTTTGGTACGCTGTCCGGCTCTGCTCAGATACAGGCGACCGCCCAAATAGTTTTTACCGTCACTACACTACCGGGTGTAACCGGTGTGTCGTTCTACATGAATGGCGCGGCTATAGATGTTCCAAACGCCCTGGGTGCGCTACTCCCCGGTCCGGTAAGCAGAAGCGACTATACACCGCTGGCTCCACTCCCGCCTCCAGCCCCTCCGCACACTCTTGGTGCATCTCCCCACAATCCCTCCAAGTCATAGAACTCCCTTGCATCTCCGTTAAAAATATGTATGATCATATCGCCGTAGTCCATAAGCACCCAGGTACAATCGTCCATACCCTCTATCCTAATAGGACGTATATTGCTGTCATCCTTAACGCTACGTTCCACCTCGTCCACTATTGCCTTTACCTGCCTGGTATTACGTGCACCAACCACGACAAATACGTCTGTGAATGCAGATACCTCTCTCATATCCATAACGACAATCTCTTCGTCTGTCTTGGTGGCTGCAGCTCTGGCCGCTGCCGCTGCCAAATCCAATACCGGCAGTTTCAATATGTATTTATTCACGATATAATCCCTTCTCTCTTATGTAACTCTCTACGCTGGCGGGCACCATGCCGGTAATGGAATCCCCGGATGCTATACGTCTTCTTATGTCACTACTGGATACATCCTCGAATGGAATAGGCACTTCCACGACGTTGAAGCCCAAATTGGCGGCCGGGAGGGTGGCGAGAACTCTGGTCACGACGGCCAGCTTGCAGAGTGTTGCAACTTCCTTCACCCTATCCCAGGTATGCAAATCTGCTGCAACATCGGAACCCACCACCAACACCAGTTCATCTTCTGGATATAGCTCATGAAGAGCCTGTAGGGTGTCTGCGGTGTAGCTTGGTCCCGGCCTGTCCATCTCCATCCTGCTCACCTCCACCCTGTCAAGCAGGTGAGCCCACTTTAGATCCTGGATAGCCTCTTTTACCATCCTGAACCTGTCTTCTGCGCTGGTTATCTCTCGGTGGTCCACCTTCTGCCAAGGCATCCCTGCAACCACTATGTAGAGCTTATCGAGCCCCAGCCGGCTGATTACCTCTCTGGCGGCGACAAGATGACCGTTGTGCACCGGATCGAATGTCCCTCCAAATACCCCTATCATCACGCCCTGCTCTGCTCAAATGGGTCATGGACAACAATCAGCAAATTCCACACCGCCCGGTTGCGCATATAGGTCGGAGTACGCCAATGTATAGGAGAATCGGGCACCCACACCGCAGGAGTGGAAAACCAAAAGGCTGTCTCGTCATTTTCATAGGTAGTACTATACAGCCCGTAGCCCATCTCCAATGCCTGTCTTTTGAGATGCCTATTTGACGATCTATCTCCAGCCCAGTACATAAGAGCAGCGGTCAAATAGCTCGCTCCCGGCCACACGCCGGATGATTCGTCGCTTATATTCAAGGGCTGCCCGTTTGACTGTACGATGTTGATTGCCCCCATAGATCCCTGTTGATATGGAAGTGATGCCATCTGGTATACACGCGACAGATGAGATGCCATATCGTCGAGTGGCAAGGTGTCAGGCAGGCCAGCAACTTGAGTATGCATCTGGCCGCACATTCCGTCAGACATAAGGGCATCTGAATTTGCACCTTCGGAGTCCATCTTGAACCAGCCAAGCGAGGAATCCCATAGCTTCTCCCCTACGGTCTTCCTGGCCAGCGAGAGAGTAGCATTCCATAGCCGCTCAGCATCTGGATCATTTACAAACCGTGAAATGGACGCCATTGCTTCCAGCGCCCCTATCTCAAGAACCGATATGTATATATTTGCCCCGTAAAATGGGATATTATCGTATGTACTACAGGGGACTCCAGATGCGTCAGGTATTCCATCACCATCACTATCCAGGCTCAGCAGATGCTCCATAGTTGACTTGCAGGCAGGATACACCTCTTTAATAAACCGGTCATCCCCGGTATATGTCCAGTAGACATAGGACTGTAAGACATACTTGGAAGGCAGATCAAACCAATCTACATTCATAGGTTGACCACCTTGTACGGTCTCTGCATACTGGTTGTAGACAAACCATGGATCATTTACCGGCGAACCTACATCATGAGGAGTTATATTTTGCTGATCCGAGAGGATAATATCTGCCCATCCAAGCAGAATATCTCGCTCTATCTCAGGGAAGAGCTGTATAAGGTGTATATCCTCATAGTGTCTTACGTCCATACTTTCGCAGTCACGCAATGAATCGCTCTCCATGGAGAAGTAAAGGTGCTGTCCCGGCCTGTTGCCGTAGATCTTTGGCTTTGTGATACAGCCGTCTTCCCAGAAGACTCCGCCGAATATATCATAATAGAGTTCGTTCAGCGCAGCGCAACGAAGCCACTCCGGATAGGCAGGATTGTAGGCAACTGCCTGCCACCAGCTATCCACTCCTTTTTCTATGTCAGTGTAACCTACATCGGTATAACCGCCCAATACGTCCGCAGCTATATCCCATCCCCTTAAATGTCCTGGATACCACTCCTTATAGCGCTTCCACCACATAGTCCCATCCAGCGGATTCTTGAACTGTACAATAGGAAAATCCCATACAAGCGCATAGGTAACATGGCGTGTCTCTCCGGGTGGAACCCTAAGCGTGATGGCGATAGCTCCCGCCAATCCCTCATATGCACTGTTAAGGGAGGCATTCGGTAGTGCTCCGTTCGCAGAAAAGGCATTCCACAGATCGGAACCGTCACCGTTTGCATTCCACCCGGTAGTAAAAGTTGCATCTGCCCCATCTGGCACGGCAGCCGCTATAACCCATTCTGTATTGTTTGTAACTGCAAGATTGTTGATTGAGCTTGCCTGAAGCCGTACACCAATAATATTACCCTGTTGGTCGGATACAGCAGAAAAGCCCTCACGGGGATAAGAGTACTGATATGTGGGCATCCTGTAGGGGGCGTTTGGATAGCTGTACATAAATGACACATCCACCGGTGTGCTCGCCGGATTCCTGACTGCAAAGCTAAACAGGGCTACCGGCAGAGAGGATGTACGGTAATCCCTTGCAACATAGGGGGTAACGGCTTTGAGCTCCAGTTGCACAGGCAGGCCATCGTAAGAGAACCAGGCTTTCGGAAAGAGGGCATAGTAGCTGCCCTGTCCCTCATTGATCCTTGGCCATGCGGGGAGTATGTCTTCAGTCGCCAGGGTAACAGCATACACATCCTCACCGCCGGGAGTAGATTTTCCACCTGTGCCGGGATTGGACTTTCCGGGTCCGGAATGGCTCGCCACACGGACATGAAAGGCAGCCTGAGACAGAAATCGCTGTTCAAAGCCGCTGTTTGCGGGAGACCCCCAGGCAGAGCCCACAGAATCGTCTCCACCTATAGCCATATTCCATGGCCCAAAGGTTCCACAGAGGTTCAGCATAAAAGAGCCGGTACCTATCCCGCCCAACGGTATACCTCGCTTGGTCAGCACATCCAGCGGCACGGCAGGATTCCCATCCTCAGGAATAGTACCACCCGCACCGGGAGGATAGCTTCCAATTGGTCTTTCCCATGCAGCTTTGGGAATGTCAAAAATCCTATTGTCGACAGACTGAGATTTCAAGGGATCTTGAGATGGCAATTCCGGTAACGAGCCATTGCGATAGATACCGTCAGAGGGCGTATTATGGTCGTCCGGCAGGTTGGCCAGAGATGTAGCTCCTGCTGCCGCCAGGGCTCCCCAGGGGAGGTAAGATAGCACCTGCCTGCGAGTCGGCTTGTAGCTGCTCAGATCAGCACTCCCGGGTTCAAAATGCCACTGGGATCCATCACGCGCTTGGCATCTCCCAATGCTCTTGCGAACAGATCAGGCCGCTCAATATCGTAATAGCGTCTGTGTTCTCTTCCGACCGCATGATGATGGGTAATAGTTCCACCAGATTCCATTATGACAGATGACGCAGCATTTTTTAACTCATTCCAGTCATTTAATTCACTCCCCTCCCTCGCCTTGGCAATTACGGTAAAATAAGGGGCAAGTCCATCCGTATAGGCATGAGTGATCCTGCAGGTAACTATAGATGGGCTTAAATCAAGCCGCTGCAACACATCACGAGTAGTATCCATGACCGAAGAATAGAGCCGGTCAAACTTGTCCCAGGTGACTGCAGTCTCAAAGGTCTCCAGCATGGCGCCGAAACGCACCAGGGCGTCACGAATATAAGGAGCTCGAATAAATGAATCACGCCATACGGTAGCAGAACCGCCGGCTCGATGTTCACCCTCAGGTGTTCCCCCATGATCCCTGATGCACTGATCGGCCAGAGCGACAAGATCTGTCACGGGATAGTATGCAGACTCAAATGCAACGACCATAATGGCATGTGAGCCGTCACCGGCCTGGTTTATCAATGCTTCCACCGGATCTATTACCCTGCAATTGGAAGGTTGTAATCCCGATTGCACCAGATATCTCAGCGCCTGAATAGCCTTATCAAAGCTGCTGAACAGGTAGGTAGATGTTGCTTTGAACTCAGGTATCTGAAAGGTCCGTACCCATGCAGCAGTAATTACTCCAAGTATTCCCTCCGAACCTATTACCATCCTGTCCGGTGATGGGCCTGCCCCGGAGGCCGGCAGCCTACGTGTCTCGAACACCCCGGAAGGTGTAAGCATGCGCACAGACTCGACCATATCGTCTATATGAGTAGGACCGGTTGCAAAGTGCCCTCCTGCCCTGGTAGCAATCCAGCCACCGAGAGTAGAGCGGGCAAAACTCTGTGGAAAGTGCCTCAAGGTCATCCCATGTCCTTTTAGCTGGTGCTCCAGCTCAGGGCCGAGCGTACCGGCTTCTATCAATGCTGCACGTGATTGTCTGTCTACCTCCAGCACTCTATTCATATAAGCCATATCAAGCGAAATGACCCCGTTGAAGTCGTCATCTACTACAGGCTCTACTCCACCCACCACACTGGAACCGCCACCGTATGGTATCACGGCAATGTGATGCTCGCTGCAGTAGCCCAGCAGCTTAATAATGTCGCTCTCATCTCGCGGAAAACAAACCGCATCAGGAGGGTTATCCACTATGCCATGCAACGAGCGAACCACATCCTTATAAGAGCAACCATAGGTATGCAGCAGGCGGGCAAAGTTGTCTGTAGCGCAGATAGTATTCAATGAATCAGGAAGCCTGATACGGCTCTGTGGCAGATCGACTGACTCAGGCTCCGGAGGATAAAGTGGGGCCGAATCAAGCTGTAAAATAGAGCCTGCCAGTTTCACAAGCTCTTGTAGTGCCTCGCCTTCCAACTGCTCAGATTCATACCCCCATCCCCACCACGATCTCTTTCTCCAGCTATCCACCGCTGAGGTCATTTTCTACGACCGAAATTATATTTACCCAACCAGCTACAGCCATTAGACAATCATCGGATGAGATCTGAGGGAACGATGGTAACGGGGAAGGGAGTGGTTGCCTCGAAGCTCTCGTCTCCGGTTGCTCTTCCCACCTCTGTATAGTGACCATCTGCAAGATGTAATGCGACGATACTTGGAGCAGCGGGATCGACCATCCAGTAGTCAATTACTCCAAGTGATTCGTAACGGGCACGTTTTTCTGTCTCGTCATAGATGGCAGTAGAGGGTGAGCGTACTTCTACTACAAGAAGAGGAGTGCCAAGCAGGAAGCCGTCCAAGTTGCAATCTTCTTCACGCACGACCATAACATCGGGCTGCAGGCTCTCACCGGTAGGGAGACGCCAGTCGAGAGGAGCGATGACGACATCGAAGCCTGGAGGACGATCCCGTTCCATGCAATAGCCCAGCCTGAATACTGCCTTCTGGTGTCTGTATATTGGTGATGGGCTCACTATCAATCTCCCTTCTATGATCTCACGCCTGTATCCATCATCTACCATGGCATCAAGATCGGATGCGGTAAAAGGTCTGGGTATTCTGCCGGGTTTTGGCATCTCCGGCGGTATAGTTTCCGGCGGTGTTGTCTCCGGCTCCACTCTATCCGGTATGGTCGCAGCCTCCATAGGCATTGATGTCGCTGTAGCTGTTTCGGTAGTTGCTGCCATAGTATTGATTTTAGCACATAGTCAGAGTGATTATCTGGGAGGGCGGGAGTAGATGGGGGAAGAGCGGCGGTAGAGGATGGGAATGGGAATCGGGGAAGGGGAACAAGAAAATGAGCCAGACCGAAGCCTGGCTCATTTCTATGGATACTCTAGATTAGAGTTCTATGATGTAGCAGCTGTAAACCAGCCGGATACATCAAGTAGTGCATTGACTGTTCCTGCGCCTCCACCGTTTGCAATGTTCACCTGGCCGGAAGAGTTGATACCGGAGATGACCATATTCGCATCAGTAGTACCAACACCAAAGTTTACATCTGATGTAGTAGGTGCAGTAGCTCCTGAGTACATAGTGAGGTAACCACCACCGCTACCACCTGTTGCAGTGAGGTTACCCACAACTGAAGTTGCGGTAGATGGGATGCTGGCCTCACCGGCAACCTGTACAGCGATTGACTTGCCTGCTGCAATTGCACCAAGGGTGGCATTGGCTGTAGGTAGTTTCTCAGTGGAACAGAAGCTGGGCTGTGGTGACTGGCTGCATCTCGTGTCAAGTATTCTCGCCGGTGTCACAGGGTTGAACAGTGATCCAGTCTGAGATGAGCTGGAGCCATCGGTGTAGTAACCGGAGACATCTACAGCAAAGTTGGTACTTCCAGAGTTGTTGTAGATGGTTATCTGGCCACTGGTACCGACCTTTACAATAACCCTGTTCGGTACTGTCTCGCCCTTATTGAAGTTAACCGTAGAGACAACAGCCTGTGTTGCACCTGCCGGGAATGCAGTCAGGTAGCCGCCGGCTGTTGGGCCTATGGCAGTCAGGTTCAAAACTACAGCCGATACTCCACTTGATGGCACAGGACCTACACCGGTTACGGTCACGTTATCAATCTTTCCGGCACCAAGCGTAGCAACCTTGGAGTTTGCAGATGGCAGAGCCGAGCAGTACGAGCTTGTAACACCCGCAGGTAGCGGAGATTCAGAGCACCTGGTGTCTACCAACCTCGTAGGTGTAACAGAGTTGTAAAGACCTGCCGGGGTGCTTCCAGGAGCTGCATAGTAACCTTCAATGTCGACTATGACATTCACATCGGTGCTGGCACCATTCATCACCGTAATCTGACCACTATTCACTGGGACTGTGACCAAGTTGGTAACCACGCCTGATGTCTTTGTCCAGTTCAGGCTGGATACAACTGGCTGAGCAGAACCTTCTGGGTAGATACTCAGGTAGCCTCCAGAAGTCATGTTTACAGCTGTGACGTTTATAACCACGGCCGTTGCACTGATCGGGATACCATCCACGCCAGTTACGGTAATGTTCTCAGTACCACCACCAGCGACGCTGGTCAGACTGGAGTTTGCACTGGGTAGATTCTCACCTGCACAGTAACTTGGCTGTGGTGAAGCAGAGCACCTGGTATCAGCAAGCCTTGCTGGGTTAACAGGAGTATATGCGTCACCTGTAATTACAGCTACATAGGTGAACTGATCAGCCGAGCTGGTAGCGCTCGTTCCACCTGGAGTAGTTACAGTTACATTCACCGTACCGGCAGCCTCTGCAGGAGAGGTTGCGGTAATCGATGTAGCAGAGCC
>JAJZWU010000015.1 GCA_021846515.1 Actinomycetes bacterium
TGTTACGATATAATCTAACCACAATATATTGTGGGTGGTTGGGGATTTGACCACAACATGTAGGGGCGTGGGGTGGCATTTTGGAGGTTCTGGGACACGCTCCTAGCCCCACTGAAACCGGAAGAGCCACTTAAGGAGACTATTTACTGCCGCGTAAATCGGTCAACTGTACCGCACCGCTTGCAAGCGCTGCGTTTGCCAGCCGCACCCTCCGATTCTCGTTATCTGGTTCCTCGTATATGCCGAACTTATCGTAGAGTCTGGCCAAGTGCTGTTTGACAGCTGCAATAGAAACTACCAGATCATCGGCTATCTGGCGGCTGGTAGCCGGTTGAGTAAAGACAGAACCCGTCAGAAGCGGCTTACATAGTGCGACCAGTACATCGTGCTCTCTGGCAGTCAGCCTTGGCATATCGGCTACCAGCGTAGTAGCGTCCAGCTCTTCCATGTCGGCACGCAATATAATAGTTGTCGCGCCAACTCGTATTTCGTCGCCAGGATAGAGTGCCTTTTGCGACCAGATCCTTTCTCCGTTGACAAATGTGCCGTTGCTACTTCCGAGGTCGGATATATACCAGTTTGTACCAATTGATTCTATGGCAGCGTGCAGCCTGGACACAGTTTTGTCGTCTGCAATACACACGTCCGACTTGGTGCTCTTACCGATAGCAACTGGATTCCCTTCGAGAGGGAACATATCAATGCCGGATCGCCGGCGAATTTCCAGAAATGGGTTCATTGATCAATTTGAGCGATAATTATAGCTGGCCATGTCATACCATTATATAGGTTCCTGGCTGGATCACTGAACATGAATCTGCCGACGCATTGACAGTACGGTGGCCTTCGTCACCTTACCTCTGTAATACGGGGCCGATAGCGCATCCGCCGGAGTCTACAAGGCATCAATCCAAGCAGCCGCGGTCGCATAAGAGTCAGCCTGCATCAAAGATGCCAGAGTACTAATCGACGATGCCGATGGGGGAGGTGATGCCTGTTTCGCCCAAGAGATTACCACTTGCGATTGTGCAGCTGTGCAGAGTGGCGCCAGCCCGCAACTCACGAAATCTTGCTGGACAGCAAATGGAGCAGTTCTTGCGGCAGCGGTAGAGATGATAAATCGATCGTAAGCTGTACATTTAGTGCCTTGAGCGGAAGTGCAGTCCAACTGAGCCTGGTAAGCGCTATCATGCAGCAGCAACTGTGCTTTGGGGTCGAGTAATAGCACCGCAATATTGCCAAGATCAGTTGGCGTGTTCTGTTCGAGAATGCGATATGATGCTGCAAGTACCAGTGGTCTTGCTACTTGGGGTACTTGATGTAGGGCGTTTTCCAATAGACTCTCGATATAAGGGACGGTAGTGGAAAGCACTTCTGATACGAAGAGGGATATTTGAGTATTCCCTCCCGCAAAGGCTGAAGGCAATGGCTGGAAAAGCTCTGAAATAGCGTTTAGTTCTGCGGTGGTCGTATTCAGGACGGCATTTTCAAATCCAGAGACACCCACCAAAGTATTTGCATAGCCCTGTGCATCGGTATTGTCATTTGTAAATACCTGTGTGAGATTCTTTCCCAGAATTGATGCATCGGCACTGGTTAAGGCATCCAGCCGACCGGTGATCTGCCTCCCTGCAGAGGCGGGAAGTTGGGTCAGGGCACTCAGAATAATCTGTGCATCCTGTGAAGATAGGTTCCCCTGAAGAGACCCCAGCGCACTCATATCCAGTAGCTGGGTGCTTGACGGAGTCGATGGTTGTGGATGCGAGGGAGAAGAAGAAGGTGGGGCAGTCGTATGTGCCGGTATACTCGTAGCACTGCTGGAAAGCCTGCGCGTAAGACACGACAGGATCGACAGCTGGCATGTCGAGTGGGAAGCCACATGGTGAGGTGCGGACGTGGTATTTCCACTGCTGCCTACGCCAAAGATCACTCCAAGGAGTATGACTCCCACCGTGCCGGTTAGTTTATATCTGGCCAAGCTTCTAAACATCATTATAAATTATACTCCCTTACTTCCCAGGCTTCCCTCTACGAGATAGTATGTCTTTCCTGCCCGTAGGGTAAGGTAGTTCTACCCAAAAGGTACAGGTCGTCTCATGCTATTTGGAAGGCGGAGAACCAGTCGACATTGACAGTGGGGTAAAGCCATTGAGCATGGCCGTAACCACCTGGTCACTCGAGTTATTTTGGGTTACGTCTCTTACGGGAACGCCGGTAGTCGGATCAATGGCCATGGTGGAGGTCGTAACTGTAGTGCGAGGCGTACCAACGGTGGAAGATAGGGTAGACACCTGCGTAACATTTACCAGAACAGTCCTGAACTTACCGAGAGGAACAGAGATCTTTTTGATTCCCACCACATGTGCACTCAACTTCAATACCAGCGAATAGGGCACACCTCCAATAAAAGTAGTGCATGTAGAGTTACTTTTCCACGAGGACCTTAGAGCGAGTGGCTGCTTGTACATCACCAGCGGAGGGGACCAAAGACAGGCGGTAGATGCCGCGTTGCCTGTGGATGGAACAATATAATCGGTGCTTGTTTCCACTATCTTGCCAGTACCCCAGTCATAAAGATCGCTTTCCACAAGAGTGCTGCCAAAACCTGTCCATGCAGCGCTAATTTGCGTACCTACCTGTTCAATCCTGATAGACGAAATACTAAGGTGAGTAGATGCCGTATGTTGTTGAGGTTCAGTTCCCTGGCTGCTATTTCTTCCTATGCCACTGCTCTTTTTCTCCGTAGCGATCTCTGTAGTATAACGATAGGTACCCAGGGTCGGTATTCTAAAGCTTCCCCCGGCACTCGGAGAGCCGAAGGGGGAGCCGGTTAAGTTGCCGCCACCGGTTGTACCGGTAGCGCTATGGGTAAAATAAGCAACGGAGGTGGCTATGACCACAAAAGCAAGTGCCCGGGCAGTTCTGGATCGTACGAGCCGACCACCGGGAATACGCGAGATTGCAGTATCAATCCGGCGCTTTAGAAAACCAATAAATGACGCTGTAGGCAGAGTTCGCTGTTCCTGGTGCTGAGAGTCGGGAGGCAACGCATCCTCGGCTGTAGCGGGGTCCAAGCCTACCGGTGCGGAGGGCGCCACCGGCTGGGTGGCATCCATCAGCCTGGCTTTGTTGTGCTCTTCAAACGCAGCGATGGTTGCAGGTTTGACAGCGCCAAGCGCGAGTGCCCATGTCCCAACTACCCATAGTGCAAGATTTGTATCTATGCCAAGCTCCCGGTGCAACTTACCGGAGAGCCGTGTTAACGATAGTGCAGCCGGTGCCGATTGAGTAGTGGTTATGGATCTGCACTCGTCAGCAATTCCGGCAGTAAGCGCTGAAACCGCAACTGTTATTTCTGCTGGGAACTCTCCGCACAGATCACGAAGAAATGCTTCCACCCGGCGAGGATCCTCTGCAAGCTCGATACCCTCCGTAGCTATTAGATCGACAATAACCGAGCGTACATTAAGCCGACCATCGGAAACGCTTACGGGCGCGCCTGCTGTACCGGAGTCCTCTCTGCCCGAAGTGGAACTACTGTCCGGATCATTTTCATTGATACCATGATGTGAGAATACAGGTGCGTCATCCATCTCGGCACTCGATAAGTATCACGGAATACAATAAGTGCGTTCGTTGTAAAAACACAAGAACATTCTATATCTGTGAGCGCTATGTATGCCGGTACTCTGTGGCAACTTGCACCCTTGCCCTTGAAGTACCAAAATCTATGGTCACTCCGGGCATGAGTTGTACTGAAGTGTTTGGAGCGACCTCTTGGGTGCTTCCATCTATTTTAATCGTATGCCATGTCTGCCCTGAAGTATTGTGAATACCCAGTATATTGGGTCTTGACGGGTGGCTCACTACCTCTCCAACGGCCGTAGTAAAGTCATAGAGTGCAGTGTCTTTCAAGTGGTGCGGCCACAACCGGGCACCTGGTATAGCAAGCAACCGTGAGCCAGTCTCCAATTCCAGGTATAGGGGGGGAGTAAATGGCTTACCGCAACGCCAACACGAAATACCTAGCCAGGGCTCCAACGGGTCCCAAAATGACTCAGCATCTCCACCACAGGCATCGCACTGCAAAACGGAGTCACGCAGCCGGACCATCGCCTTACGCCACTGGCTCTCACGTACACGGCCATTATCTGGATCATCCACACCACGAGTAAACGCCCTTATAAAAAGGTCACGAAAAAACTTTGGGTAGTATGGCCAGAGGTCTATGGCATTCTGGTGGGGACCGGCAACCGGCCTGTTGGAATCATCATCAGGATCAAAGATGAATATGGGATGTTCCCCATAGATTGCTCGCATTGCTGCTATATCCAGTACTCTGTGATGCTGTTCGCGTGATCCCTCGAAGGGATGATGTATGAAAAATATATTAAACAGGAGTACAGCAAGGGAAAAGAGATCAGTACGCGAGCTGGGGAGAGCTTCCCCGCGCACTACTTCAGGCGCCATGAATCGTGGTGTGCCAAGGATCCTGCCCAGAGCACTGCCGTCTACAGTAACGTTGTCATTGTCGCATATGAGTACATCACCGCTATCGGGATCAAAAAATATGTTGCTGAATGATATATCACGATAGCAAAGGCCTTGGGCGTGCAAGGAAAGAAATGCCTCAGCCAACGAATATCCTATCGTAGCAAGTATTCGTGAACCAGGGTCCACACTGCGGCGCATGAGCGAGCTCATGGGCACGAAGCGAGGATCGCGTAGGGGCATGATATATCCGAAGCTGTTTGATTCCGGCTTGGTGACGAAATCCAATGGCCACAAAAATGCCTTGCTTGGTGGGCCTTTTACAATCAGTTCATCCAGAGCCTTATGCTGTAGAGGACCGGCCAAAGCCGGGCGATACCACTTGACGGCAACCATCTCCCCTCGTAAATCCGCACGGTAGACTTCTCCCTGTCCACCTCCACCAATAAAATCTACAATGCCACATGGCATACCTGAGTAGTGGGCAAGTAGAAGTTGGCCAGGCTGGAGAATCAAGATTGACTCGCCCTGCCTGTGTCTCTCGACGGCTTTCCTACCTGGCTTTTCTTAAGAATACTGCCCGGCATCTGAGAGTAGACTTCATCTAGTGGCTTATCCTTGAATATATGCTCCTTTGTGGTTTTGATGCCAGACATCTGTACGATAAATGCTGCAGTGATATCATCTCCACTCCCGTACTCTGATGTGGATTCCAACCAGCCGGGGAGCTGGCTTTGAATGGCATGTATCCCGTAATGTCTCAACAGCTTGAGTACGTCCATGCCTACCAGTTCAAAACCTGCATAGTCGACATAAGAGTTCGCATAACCATCTGTCGCCATCATGATCAGCTCCGGTGCGAGCTGTGTTCTATGGTGATTAGCGTTGCTCTTATTATTTGTAACAGGTAACAGCGCCACACGGAAGTGGCTGGATGTATCGGGGGAGGACAACGACCAGGTCTGGTTTGCAACCAGTCCGGTATCGTCCTGGATTGGGCTGCTTATGCTGCCGTGAGCATCGACGATGAGTATATTGCCGTCACCAAGCTGTGCCAGCATCACATAATCAGGCGTGCAGAGAGCCAACATAACCGTAGTACCATAGATAATCTCAGGGCGCCTATTCAATTCATTGAGAACTGTATGGCCATAGATGCCGACCAGCCGTTCAAGATCTTGCTTCTCCAGAGGTGATGAACTCAGATCAGACAGGACGCGCTCTTTCCAAAGGGCAGGTAACTCTCCGGCTAATTTTGAAAGAAACACTTCAGCGTCGTGATAATTCGAAATATACATCATATCTTCTTTAGATATGTCCAGTGCGCTCTGAACAGCCAGGGTGGCGCCTATACCTGCTCTTACACCCTTGGGGTATCCATGGCCATCTGCAAGAGCAACTGCCAGCGTGCCGGATTCTCCCTCAGCCGGATACCGACCAAGTGCATCCTGATTAGGCGTAGATAACAGCTTATGCTGCGCTCCCTGTACGCTGGCGCCTACAACTCCCCAGAGCAATCCATTTACCATATTTCCAGCTCATCTATACCCTCATTGTCTACCTCTGGAATGTATTTATCTGAAGTACTGCCAAGCGAGGGAGATGAGGACGACGACAACCCTATTGTAGATGCCCAGCGAATTTGCCGTACAAGGGCTTCGGGGGTATTAGCTTCCAGAATCGGTATAGACCTGTTGCCTACAAAACGCTCTAATATATTCTTATCGGCATCCCTGCCTATTGCAATAGCAAGTCGTACTGCTTTGGCGCCCAATGCGGTACGCTCAAGAGCAGCAAGGCCTGACTCATAATCGTCAGTTGGCTGCCCATCAGAGATGAGTATTACGACTGGCGGCAGGGAACGCTCTATTATCTCCAAGCTATCCAACCTGCCTGCCAGCAACTTGAGCGCGGCGCCAAGATCGGTGGTTCCTCCTGCCTGCAGGTCTGACCACGAAAAATGCTCCAGGGGAATGAGCTGTGCATCCTGCCATACAGCTCCGGCAGAAAAACTCATTACCTGGACATAGGGATGAGCGTAGGGATTCTCGGCAGCCACCTCGCGCATATGTGGCAATGCCTCACGCACAGCGTTGTTCAGTGCCTGTATCTTTCCGTCCTGCAACATAGAGCCTGAACAGTCTGCAAGCCAGAAGAAGGGGAGCGACCGGCTCGATAATGCACCACCCGGACGCTTGAGTACAGTACGGGGAGTTGCGAGTTGCCTGGGAGAGATCCCAAATGGTGATTCAGCCACCGGATCCACTGCCGGAAGAGCTGTAGTATCCCATGACATCGACAATAATGTCAGCATTTGCCGAAGCATACACACTGATAGCGCCGGATGAACTGAGTGCAACTGTTACCATATTTGGAACCACCTCTCCGGCCCTCCAGTTGATATTGGATGTCTCCGGTTGCTTCGATCCTTCCGGCCATGCGGTGAGGTACCCCGATCCCGCAATGCTAACCACAGTAATATTTGCAACCACGGCAACAGCCGTAGATGGAATCCCGGCAAGTCCGCCTGCATGTACCGTAATTGGATCTGACGTACCCATAGATGGGTCGAGCGACTGTCCGGAGTTCGCGCATTGACCGCTTATCCCGCTTGACACATCGGCCCCTCCAATAGTTGATGCTAAACGGGTATCGCATATGCGCACAGGGGAGCTGGGAGTAAAGGTATCTCCCGTGGAGGAGTAATAGCCATTCAGGTCAATGACCACGTTTACGGGTACGCTACTTCCATTGTAGACACATATTTTACCGCTACTGCCAGCTTCTACCGTTATAGAGTTTGCCACTGACTGCCCAGCGGCGAAGTTTACATTTGATACCGCCGGAGGAGAGCTGCAGCTACCGCTATCCGGCCATGCGGTGAGGTACCCTGGGGCGAGAGAATCTGCAGCGGTCAACACGGCAGAGACTGCGGATGCTCCGGCAGGCACGTTGTCCAGCCCAGCTACCGTGACAGCGATAGCTCCCGACGCTTCCGGAGCAGCCAGTGCATTGTTTTGAACAGGCAGGTTTTCAGATGAGCAGAAGGTCGGCTGAGGCGTGGTGCTGCACCTTGTATCAAGCAACCTTACCGGGAGTGGTAATGGGTTAAACAGATTTGGAGTCGATGCATTTGGCTCGTAATAGCCTTCTACATCTACTACGATGTTCACATCCGAACTGGAGGAGTAGATTGATACCATCCCGCTCTCGCCAAGCGCCGCCGTTACAAGATTGGGTACAGCTGTTCCCGGTATGTAGTTGACAGAAGATGCTTCCGGCACTCGTGTACCGGCAGGATACACAGTCAAGTAGCCGCTATGAGCATCCGGTGATGCTATGGCAGTAACGTTTAACTCTACAGATTGAGCTGTTGCCGGCACTGCGTTTGCTCCCGATCCTGTTCCGGCCACCTGTATTGTGATTGATCCGCCGGATGGTGGTGAAACAATAGATTGGTTGGCAGCTGGAAGAGCCGAGCAGTACGTAGATGTGATACCGGCCGGAGGCGGACTCTCTGCACACCTGGTATCGGCGATACGGTAAGGCGTTATAGGAGTATAAGGGATATTTGGGGTAATGTATACAAAACCAGCCGGCTTGGATGTTCCGCCAGAATTAGTAACGGTCACAGAAACCATACCCGGGGATCCTGCCGGGGAAACTGCGGTGAGCAGGGTAGACGACTTGACCGATACTGATGTTGCAGATATTGTTCCAAAGTCAACCATTGAATAGCTGGTAAAATTGGTACCGGTTATGGTCACTACGGTACCTCCAGCAGTAGAGCCGGAACTTGGAGTGACAGAGGTAACGGTTGGCGCCGGCACCGGAGTCGATGCATTGCATATATCGCTTATCAACTTAGGCCCATTTGGTGAACCCAGACCATCCGCCATAGAGTAGTGCTGACTGCCTGATGCAGCAGGATACAGGCCACCGTTAGTACTGGTATAGTCGTTGTTCCCGCTTGTTATGTTGTTGAACGCCGAGGGATCCTGCGCCGCTATCTTGTATAGTAACGGGTCTGCAAATCCCACCTTCGTTCCACATACCTCATTGGCAAGTGCGATCAATGATGCCCATGTCGGAGTGGCACCGCTTGTACCTCCATTTACTCCCCATGTCCCCTCCATGGATGCAGCACCGTAAAGTACATATCCGCCCTGATACCAATCGGCGGATGCGGCCACATCCGGCATCTCCCTGCAATAGTTTCCAGAGGATACACCACAGGGGGCACCTGTGGAAAGACTGCTGATCACGCCCGGAACACCGCTTGCTTGTTGCCACGATGGCATCTGCCAGATGGCAGATATGCCGCCGCCGCCTGCACCACCGCCATTTGTGGAAAAGCCATTATTCCAAACTTTTTCTTGAGGTGGATAGCTATCAGATTCAAGCGTTGTTCCGCCCACTGCTGTATCGTATGGAGTGCTGGCCAGAGCATTTACGCTCAGGCTGGCATTGCCAATATCTACCGGTTGTGGAGCAGAAGGGCCTGATCCATTGTCGAAGATGGCATTGCCATTGGTATCCACGGCTACGCAGAAGTTCTCGCTGGCACATGAGACCGAGGTCAGCTTCGTGGATCCATCGACATCTTTAGATCCGATCTGGCCGTTTATTTGTACATAGACATATCCATTGGAGTCTACGGCAACACAGAAATCACTGGAAAGACAGTCTACGGTGGTAGCGATGGCAAAGCCGCCCCCGTCGCTGTCGGTCATAGTTGGATAGCCCCAAGAGCCGTTCTCATAAGTGTTGGATGATCCGGTATTGTCCACCGCTGCGCAAAATGAACTGCTTGGGCAGGATATCGAGGTGAGATAAATTGCCGAACCCTGGTAGTCAGCCTGAACCGGCGCCGACCATGATGAGCCATTGTAGAAGAAGGAATCATCGCCTTTGTCCACCGCTGCGCAGAAAGTACTGGACGGGCAGGACACTGACATAAGTGGGATACCTCCATCGATACTACCTGAAGCCACCCAAGATGATCCATTGTACATGTAAGTATTTCCGGCGGTGTCAACCATCATACAGAAAGATTGTGATGCACAACTGAGATCAAGTGGATAATTATTGGTATAGCTATGAACTACCTGGGGAGCCGACCATGACGAACCATTGAATATATAGGCGTCTGCGGCGGTAGATATACCCATGCACCAGGTAGCGGATACGCATGATACACCCAGCGGAATGCCACCCGTGGTGGGGGTACCTGTAGGATTACCTGCAAAACTCCACCCTGATCCGTTGAACGTGAAAGAATTGCCACTCATGTCAGAGGCGAGACAGAACGAGGAACCCGGCGCACAGGATACCATGTCAAACGGCCCCTGCTGCTCTCCTCTCATACATGTTTCCGATCCAGTGTCTCCTGCTGCAATCAGAACGGTCTGGCCCTGGGCAGCCATCTGTTGCATAATGGTGCTAAGCGTTTTCTCGGTGCTCATACTGCCCTGGTTGCCCGCAGTGACTTGTTGTTCGCAGTAGCCGTAACTGACAGATACTACTTGCGCTTTGTCGTCGGTGGCAATTTGATTGAATATGTCTACTGACGCGGTTGCGCCGTCTGGTGCTTGGTATACATCAATGGTCGCGTTCGGATCGAGACCGGCAGCTATCTCTATATCCTCATCAGCTTCGCCGTTGGCAGGGTTGGTACTGCTGGTGGGGGTAGCACCGCCATCTACCGAAATAGTGTTTACGGTGGTATTGATCCCGTAGCATTGTTCGTAGGTAGATATATCGCTCTGTGAAAACCCTGTCCCCTGCTCGAACAGCGCAATCGTCTGACCGGCTCCCAGAGCTCCCTTTGCATAGGCGCCGGTAAAGCCATAGGCGGCAGCCACCTCGTTTGCTGTCCATGGAGTTAGAGGTGTCGGATAACCGTTTACCTGCGGGGGAGACTGGGCAACGTTGGCCGCCGCCGTGCAGGGCTGCGGGCCGGTCGTAGCCTGGGGACTCGGTGGTGGCATCTGATATGACGATAATGCCGTCCGGGGTCGCGACTGACTGCCAACTTGGTTGATAGTACTCGTAGGATTTATTGGATTTGCCGGCGATGCTGCTTTTAGCGACGGTACCGACGACGGCCCGACTGGCTTCATCAATACAAGTGAGTTCAGCCCTATGACTCCCTGAACATAGCCGGTAATATTCTGTGGCAACACCGGGGGAGCGGTGTTTGCATAGGCTATACGACCGCTTGAGAGTCTGTATTGCTGTAGCTTGGTATGAAAGGCTGCCTCCAATTGCCTCGCAGTGGCTTGGACTGGAATGAGGAGGCCGTTGGATGTGGTAGCCCCGAGGTGCAATCCGCTGCGTGCCAGGATGCCTCGCACTGCATCTACGGCAGAAGCAGTAGCACCAAATATACTACCGAATTGCCCTGGTGCGAGGTATTTGTGGAACAGGGGGGATCCGGGAGTAGATACCTTTGAAACGAAAGATCCTAGCGCGGTGGAATTACGCGGCTTGAGCGCTATGTCTACCCTGATATTCTCTCTCGCTGGTAGAGCACCTAGAGCCAAAGCCCCTTTGGGTATAGCGGGTACGCCGCCGACAGGCATAAGAGCAGGTGAGGGTGGAGTGGAAGAATTGGCAGCGGTCTGCGTTCCCGCTGTCGCCCACGCTTGTGATCCCGGCCCTGCGGTAAATGCCAGAATTGCTGTAGCACCGGCAAATACTTTAGATAAGACTCGGTGTCTTGCCCGGCGTCCAGATACTTTTGTATATATCGTGTTCATCATAGTACCTCCTCTATATCGTATCGTTTTTTGCTCATCTTTGCCGATCCTTTATAACATGGCAAACTCATTATTGCCTCCAATAATTATTGGATCGTTGTATGTGTATAAGTTGCTGTAAAAATACCACTGCGTATCCCTTCTGCTGCAGTAGCAAACTAAAATGCCTCTATCCAACCTTGGGCTGCGGCGTAAGAGTTTGCCTGCATCTCATTACCAAGAGCCTGTATGGATATGCTGTTTACAGCACTGTTTGCTGCAACCTGATCCACCCATGCTATGACTCCCTGGTAATCAGCCTGACTACATACCGGTAGCAGAAGGCAGTCTACAATGTCCTGCTGAATAGGAGCTGGTGCGGTTTTAAGCCCAGACACTGAGAGTACCCACTGATCGAATGGAGTACATGTATTGTACAGGGTTGCTCCACACGCCAGTCCTGCCTGGTAAGCTGTTTCGGTGGCCAGTTGCTGCGCCGTGGGATCTTCCATGAGTGCGGTATAGTCGCCAAGTTGGGTCGGGCTGACGGTTCCAAGTGTCCGTACGGCCATAGCAATAAGAAGAGGTTCATCTTGCGACGGCACCTGGGAGAGTCCATTTGTAATCAGCTGTTCGATATACGGCACCGTAGTGGAGAGGATCTGGGATACGAAGGCTGCCACCTGTGAGATTCCCTGTGAGAGTTGCCCTGGGAGCGACTGGAATGCATTGGAAAATGACTGCATGGCATCATTCGTGGCCGTCTGGACGGCGCTGGGGGCGCTCACACCTACCAGTGCATCCGCGTATCCCTGTGCATTTGCCGGATCAGAACCGAGTACTTGTGACAGATCTGCTGCAAGTGCACCTGCCTCACCGGAAGAGAGCCCATTCAGACGGTTAGTGATCTGGCTGCTCGCAGATGGCGGTAGTTGATTCATTGCGTTTACAATCAACTGTGCATCTCCACCGGGTAGGTCGTTCTGGAGAGGGCCGAGGGCACTTGGTCCCAGCGCTACCGGTGCCTGGGATGTTTGCTGTGAGGGCGCCGGAATTGAAGGTGACGGTGAAGCAGATCCAGATGTATGTAACTGGTGCACGGAAACGGAAGTTGTACCAGAAGGCATCTTATTTGTTGTTATCCTGCTGGGAGATGGGGATTCTTTGGAGCTGGAATGTGTTGCCTGGGCATGACACCCTGCAACCGAGCGTCGACAGACTGTAGGCTTAGGGTGCTGCGCCGCTATGGAACTGGCGCCACCGCAGGCAGCAAGCAGTATCCCCAAAAAAGCGGCGATTACAATACTGGATTGCATGCCAATGCCCTTTTTGGCAGTAAAAGTTCCGCTACCCAACATAGCCTGTCACATCCACTATTGCATCGGCCGACCCAGCGGAGCTGTAAATGGTACTGGCTGGTGGAATTAAGGTGTTTATAGAGGGAACCTTTTTGCAAGCACCCCCTACCACACCTTCGTGCACATTGAGACTCATTACCGGACTCCAGGAGTGTCTAGTAATAGCATAGGCCGTTTCTCTACTGCATGACTTCTTTATTCTCATAGACTTATTATGAGCTGCAGTACATACGGCTGCTATATCTCGATGGTTGGAATTTCCACTCCGCGGGGTAATAAAATACTTACCTCTCGGATACAAGCCACCCAATGACTGATCCGTCATAATATCAATTGACTTACTATGGATACAGGCCATCTGCTACCGTTCTGTCATAGTTGCATCACCCGGATAATTGCAACAGGATTCGCCACAGCAAGAACACTATCGAACGGATCCGTCGAATGCTTCTTCCTGCGTATATATACACACTGCATCATGCCACCAGTACGTATTATGCACGGCAAGCGTACCACCAGCGTCCCATTGGCGTTATCGACAGATGTAGTATTACTGTTGTATCTTCGTGGCAGGGATTTCATGGCTATAAGGTGAGAAAAATGATGCCCTCAGGGTGAGCGTAATCAGAATCATTTTTTGGCATCATGTAAATCGTGATACTTGTGGCTGACAACAATTACTTGCATAATAGACCTCTTACTTGCATATCTACTTACGCATCGAGAGGAAAGTCCCATCAAAGTATGGTAAAATTGTGCTTGATGTGCATACGCATTTACGACAGCTTGCGGGAGATGTTTTGGATGCAAGAAGCTTACAGCTATGGCTGACCTATTGGCAGGAAGAGCCGCCCAGCTGGATACGCTTATAAGGGTGCTTTACTGTACAAAACTGGTTACAATTACTGGACAGGTGGGCATTGGCAAGACATTCTTCGTTAAGCAGGTATACGATACAGTCTCCTATCCAATTGCCGCATTTATGAGCTTCAGCGTATCGGGCCAGATATCCGTGGAGTCAAAAGAGGCGGAAACATTCTACATAGAGTCTGTGACAATGCCGGATGCGATCAACATACTTGATGGGATTGGAGCAGGATCCAAAGAAACACTACTGGTTATTGATGGCTGTGAAGTTGCGTTTGAGACCAGTACAGCATTAGTGGAAGAAGCACTTGCGCGTTATGAAAATATGCGGATCGCCGCTACCAGCCAAGTTGCACTTCATATACCTGGAGAAATATGTTTTGAGTTGCCGGCACTCTCATTGCCTTCTCTCTCTCTGCTGCCAGCCTGGAAGAACTCAACAATTCTGATGCAGGCGCACTGTTCATGTCGATCACAAGAGAGGTAAACCCCAAGTTTGCACCGGATGGATGGAGTATATCGGCTATCGCCCAGATCTGCCATATGCTGCGAGGTGTACCATTGCCAATCAAGATTGCCGCAATGCAGTCATCTGACATTCCAGTTGCAGAGATCGCATCACGTCTGCTGGGATCTGCATACCTTAATCAGGACCATGGTATGGATACCGATGCGACGCTGGATGAGTCATACAGCTCTAAGTCACACAATAGAAACTGGCCAGCGTTGGCAGTTGAGCTGCTTTCCGATGATTATAGGGAACTACTTGCCGCTACAGGTATATGTGCAGGAGGGGCAACACCAGATATTCTGGAAATTGTCGATAAAACACGCTCGCGTGACCAGATCATGGCGGGATTGGGTTACCTCACCGGCATATCGCTGGTTTCAGCAATTACCAAAAGTGGGGCATGCCGCTATTACGTAGTAGAGCCGATACGAAAACAGATTCCTGCGTTGTTCACTGATCATGCCAGCCAAACGCTGCTGCACAAAGGGTTGATCGAATGGTGCGTCAAATATGTTACAGGTGCAGAGAAGGGTCTGATAAGTGGCCACACCCAGAAGTACTGGCTGGAGAAATTGGACAGTGAATATCTAAACATTTTTCAGGCCACCCGGTATGCCATGGATGACGGTGATATAGAAACTGCATGTCAGATTGGAGCTGAAATATGGCGCTATTGCGAATTGCGCAACAAATTGCAGCAGGGACAACAACTCTTGGTTCAGATGGTGGACGCAAAGGGGTTCAACCTTATTGAACCCGGATTGGCATCAAGAGTATATGATGGACTGGGTATGATATGTTGGCGGGAGGGGGAGTATGACTTGGCAACTACATATTTTAAAAATGCACTGGAGCGTATCAGTCAAAGCCACCTCCCGATAGACGAGCAGACAAGCAGACTCTTCAACCACTTGGGGCTGGCGCTTGCATTTGCGGGCAACTCTGAAGAAGCGTTACGAATGTACTACAAGGCTGCCGAAGGCGGCAGGAAATGTGACAATCATGGTGAAGTTGCCCTTACACTTGCCAATATAGGTCTTGTCTATGCCGAGCAGGGCCACCTGGATAAGGCACGAACTGTGTTGGTTGAGGCACTTGGAATCGAAGGCATAGAAGGGGATATACATGCTACAGCTATTACATTGCTGCATCTGGGAATAGTGGATTTCCTGAGTGGAAGGCATGTAGAGGCCAAGAGGCGATTTTATCGAGCGGCAGAGAATCTAATAGAGGTAGGAGACGAGAGAAGTGCGGCATTTGCAGTAGCTGGATATGCTGTCGCTTGTATAATGGCACAACCCAGGGAGGCACTTATATTGGCCAGTGCCGCCAATACGTCATCAATAAACCTTGGTGCGCCAATTCCCGAATACTGGCGTAGGAAAATATCTGAAGCCATGAGCTCTGTATTTACTGAGTTGGAAGAGGTTGCGCTGGCTGCATGGACTGAAGGTCAAAGTATGTCACTGCTCTCTGCAATAAAGATGATGAGGCAACTTGGAAGTGGGGAAGGTACCGTTGCCGGCGAGGGACAACCATCTGGTTATGCTGATCTGAAGCCTCAGGGTGTACATATAAAGTTGTTTGGGGGATTGAGCATTGCGGGAACCGATGGACAGATAGCTATAAATGGCAAACCCAGGAAGGCACTGGCCGCTATAGCGGCCAGTGGAGGATCAATTCATGCCGAGAAGCTCATAGAAATACTATGGCCATATGCTGACCCAGAGCTGGCCAGGCGGAGACTCCGAAATGTCCTATTACGCTTGAGGCAGTGCTCAGGTCCGATCATTGTGCGTCACAATAATGAGATTAAACTAATTCAAACCGTAGAGGTCGATGCAATCCAATTTATGAACCTAGCCAGGAAAAGTATAGCGGCTTTGACCAATGGCTCCTGGGGCGATGGCATGTATGACGACTGGAGTATCGCAATGACTGCTGTCCAGATCTACAGTGATAATCTGTTGCCTGAGTACGCTTATGACGAGTGGGTAATAGATGCGCAAGAGAGGATGAAACGGCTCTATATTTTGTTGCTGAATGCATTGGCAAGAAGAGCATGCGATGAGGACAGCCCGGCAGCCACTGGTTGGCTTGAGACACTTATTGCCGCCGATCCCTACAATGACAGTAGCTACATGCTGCTGACTGAATTACACTACAATGAGGGCCGTTACCTGGCTGCACTTGACACTATTGCACGCGCCAAGGCAGCTGCAAATGAGCTTGGTGTAGCGCCATATGCCAGGTTATTGGAGCTGGAAGCCAAGGTCAGATTCCAGCATAATGTGACATAGCCGTAGTGCTTGGACAAAGATTAATGTGATACGCTGTTATCCTATAAGCAACAATGTAGGCATAAGGGTGCTACGCCAACAAACAAGCGCAGTTCTTAAACGAGTTGTGGCAGGTGAAGCCGTCGAAATTACCGAGCATGGTCATCCAATTGCTCGTATAGTTCCACTGAGATCAGGAATCTTGGAGCAGTCGATCGCAGAAGGACGCGCAATGCCGCCACAAGATGATCTCCTCCATCTTCTCGATGCGTTGTCCTTACCTGCATCTCCAGCTACTGCAATGCTTCCCTCGCAGACATTGGAATAATGTTTGTTTATGACACACGCCTCGAACAGGCGGCTGCTGCGTATGGTATCGAAATCTGCTCGCCGACGTGAGTTCAAGTGAGTCTATGTGCTTATTATATTTTTGTGTTCTGATTGCATTTTGGCAATTATATTGTTATAATACGTACGTAAATAACCGGCAGTCATTGGGTTGCACAATCCCAATGATCAAGTAAGGAGGATACACCATGCAGCAGGAGCCAATGACAATACCATCGATGATAAGGCTATTACTGCCCGAGTCGTTCAACAAATTATATGTCCGCCTGGCATTGAACATTGTTGCAGCCATAGCTGTCACCGGTGCCCTTCTGGTGATAATGCCACCAGGTACTGGTACTGGTACTGGTGGTAGGCTTAACGCTTCCAATATGCCGATCCGCCCGGCACTTGCCGCGAGCCAAACTCCTTCGTGGTCAATCGTAGCGAGCCCGAACCAGACAGGTGGCAATACACTTGACGGTGTCTCTTGCGTGAACGCGTCGTTCTGCATGGCTACAGGATCCAGCGGCAGTGGAACCGCTTCCCTTGCCGAGTCCTGGAACGGCTCTTCTTGGTCGATTGTACCGAGCCCCAACTCAACGGGCGGTAGTGCCAATCTGTCCAGTGTATCCTGCACTTCAGCGTCTTTTTGCATGGCTGTAGGCACATACTATACGTCATCAGGCGGTAACACTCTTGCCGAGTCCTGGAACGGCTCTTCTTGGTCGATTGTACCGAGCCCCAACTCAACGGGCGGTAGTGCCAATCTGTCCAGTGTATCCTGCACTTCAGCGTCTTTTTGTATGGCTGCAGGCTCATACTCTGCGTCATCAGGCGGTGACACCCTTGCCGAGTCCTGGAACGGCAGCTCGTGGTCGATCGTAGCTAGCCCGAACCCAACGGGTAGCAGTTATACTAGCCTGTCCGGTGTATCCTGCACTTCAGCGTCTTTTTGTATGGCTACAGGCACATACTATACGTCATCAGGCGGTGGCACTCTTGCCGAGTCCTGGAACGGGACCTCGTGGTCGATTGTAGCGAGCCCGAACCCAACGAGCGGCAATTATACCAGTCTGTCCGGTGTGTCCTGCACGTCAGCGTCTTTTTGTATGGCGACAGGTGGATACTCTGCGTCATCAGGTGGTGATACCCTTGCCGAGTCTTGGAACGGCAGCTCGTGGTCACTGGACTTACCAATCGACCCTGCCGGTGCAGTCAATGCGTCTCTCAATGGCGTCTCCTGTGAAGCCACCATATGCACAGCTGCCGGGTCATTCAAGGGCACAGGATCCTCCCAGACCCTCGTAGAAATCGCGAAGCTTCCACCACCACAAACACCTCAGCTATCGGGTGTCTCTCCCTCTTCAGGTACCACATCGGGAGGCACCCCCGTCACTATCACAGGAGCGAACCTATCCGGTGCAACGGCTGTGGACTTTGGATCGACACCTGCAACCAACGTTTCGGTGGTCTCTTCCACGGAGATTACCGCTACATCTCCCGCCGGTAGCGGAACAGTACCCATAACCGTAACTACCCCAGAGGGTACTTCAAGCTCAACTCTCAGTTGTGCAGACTCATTTACCTATGGTACTCCGGCGCCCTCTATTCAGCCTGGCTCCTACACATCTGTGTCTCCATTTAGAGTGGCAGATACAAGAGCTAACTCCGGAAAGCCCTATGCGGGACAGACCCTTTCAGGCTGTAGTGTACTGGATGTTCAGGCAACAGGTGTAGTCGGCTCAAATGTCCCAGCCAATGGTGTAGCTGCAATAGTTGCAAACATAACTGCTGTAAATCCATCAGCGTCGGGTTATCTGACTGCATACCCGACCGCAACAGTCCGTCCGGTTGTATCAAATCTGAACTTCTCCGCCGGTAAGACGGTCGCAAACCTTATAGAGGTACCCGTATCATCCAGCGGTAAGATTGCTATCTACAACGGATCATCCGGTGCTACTAATGTACTTGTAGATGTAGCAGGTTATGTGAGTACTACCGGGGCTTCCTATACACCAATCTCACCTCTTAGGGTATGTGACACAAGAACAGGTAATCCATCCAACCTCACAGGTGCATCCGCCCAGTGCAACGGAAAGACTCTCTCTCCAAACACCCCTCTTGGTATCTCTCTGACAGGCACTGGTCTTTTACCCCTATCTGCAACCGCAGCTGTTGTAAATCTCACTGTCATAGCACCTGGAGGTGGAGGCTATCTAACCGCCTATCCCGCATCCTCTTCTACTCCACCTACCGCATCCAATGTCAACTTCCAAAAAGGAGAGCTCATCTCCAACAGGGCAATAGTGGAGTTATCTTCTACCGGTGAGATAGATATAGTATCCAATACCACTACAAACGTGCTGGTAGATGTCTCAGGATACTACTCGGGAAGCGGGGCTTCCTATACCCCTCTTTCTCCTGCAAGAATAGCAGACAGTCGTTGTTCTACAAGTCCCTCTCCACCGTATTGCGCAGCAGAGAACATCCCATCTCAAAACATTGGCTTTACTCCACTTGGAGCCGGATCTACAGAAAACCTCACGGTTGCGGGTATAGGGTCTGTTCCTCTTACTGCTACAGCAGTTGTATTGAATGTAACTGTCGCAGCCACGACTAAGGGTTCCTATCTCACCATATGGCCATCCGGCTCATCCAAGCCAACTGCATCAGACCTGAACTGGACTGCAGGAACTACGATACCCAACCTCGTAGTGGCAGAGGTGGGAGCAAATGGCCAGATCTCCATATACAACAATGCAGGCTCTGTAGAGGTAATTGCGGACATAGAGGGCTACTACGGGTAATGTCCTTAAGCTCGCCACCAGTACAATGTGACCGATAGTACAAAAGTCCAACTTATCCGAGCCACGGCTGTCGCCTGGCTGCTTATTCTTATTGCCTACGAGGGTGGTATTTTCACCTCTTGGTCGTTTGCCCTCTTTCTTGCTGTACTCGTGGCAGCAATCGCTGGAACTGCAATAGTAACAGTCGACATGGTCCGAGGAAAGGAGGCATTGCGCGCAGCCAGGGCAGTAATTATCATTGCCCTTGCTCTAATCATTCCGATCCTGTTCGATCCGCATACCCATGAAGCATTCAACTTGCCAAAATTCACTGTTCTTGTAATTGGTGCGCTTATGATTGGCAGCTTGGAGGTAGTCGATGCCGTTCGTAACTGGCGTATTCCTCCTTTCCGGGTAGGTTTGTTGGTTTTAATATGTGCATGGGTAGCATCTGGCATCCTCTCTACTCTTACCAGTATCGACGTTCACCTCAGTCTGCTTGGATACAGATCGTCCTACGATGGCCTCTATGCAATTCTGGCCTTTGCCGTAATTGCCCTGGGTACAGCCGAGGCCTTTGATCCGCCTGACATAAAGAGAGTAATTGAAGTTTTTGGTATTGCCGCAGGCAGCGTCGTTGCCATATACGGCCTGATACAGCTGCATGATTTTACCATGCACGTGACCCCCTGGGACTTCGTTCACTGGCAGTCTGGAGCTCCAAATGTATTTTCCACCCTGGGCAACCCAAATGATCTGGGTGGGTATATATCTATGGCGCTTCCGATTTGCATGATTGCAGCCAAGTCGTCGCAACAAAAAGTTTTCCGCCGTGGACTCTACCTTCTCTCGGCCGTCATGCTGATCATTTTACTTCAAAGTGGAGCTCGCGGGGCATGGGTAGCACTACTGGCAGGTGGGGTAGTTCTCGTATACGGAATGTGGCCTGAAATCCGTCGCCACCCAATTGCCCCGATAGGTATAGCCTGTACGGTACTGGGCGGAATGGCATTGGTAACGACCGAAGGTGCCCACTTTATTGGAGCAAAGTTCTCAAGGTTGCTGTCATCCGGGGGTACTGTCAGGGGAAGGCTTGATCTCTGGGATGCCGGCCTCCACATAGGGATAGCACATCCTCTTGCCGGAACCGGCTTGAGTACATTTGTATATGTATTCCCACGCTACGAGACTGCCGCCTGGGCACGCCAAATCGGTTTTGCGTACACTGCCAATGGTGCACACAACATGTTTGTAAACGTGCTTGCCGATAGAGGACTTACTGGGTTAATAATTATCCTTGCAATAGTAGTTTACGCAGCTCTATTGTCATGGAAAGGCTACGGTAAGCTGCGTACTGCAGAGACAGCTGGCGATTCGCCGCAGAACAGGGGAGACAATTTATCTCTGCCGTCGTCACCTAAGGCACTACGAAAGTCCTCGCAAAAACCCCGTACGGCCAAATTACGCCAAAGTACCACTTTAAGCGAAATGGGCGCTACCAACAGCCGTTTGACGTTGGTCGCTATAGTGGCGGCTCTCGCCGCTTTTCTCGTACAGGACATGTTCAACACCGAGCAGATAGCACTGGCTTTCTCCTGGTGGCTGTTGCTTGGCTGTCTTGCGGTACTTGTTCCCCCTTTGCGAAAATCCACAAAGCACCATGCCGTTACAACATCGACCAATCGAGTTCCCAACCAAAATCATTCTCGCCGGCGCAGTTACCTGAGTGTACCTCTGGCAGCAACGATTACCACTATAGTACTGGTTGTCATTACCGCTATAGCGGTTTATGGCATCACAAAACCGTGGAGAGCGGACCACGCTTACTGGGCAGCAACCGAAATCCAATCCACTTATGCAAAGACGGCAAAGACCGGAGCAAGCGCCACAGAGCTTGCATCCTTAAGCAAATCATTCTTTTCCGACATAAATCGCGCTATAGCACTCAATCCATGGGCTGGCACATATCCAGCAGCAGCCGGTGTCGATCTGGCGGCAGCCGGTGTAACCAATGATGCCCGTACCGGCGTAAAGACTGCAAAATACAATCTCACGCAAGCCCAGTCTTATATGCAACGCGCGGTGAGCGCAGTCCCTGTTGCAAGCCAGTACCACTACGAACTTGCTGAAATACTGGTCGCACTTGCCCGCCTGACACCTGGCCATTCCCGTGTACTGTTTAAAGACGCAGCGGTGGAAGAGCAGGCTGCAGTTTACTGGACACCACAGAATCCCGTCTACAGCAAATACCTGGCTACCGTAGAGAAGTTGCTCCATGGACGGAGCGGCTAATCGGCATCAGATACAGATCTACGAAATGCTCATCTGCCCACACAAAACAGACACAAAACAGCAAGGAGTGCTAATTTTGCGAGAAGCTGCGCTAGTATGTAATACATGATAAATCCAAGACAACTGAGAGATCTTGTGGAACCTATAGCCGCGACTGTTTACTTTGCTCAAGAGTCCAAAGAGGCATACGAAAAGTTGGGGCTTACTTTTATACCCGGCTACTTCTGTTCGAGAAGCGCTTGTCTCGGCAAACTTCCAGGTGAGGTGGTAGCCGCCATCTTTGGCAGTTTCAACCCAGAGATTGTAGCATCTGCCGTAAAGACGGGTTGGGACATAACTGAACCGTCTATTCTGCTCGAAGCCAGGCTCCAAAGTGCAACAGCAGCTATCAAACGAATAATCTCTTCACAGTCTATGACATTGCAGAGCGATAAGATAGAAGAAGCAGCGAGAATTCTCAAAAATGCCGCATACTCAGTCTCTGTAGATGGGCGCCCCCTCTTTGCGGCCTTGAGGTCGTTGCCGTGGCCGGATGATCCTATTGGTGCTCTATTCAGGGGATGCGATTTGGTGCGTGAACGCCGTGGCGATACTCATGTATCTGCATGGGTAGCCGGCGGGCTCGAGGCAGTAGAAATACTAATCCTGACTGAACTCTGGTATGGAGTACCTTCGGGATCATTTACCTACACGAGAGGATGGTCGCAAACCGATATACAGGATGCTTCTACCAAGCTGATTGAAAAAGGTTTTATATCAGACGACGGCTCATTGACTGATTCAGGCAGAGAGATGAGAGATTCCATAGAAGATGCCACGGACAGAGCCGAGCAATCGCTCGTAGATGAGATAGGCGAAAGGGAGAATATCTTGGTTGGCTTGCTTGAGAAGGTATCCAGCGCCATTATTGACAGCGGAGAGGCAGGAATGTATAGACAGACACTGCAACGTCCTGCTGGCGCATCCTGAGTAGTTGCCAGTTGAGTTTTAACAGTCTCATTGCGCTTACATACGCCACATTCATCCGAATTGCATAGCATAATTTCCAAAGCAGCTCTTAGCGCGCTGGGGGCCTCTGGAATATTTCATGTCCTTCCTTCGGCACTCGCTCTTGGTACCTGGTCAGGTGTCGTAAGGCTCCCCTGGGGAATGTGCACATGGCGGGGGAGCGGGGGAGTTACATCTGCTCATCCCATAGCTGATCAGCCCATAGCCAGCCTTGATTTTGCCGGGAGTACACAGGCTGGCAACAAGGGAGTCAACGGCATGCAGTCCAACGGCGCACTGACCAATGGTGCATGGGCAAACGGCACGCAGAACACTGGAATACAGGCTGGCAGGATTGCAATTACATTTGATGATGGCCCCGACTCAAAATCTACAATCCCCGTGCTTGACCGCCTTGACTACCTTGGAATAAGGGCAACATTTTTTTGCCTGGGTGCCATGATGGCATCATATCCAGATGTAGTTCAAGAAATTGCACACAGAGGACATGAGATCGGCATCCATGGGTATAACCATGTCGCCCATCTCCTACGACCACCATGGTGGATATGGCAGGATGTGGCACGCGCCAAGCAGCAACTGGAGGAGGCACTTGATCAGTACGGTATTGATTATCCGGACAAGGTTGACCGCTTGGACAGTCCTGGCCATGTGCGCTGGTTCAGGCCTCCCAAGGGAGTGATAACCGGTACTACGCTTATGGCAGCAAAGTACTACGGACTAGATATAGTGCTATGGTCAGCCTGGGGGAAGGAGTGGACGACGAGCGATCCCATGCAGGTTGCCAGTCGTGTTATCCATCGTCTTAGCGATGGTCTCATAGTGCTGCTTCACGATGCCGATACCACCAGCCCACCCGGAACATGGAAGGTCGCCTATGAGGCACTACCACGCATAGTAGAAGAGGCGCACAATCGAAACCTGCAACCGGTGACGCTCAGCGAACTCCTAGGATCCAATTCTCGAGTTGGTAATCTTTAGTAAGCAACACTAAGGAGTTCCCTACAGCCACTTGTGCTACTTCAGCTTAGCCGCCGCTTCAACATCATGAGTACCAGCCTACGATATCCACGATTACGTTGCTTCCAGTGGAGGTATAGATGTTAACCGATCCCGAACTGCTCAGTTCCCTCTCTGTCTGGTGTTATGGTTGTTTGTCTTGATCGTGTGTATTAGACCTCCCTACTGAAGATACTTTACACTGCATAAATACAATTCTCTACTATAGACATTCCAATCGACTTATGCTCTTTTAGCGTGAATAAGCAACTCATTGATGAGGGAGCACATAAAAATTGCTGGGAAAAATTACCCGAAGCCAGGGTGTAATAATTTTGTGCAATAACTGTCTATATATGTGATAATAGGTAGTGAACCACCTAATGTTCACTAATAGGCAAGTTGAGAGGCTAAGTACGCTCTCTGGATTAAGGAGGATAGATATAATGTCGTATCTGCAATACATACAGACAGGTGGGAACGGATGGGGAATTAAGAGGCGGCAGCTTAAGATAGCAAGTACCGCCATCACAGCATTGATAATAGTAACCGTAAACCTTATAGGCGTCTTATTGTTGCCGGCCTCTCAGGCTGCCAACGCAGCAACACCATTAGCACCATCTGGAGGCCAGGTGACACCGGTTGCCAATTCAGTCTCCACCTCAGCAGGCAGCCAGGCCTATACCGGCGTCAAGCCATTCCGGATTGCAGACACCAGACCGGTATACGGATGTGGCAACGTGACTCCTTCTGGGCCTCTCGGGCCAAACGCAACGGTTACCCTTACGGTAGTTGGGGCCACACCGTGCGAGAGTACCTCCGGTAGCGTACCATCAAGCGCTACTGCGGTAGTTATAAACGTCACGGTGACGGAAGGAACTGCACCAGGCTTTCTTACCGTATTTCCCACCGGGACGACCAAGTCTACCTCATCCAACCTCAATTGGCAGGCCGGCCAAACAGTACCGAATCTGGTCACCGTGGAATTGGGAAGCAACGGAGATGTAAGTATCTACAACGGCTCAGATGGTACTACGAATATAATTGCTGACGTAGAGGGATACTTCAGTCCTGCAAGCTCATCGAGTGGAGTTGGTGACTACCAGCCAATCTCACCTCACCGCATCTGCGACACCAGGCCATCCAATGTCTCTGGGCTTACCGATCAATGCACCGGACATACACTCATTGCAGGCACTTCATCCCAAGTGCTGGCGGTACAGGTAGCCGGTCATGGCACACTGCCCGTTACAGGGGTAAGTGCAGTCGTTGTTAACGTCACTGCAGTAGACCCAAGCAACTCCGGCTTCTTCACCGTATACCCAGCTGGTACAAATAGGCCTGAGACATCCACCGTGAACTTCTCTCCTTACGAAACGGTGCCAAACCGTGCAATAATCGGACTTGGAACCAACGGATCTATAAACATCTACAGTTCGGCTGGGAGTGCCGACGCCATCGTAGATATTACCGGCTACTACTTGGATTCTTCTGCACCTGTAGGTTCGGGCAGCCTATTCAAGCCCATTTCTCCGCAACGAATATGTGACACCAGATCTTCCAGCGTATCTGGGCTTACCGACCAGTGCACCGGCCATACTCTTGTTGCCAACTCGTCTTACCAGACCATTGAAATCCAGGTTGCAGGACTGGGAGGTTCACCGGCATCAACGGGAACTACTCCTCCTACGGCAGTCGTCCTTAACGTAACAGTTACCGACACCACCAAAAGCAGTTACCTGACCGTCTATCCCGGTGTTCCAGGCACAAACAGTACAATGCCCACAGTATCCGACCTGAACTGGACGGCGGGTGTGACCAGAGCAAATATGGTAGTCGCCACCATGGCGCCGGGTGGAACGGTAGATCTGTATAACTTTTCCGGTTCTGCTGATGTCGTGGTAGACGTCATGGGGTATTACACCGCGGCATCTACAACTTGGACAGAGGCACTGCCAGCCACTCCGATCACCGGAACGGCACCACTTTCCGGCGCACCGGCAAACAGTTCTCTTATGTATGGTCAGACCGTATATGATGCCAACACCAATGAGGTAATACTATTCGGCGGCGCGGAAAATAGTCTCTATGCTGGGTCCAACACCACTTGGACATGGAACGGGTCTTCCTGGCAACAGCAGTCTTCAGCCGCTACTCCCTCACCCAGGTGGGGAGAGGCTATGGCCTATGATCCCGCCAATGATACTGTAGTAATGTTCGGCGGGATGGTCACCGGCAATGTCAATATCACCGCCTCAAATAGCACTTGGATTTGGGACGGTACCAACTGGACCAAGGCATCTCCGGTAACGAGCCCAGCACCAGGAGAGAATGAGGCCATGGTATACGATGCCGCCCTTGGTGACATTGTCCTATATACCGACTCAGGTAATACCTGGACATGGGATGGTACCAACTGGACAAAGCTCTCGCCTGCCGCAAGTCCCGGTCCACTTTGCACGGAGTCGATGGCTTACGATTCTTCCAGTTCCACTGTGCTGCTGTTTGGTGGTTACTATAATTCCAGTCCGCCCAGCAACGCGCCCTGCGGGGGAAATTCCCAGGGTGATACTGCACTCGATGCCACATGGAGCTTTAACGGCTCGACATGGACGAAGCTTAGTCCCACAAATTCTCCTCCTGCACGCGCCCAGGCAGCGATGGCTTATGATCCAAACACCAGCCAAATAATCCTCTTTGGAGGATGCGCCGGATACAGTCAAAACTGCAACGCGCTTGCCGACACCTGGACATGGGATGGCACCAATTGGACACAGGCGAGTCCACAATCGAGCCCACCAGGAGGTGACGGGCAAAATGGCATGGCATGGGATGCAGGCACCGATGTAATGGTCATGGTAGGAAACGGCGGGTCCACATGGCAGTATCCAACTTTGTAGGCTCATCCATATAATTGACTCGTAGCAGTCTGTGATCTGCAGGTAAGTATGGATAACACTGAGCCGTCATCTGCCGCAGAGGAGAAGGATACGCAGGGAGTCGGTGGCGACCAGCCAAGAGCAGTCGGTAAGCAGCCGGAGGTCGCCACCGATCGACCCAACTACAGGCAGGCAGGGGAGTCGGGCAACGATAGCAATGTAGCCGATGATGAGTCGTTCGCCGAAGTTTACAGGCGGTACGCTCCCGGAATTTACGATTACCTTGTACGAACGGTACGTTTCCCCGAAGCCGCGGAAGATATACTACAGGCTACCTTTTTAATCGCTTTTGAGCAGAGAACTACATTGAGAGATCCGGCAAAGATGAAGGGTTGGTTATTTAAGATAGCCCACAACCAGGCAATGAATTATTTCCACCGCCATAGCAAAGAAGCTGTCATAGATGCCCCAGAAATGGAATCTTCCACGATAGGCCCAGAAATGGCTGTTTTAAGCGCTGAAGCATCTGAACTCGTCTGGTCGGCAGCAAGCAGTCTTAATTCCAGGCAACACGAGATACTTGAGCTAACAGTGCGTCAAGGACTATCTACTGCTGAAGTTGCCGAGGTGCTGGGCATGCGGACATCCCATACCGCCGTGCTCATCCACCGGGCAAGAGAGTCTCTGGCTGGAGCAGTGAGAAATCTTTTGGTAGTCCGCAATAGATCGCGCTGCAACCAACTCGCTGCATTGGTGCCTGGTCAGGTAAGAGAACTCACTCCATCGCAGAGAATCACTATAGACAAGCATATGCGATACTGTGATACGTGCAGACGTCTCGGCGACGAGTTGATTGCGCCGGAGGCGGTACTGGCCGCCATAGCCCCAGTAGCGCTTCCGCACCATCTTTCTATGAGATATGGAGGATGGCAGCTTGTATCGTCACGGTTTCCAGCCTCTGGCCATGCAGTGCCAAGGTCGACCAGATCAGACAGTCATGCTATTCGCCATGCCATGCTATCACGTAAAGCGATTATATCTGCAAGTACAATCGTAGTCGTCATGCTGATTGCCGGTGTTACCGCGCTCTTCCTTGCCGGAATGCCGCACAATGTGGGTTCGCCGGGGTTGCATACATCGAACGTTTCGTCACATGCGGGTGGTACCTCAACATCATCTCATCGTAACGTATCAGGCTCCAACAGCTCACCTGTTATCGTTGGTAAGTCTTCGGGAGGAATGTCGGATGTCATAGTACTTGCCGATGAACCGTCGACAGGCCCGACTGGCTCCACCGAACAGGCTCACCCCATCGACACTGCTCGCCAGGTCGTACTGGACAAGATAAACCCTTATACCGGACATGTCCATACGATTGCACTACTCGGTTCTGGTCGCTCTTTTGGTAGTGAGCTGTTCCCAGACGGCAGTCATGCTCTTGTGCTAATTACCGAGGAAAACACTGCGGGCGTACCCAATGGCATGCAGGCAGTAGACTTGGTAGACCTGAAGGATGGAACCGTGCATGCCATCACCAGTCTGCCTGTAGCAGCACCATTCAATTATTACCTGCCATTCCAGGTAGCAGGGGAGGACACTGTGGGTATTGCAGGGCCAATGTACACCGGCAATGGGTATATAGACGGCTTTATAAAGGAGTCGCCCAATAGCTATGCCTGGACGGTGTCACCCGGTGGTGCAACTACTCAAATATGGTCGTGGTCGGACTCCACATTCTCAGGATTTTTGGGATCTGCCCAGTCCAATGGGACCACCAATGGCTTGAATGTACAGCCCTATTACGTCTACTCATCCGATTGCCTTTACATGGATGTGGAGCCACTGTACTACGCCTATCCACAGACATTTCCTCCACCACCCAATGCTGAGTTTGCCGCATGCAACAATAGGCTCAACCAAGTGTTACCTGTAGCACGCGCCCGATTAAGCATCACTGCCTTAACTGATGGAACGCTCGCGTACTCTTACCCCGCCTGCCAACAGCAACCGGAAAGTCAAACCAACGTCGGTACGCAATCAAGCAACTGCCAGTCAAAAGGAAATCCTGCATATATAAGCCTACACGTAGGACGATCCGTTCCTTCTCCAACAGCGGTATCTCTTAAAGCTACTCAGATGTATGTGCTTCCGGGCCCTGGTTTAAAATCAGTGACACTGGTTGCAGAGGCTACAAGCAACGACTGGCAATACTCCGTATGGACTCCAGGTTCACCCAGGTCATCGCCGGTGCCGCTGACAAACATTGACAACGACATGTCTCCACAAGGAGTATGGTCTCCATCTGGTGGCATATTTGTAACCGGGATAGTTCCCAGCTCCACGTCGGGTACTCCCACTCGGCTTGTGGATTTAAGCCGGTCGGGCAAGATGAGCAATCTCGCGTCATTCCCGCCTGCCACTGTGTTGACGGTACTGGGCTTCATAAATACCTAAAAATAGTTTTACCTATGCTCTAGCTGCGTCTTGCTAGGCTCTATAGTTAAGTGTTACACGGGTGATATAATATCACGCGTATGAATACTTTAGACATCCTCAACGCTAGTGTATGGCAGTCCATGAGCCTCTCCCACCGGTTTTGACAGCAATATACCGTTATGAGTGGCTAGCCGTTGCAAATGAGTTATCAATAGCTAACATCTCACTTTCACCTCTTTCGAGGTTCCAATCCTAAGATTGGTTCTCGTCTCACCACAACCAGCAAACAACTACTTCCTTACAGGCGTGAGACGAGAATAGTAATCACCCAGCCGGCGCGTCTCTGTTAGCCAGAATATAATCGCTATCAACCCAAAAAATGCCCCAAGGGCACAATCGGCCAGCCACCCTTCTTTCTCGTAAAGCACTGCGGAAGCTGCTGAACCTATAGTGCCGCCTATGAAATAAGAGGCCATGTATATAGCGGTAACGCGACCCTCAGCGTGGTGGCGAAGGCGGTAGATGAGAGACTGGTTGGAAACCTGAGCCCCCCACACACCCAGATCCAAAAGGATGATTCCTGCCAAAAGCGGCACCAGAGAGGTGAGCGGCAGGGCGAGAAGCGCAAACGCCAACGTAGTAAAGCTAAAGAAGACTACGGAAGCCATACGGCCATGACCATTGTCAGTCAGTTTCCCTGCTATTGAAGCACAAGTCGATCCAGCCGCACCAGCCAAGCCAAACAATCCTATCTCAATAGTATCGTAGTGATATGGCGCCCCCGAAAGCAAGAAAGCCAGATTTGTCCAAAGTACGCTGAAAGCAGCAAAGCTTACAGCGCCGTAGAGAGAGCGTCGCCTAAGTATTGGTTCTTCGCGAAAGATAACAAACACTGAATGCAACAATCTGTGGTAACCAATATCCAGCTGTGGCCTCAGGCGAGGTAGTACCGACCAGAGTAGTAGTGCCATTATTAGCATGGCTACAGCGGCTATCCAGTAGACACTTCGCCAACCTGCAGCTTGGGCCAGTGCTCCAGATACTGTTCGAGCCAGTACTATGCCAAGTAGCAGGCCACTCATTGTCCGCCCAACCATGGCTCCTCTATTATGCACAGTAGATACGGTAGCTACGAAGGATACCAGCACTTGGGCCACCACGGAAGTCGCACCTATACCCACGGCAATCATCTCGAGTGGAGCAAGAGAAGGAGATAGGCTAAACACGGCGAGGGTGACAGAAGACAATACAAGTAGCAAGATGATCATCCTCTTCCTCTCCACCAGGTCTCCAAGCGGAAGTAGTAAAAGTATCCCTATGGCAAAGCCAAACTGGGTAGCAGTTACAAGCATGCCCGCTGTAGCTGAAGTGGTGTGGAACTCGACAGCTATATCATGAAGAAGGGGCTGCACATAGTAGACATTTGCTACTGTTAACCCTCCTGCAGCTGCTATTATGATCACCAGCCAGTTGGGCAATCCGGCTCCATGTTGCGCATAGGCAGCATTACGAAAAGATATCTTACGCTTTTGGCTCTTGCCACTATTCCGAAGGGCATCTGTGTCGTAAATACCGTCTTTGTTGGATACCGTAGGTTCACCTATTGAATAATTATTGTAAGACGATATATTTTCATATTCCATGTGCATTAGTCTAATAGGAGTGTTGGTAAGTTCTATTTATCTGGTTGGCTGGCAGCTTGGCCATAATTACGACCGATCAAGGCAATTTCACAATAGATGCTACAACTATGATACAAAACAGAAATTCCAACTAAAAAATAAGCGGCAAATGGTACGCAAATGGTACATGTATTTGTTAATATTAAATTATGTCAATCGGCATAGTAACAGAAGAAACAACGAGCAAAATCGACAAAAAGCAGAGTTCTCCTTCGGACGATTTCAGGATCGTCCCGCTTAAGGGAATACCGGTTGCTGCAATTATCATTATAGGGTTGATCGTAGCAATAGCCACCAACAAACTGTGGGCACTTGATTTTTTCCATGTTGTCGGTGGGGGACTGTGGACAGCAACCGACCTATTCATTGGTCTCTTTATAGGACCTATGGTTCTCGCAAAACTATCAATACCGGCCAGAGTAGAGTTCTCGCGAAGGTTCATGCCCAAGATGATCATTATCATGCCCGTACTGGTAACCATGACCCTGGCCGGTGGGTTCCAGTTGGCTCTCAAATCTCACTACCTGCAGGCAGCAGCACCAGAACATGCTTGGCTTATAGCAGCGTTCTGTGTTGTCGGTGTGATGTTGGTAGTAGCCATGGGGACTCTTGGCCCGGCCAACCTCGCAATACTCTTTGAGCTGAAAAAGCCCGAACCAAATGGGGAGATAATAAGTCGCTTGATGGCCAGGTTTGTCTATGGCGCAGCAATTCTAGGTCTCATGCAGATTGCTACACTCATTATCATGACCAGGGTGGCAACGCTATGAACAGCACTGGCAAGTTGGATTCCGTTGATGTCAAGACACCGGCAGAGGAGGGGAGTAGGGCAGATGCCGACTTCTGGAAACGCCCCATACCACCGGTAGATAAGATTGCCCTCATTTCACTAATTATCATCGTAATTGATGGTGTGTATATGGCATCATATTTACCTCGTCATGCACCAATGGGAGTTATAATCGGGCTGCTTATAGCATCGGGGGCATTTTTAATGGCAGCATGTATTACGGTAAGCAGAATCAGACCATTTGCCTGGGATAAGTTCTTTCTGGTGCTTCGCTGGGTGATAGTGGAGTACATCGTAGAAGCTGGAATGCTGGAATATGTATTCGCTTATGATCACGTAAGGGGGAGTATGCTGGCCATACTCACGATTGCACTATTCATCTTTGCAAGCGATATACCAATAATAATGGCGTTTACAGTGGCCAGATTCCAGAATCCCAGTTGATTCGGCATGGTCAACAGTATCGGGGATATTTTGGTTAATACATGCATTATGCAGGCACAGATGATATAATAATTGCATGTCTGTTTCTATTACCATACGTGATGTTCCCGACGAGACAAAGAACGAGTTGGCTGCCCGTGCAGCACTATCAGGACGATCCTTGCAAGAGTATCTACGGATGAGACTCATTGAAATTGCTTCCAGTCCTGACGCAGATATCCTAATGGCACAAATACGTTCTCGTAAAGATACGGTTGGGTCCCTGCTTACGCCTGAGCGGATAATAGCCTACCGTGATGCCGACCGCAGATGAGTTTGGTGGTTGATGCTTCGGTAGTGGTAGCTGCCTTGATCGACTCTGGGCCGGTGGGCCGGTGGGCAGAAACGATCTTAGTGAAACAGTCTCTTTGCGCCCCGCACCTCATGCCTGTAGAAGCTGCAAATATATTGCGTCGTGCTACAATAGGAAGGGATATATCAGTCGACATGGCTACGGTCTGCCATGGAGATCTTACCAACCTACAGGTAGAGTTATTCCCGTATTACCCATTTGCATTACGCGCGTGGGAGCTGCATCCGAATATAACGCTTTACGACGCATGGTACGTAGCACTGGCTGAATCCATAGGATCAAAGTTGGCAACACTCGATACCAGGCTGGCACGTTCGCCTGGTCCTGTATGTGATTTTATGTTGCCGCCTGAAGGTAGACCCGAACCATAATGTCGCATAAGGTAAGACTGCAACTAGCCATAAAAATGCGATGCCAGCTTACTGTCCTTCCATCGATAAAAGGCCATCCAGCCAATCATTGAACGTAAGAGAGCGCATCCTCCATCCGTGAGAGCCGGGAGTTCACACAGTGCTAGTGGAGCACATCGTAGTAACATCTGCCATTAACTTGACATAAGATACATTATCGGACATTTTCTGAAGTGGGAGATTGTATTTGCTGTAGCGGCCAATAAAAGACCGTGCTGGGAATTGTTGATATGTTGTTGAACCAAATGGTCCCTTGCAGAGTCTTAATATACATGCGACTATCCAAAAACGTATTGGGCGACCAGTTCGTCCCCAAAGTAAGTGACGGAACTTGTGAGTTGGAAAAATGTATAGCAGACAACTACCAACGTGCCTTCCGGTCAGCGTATCTCATACTCGGCAACCAGGCCGATGCCGAAGAGGCTGTACAGGAGGCCTTCCTGCGTGCATGGAAATTCAGGGCATCCATAAGCAGGGAAACCAGCATAAAACCATGGCTTTACAGAGTTGTCATCAATTCCTGCTACTCCAAGCTCCGTAAAGTTGCAGCCAACCGTGACAATATAGCTACTGGCATCGATATCGACCGACTGCACTTCTCCCAGCCATCGTATACGGCATCTATTGAGCTTAAACAAGCCGTGCTGGCGGCCATCGAGGCATTACCGGCTCATCTGAGGGTACCGGTAGTGCTCCGCTACTATGTCGATTTACGCGAGAGGGAAATTTCCATAGCTATAAAGAAGCGCCCTGGAACCGTAAAATCACGTCTACATGAGGCCAGACGATTACTTGCAGAAAACCCAGCGTTACAGAGCATTACCAGACAAGACATACACGATGAAGAGGTAGGAAAATGACAATGATAGATGAAGAGCTGTTGCGACGATATTTAGAGGAAGCTGCCGATACCGTAGATCCTCCGGAGAACAGTTTCGCAGAGATATTGAGCGCTCTAAAGCAAGAGGATCACGAGAAGGATCCTGTGGATGATCCTGAGGTGCTGGAAGATGACCAGCTTGAGGATGGACAGAGAGACATGTGGCATCCTTCGAGATCACATAGGTTGCCAGGCAGAGGAAAGCAGGTCTTGATGGGATCTGCAGTAGCCGTCATTTTGCTTGTACTGCTTATGGGGTACTTCGTTACCCGCCCGAAGCCAGCACATCAAGTCTCATCATCCACACGGATGGTACACAATAGCGCTTCACTGGCCTCTCCGGACAAAGCATACAACTACACTATCACAGCGCCCTCTTCTGGCAGCTCTCGATCCCCTGCCGCCACCTCACAACCATCTACCCCCAGCTCACCAACTGTAGGCAGCCAGGGTACCTATGTAGAGAAGGTTGGATCGGTAGACCTAACCATAAAGAAGGGAACGCTGAATCAGGAAATTTCAAAACTTGGTTCTCTGGCAGCCGGTACCGGCGGTTTCGTAGCCTCCTCCCAGGTAAGTGAGTATATCCCAGGGGAAGCCCCACAAGCCAACATCACGCTCCAGGTTCCTGTGAATAGTTTTGAATCAACCGTCAACCAGGTTGTGCTTCTTGGAAAGGTCACCTCAATGACGACCAACGGCACTGACGTCACGGGGCAGTACGTTGATTTGCAGGCACGTATCAGTGCTTTGCAGGCAAGCCATCAGCAGTATATAGTGATCATGTCCAAAGCGCAGAGTATCAGCGACATACTTGCCGTGCAGGCACAGCTCGACAACATAGATTCTCAACTGGAGCAATTACAACAACAGTTGCAATCGCTCCAGAGCCAGACCAGCTACTCCACGCTCACGGTCAACTTGTCAGAAACCTTACCCACCGTACATCACGCACCAGTTGTCAAGCGGCAAAATGGGTTTCTACGTGCTCTCGATAGCGCTTGGCGTTCCTTCGTCGGAGGGGTCGAGGGATTGATATCCATAAGCGGCGTATTGATATTTGTCTTATTGATCCTGGGCATTGTCGCAATAGGTGCGAAGTTTGCGTGGCGGGGCATCCAGAGGCGCCGCGTATAACGAAATCCGCGTCGACTTTCTTGCGGCCGCGTACCCGGGCTCTTCGTCCACCGTGTTTGCGGAACATGAGATGCCCGATCTTGCGCTCCACCTTTGGGCGGGTGTCCCGAAATTTGGGCCAAAGCCGGGAGCATATGCCCGTAATTTGGTCAGTTGATACGTTTTCCGGCAAAATGTACAGCAATAACTCCCTCGGTTGGAAGCTCGTCGGGTATATGCGCTCCGACGACAACACCGTAGCTTGCCTCACCAATTCCTCGCGCTAAAATTGATGCACGGTCTTTCGCCCGACTTACGTCCTGCTCGTCAATGGTAACTGATGCCTCTACGACCAGCCATACTTTTTGCCCATCGCCTTTTGCGCTAGCAACGGCTATAGAGTTGGCAAGAATGGCGGTACGCGCTTCATCGACTGTCAGACGATTTGCTTCTACGGCCTCATCCAGCAACTTAATCAATTCGTTCTTATCCGGCATCCTGACATCCCTAAATGCTGGTTCCGAATAACCCAAGATGGTCGGGATATTTCGTATCACCTGTCTTTCGTATTCATTGCCCGAAAGATTACTAATATGGCCATCCAGCCGATCCATCCGCCCGTCCAGCTTATCGAATTTGCTTATTACCGATGCCTGAAATGCCTTGACCGAATCGGCAAGCTCTCTTACCACTTCCGGTAGCCTGCGCAGTTCTTCATCAAGTATGACAGCCCGCATCTCTTCCGCCAATGCGGGATCCGCTTTCATTTGCCGGATGATTTCCAAAGTATCCATACAGCTAGTCTACCATCCTTCCTGTAAGCATAACAGCAATGTGCAAATCGTAACTTATACTTGCTATTTGCACACATTGACTGTAAGATTAACCTATGATTACTCGTGATATCTGCACAGAGTTGATCCAGGCAGCAACTGAATACCCAGTAGTTACTATCGTCGGGCCGCGCCAATCGGGGAAAAGTACGCTGGTTCAGTCATCGTTCCCAAAGAAGCCTTATTATTCCATGGAAGATCCTGACGTCAGGGCAGCTGCCGAATATGATCCTGTTGGTTTTCTAAGCAACATCAAAAACGGTGCTATCCTTGACGAAATTCAGCGCTTGCCTACGCTGCTCTCCTATCTCCAGGGCATTGTAGACGAGGATAGCAGAGTGGGTCGTTTTATTCTAACCGGTAGCCGTCAGCCGTTGTTGCATGAAGCAATTAGCCAGTCCCTGGCGGGGCGTACTGCTGTGTTGACGCTATGGCCATTCTCGCTCCATGAACTTAGAAACTACTCCCCCAGCTTTGATCCCTTTGACTTAATGGTGCAAGGGTGTTTTCCCCGGGTACATGAAAACCAGCTACTGCCCAGAAGGTTTTTTAACAGTTACCTGCAGATATATGTCGAACGCGACGTGCGCTCCTTAATCCAGGTACGAGACTTATCGCAATTCCAGAAATTCATGACCTTACTGGCCGCCAGAACAGGCCAGATTGTGAACTTCACTGCCATTTCCAACGACTGTGGTGTATCCACGACAACTATACGACATTGGTTGAGTGCCTTAAGTGCTTCCTATGTCGTATTCGAGCTGCAACCGTACTCTGAAAATATACGTAAGCGAGTGGTGAGATCCCCAAAGGTCTACTTTACAGACGTAGGTCTTGCAACATTCCTTCTCGGTATCACTACCCGTGATCAGGCTACTCATGACCCCCTAAGAGGCAACCTGTACGAGAACCTGGTCATAGCCGACATAATGAAAGAGATATTTAATAGAGGGCTCCGGCCGGAATTGTATTTCTTTCGTGACAGCAGAGGTAATGAGGTAGACCTGCTGATCAAAGACGGCAGGAGGCTTATGCCGATAGAGATAAAGTCTGCGGCGACCTTTACTCCTGATTGGCTAAAAGGACTGGATTATATCCATAGCCTGGGTTTGACGCATCTCGAAAGAGGGGTGGTTCTCTACAACGGAGCAAAGTCCTTCAACCTCAATGGTACAAGAATCTTCAACCCAATCCAGTGCGCAAGTCTGTGGAATACACTGTGGGAGGCCACCTAAGAGCGTGGGTCTAAATCCTGTTACGATGTGCTAGACTGGCTGGCTTCGGGCAGCAGATAGCCACCGTGTTGGGAAACGTCCCTAATTCCCCTGTAGTTCCCCCCATTTGCCGGACACTTTTTTATGCGGCTTCATGCCTACGCCTATTATACACAATTCCCACTTGCGCAAGCGTCCGGTGGACGGTTGCGATTCCTTCAAGGGTCGAATGTAACCTGACGGTGTTGTAGCGATGTATCCAAGCATTGATGCATTTGGCCTCTGCTAATTGCAAACCTACAACGATGCACGAGCTCCCGCTTTAGGCTGGACCAGAATGCTTCTGCAACACTGTTGTCAAAACATGTTGCTACACGCCCTACCGAACGGGGGGGGGGGGGGGGGGTGACCGCCGCTTCAGTAAGGGACATCCCATTCCCTTTCGGGCACATCGGGCACATCAGCATTACATGAAAGGCCAGGCTGCCATACTAGAAGTAACACCATTGTTAGCCGACACTGATAAAGTGTCGTTATGGTGTGCAAAATGGCGGTCGCTCTACAACCGTACGAAGTTGAGCTATCATGTTAATCTATGGACAGCAGTTCATTAAGTAACCATCGGAGACTAATCGTGACAGTCGGCATACTGTGCCTGGCGGTTATCATAGCCGTAGTGCTTACGGTAGTATTTACCGTCGGACACTCACAGGCAGGCAAAACAAAGGTCAATACCGAAAAACCATCTACTGTAGCCTACAGCGGACCGAGAACTTGGTATGTAGCTATTGGCACGCAGAGCCAAGGTGATATAAAAACCCGGAGTATTACCCTGACAGGTCTTTCATTTTACCCAAGCGTTATTACCATAGATGCCGGAGACACCATAACCTGGACGGTAGAGACAAAAGAACCCCAGACGGTGAGGTTCTTGAACAACGACCCTCCTCCCCCACCCTCAAGTGCTGTTGCCACTGCCCCTTTGGGTGGCCATACCTGCTGTGTACTTGGAGCGCCAGTCAGCTCGGGACTGCTTGCCACTCACCAGACTTATTCACTTACATTTACCACACCCGGTGTATACGATTACATAAGTGATACAACCGAGGGAATGGAGGGGGTAGTAGATGTGCAGAACAAAGGAGTCTCCTATCCTGAATCCCAGCATTACCTTGATATGCTGTCAGTCAAAAAGGAACAGGCAGATCTTGCAGCCGCCCGCCAGATAGAGCATTCTCATATGAATGAGATCCTCTTATCGTTGCATGGTAAAAATGCCTCGGCGCAGATGAGCATATATGCACCAATGGAAGCAAGAGAAGTGCTCTCCCCCAGCAACGGATCGAATGTAGAAGGCATTGCCAAAATAAGCAGCAGTTCGCAGGCTGTAGATGTATCGGTTGATGCATACCGCCTTAGTCCAAATACAAACTACACCCTTGAGCTGGGAAGAGGGATCTGCTCTACAGCAAACAGTACTGCCAGTACAAACACTATAGCCAGCACCCAATCAGTTGCTGCTGCTAGCGGCTATGCACATATGACGTTAGACACTACCGTAACCAACCAGCCAGGTATACCGGTAGCAGGGTGGTTCGTTGCTGTCACAACCTCTTCCAACGCTGCAATGGTGGCATGCTCTAACATCTCTTATCACAATGTCGCAGTAGAATACTAATGGGACCAGGAGCAGAACATCAAGCCCAGTTGCATAGCTTGGCTGTATCTACCATCAAGACACCATGTGGCGATTTTGTCATCTTGGCCAATTCCGATGGGGTACTTGCAGCGGGGTTCGCCGATAATCCGGAGTATCTTGTGTCGATGATCTCCCCCAAGTATGATCGTATATACATTCGTAAATCTACAACACACCCTGCAGCTGTGGCTGTTAATGACTACATGGCAGGCGATCTACTTGCTTGCTCAAAGATACCGGTCATCCAAGATGGCTCTTTGTTCACCAAATCCGTATGGAAGAATCTCCTGGGAATAGCACCCGGACAGGTAGCTTCATACAAAGCAATTGCCGAACAATGTGGTAGTCCATACGCGCAGCGTGCCGTTGGTAGTGCATGCTCCAGGAACAGGGCAGCAATATTCATTCCATGTCATCGTGTAGTACCATCAAGCAGTGTGGTGGGTAAAGATGCATATGGAGCATCAAACAGAACGATAGGCAGATACGCCTATGGAACCGAGCGAAAGCAGTGGCTACTTTGCCACGAAGGTGCACTCATTGCTTAGGAACGTGTCCCAGAACCTCCCAGTGAACGACATCAGAAAGAGCATGCCACGGAACACCGATATTAGCATGTACTATCGTTTATAGGTCTAAACGATAGTATACTGGCTCTTCGGATTCTAGCGGGGCCAATACTCATCCAACCACGATTGAACCAAGTACCCGCCAGTTTGGTCTGCCAGCATAGAGTAGGGCTCGTATCCGGTAGTTCTTGAAATTCCGAAACCCAAATC
>JAJZWU010000016.1 GCA_021846515.1 Actinomycetes bacterium
TATTTCTTGCTTTGGTGACCAACGGCCGACGACCTCACACTGCCCGTAGGGGCAGGCGTGCTAGTACATGCGGCAAGGACAAGTACGATGATGAGCATGACAACCCCCCTCAGTGCAATCCGGCGAGTTTGTCTAGCGGTCGGAATCACTTGTTCCACCACCATTGCCACTGGCAGATGCGTCGCTCCCAACGACACCGGATGCCATTGAGCGCACAAGGCTTTTCTCGGCGGGCTGCCGAGCTGGTCTCAAAAGATGGCAGACATACCTTTCGGCCACCTCACGCGTCATCGCCAAGATAAACATGTCGTAATACTTCCCTTGGTAATAGTAGTGATCCTTCAGGCGGCCCTCTATCTCAAATGCCGTGCCAACGACGCTCCTGAACTGCGTAAGATTGTACGACAACGTCTCCATGTAGAACTTCCGAAAGTTCCAATTCGTAAAGAGGTAGCGGACAAACAGAGCCATGGCAATGACGCCAGCACCGGTACCCTGTAGCGGAGGGGCAAGTACTTCACCTATGTATACCGTTCCACTCCTCAGATCTGGACGATAGGCGTTCACAATACCCAGTGGAAGATTCTTTCCCGCTCTCACTACTACGAACTGGGCCAATACCCCCGGCTTGGTGAGATCACGGACAAAATCATCGAACGTCGGCAACACTCCACCATACTGCCAACGGAACAACGTGTCCTGGTGCGTCACGAGCTCATAGAGGCCCCTGTGATCTCTGGGCTCAATGGTGCGGAGGCGGAGGGAGCGAGCCAAAAGGACAAGCGGGGAAGCCACGGCTTCTTCAGCGTTATCAGTCACCTCCCCCAAAGAATTGCCCATGCTACTCAAGAAGGGATCAGCCGTACTCTCGCATTCTTCGTGTTCCAGCAACATTCCTTGCGTCCCACCACGCCGCTCCAGATTTGGAGACTGCCCGTTCAAAACGCGAACCCCATCACCCACAGCTCTTCCAAGTATCACTGAATCCATTTCCAGCTGAGTTTAGAGTACCTCCGCTCGTAAGCTTGGTACTGCCAACCTCCATCTTTATACTCTGGCCACCTGCCTGTTGAATTGTATCTGTTGCACCTGAGGCTACCATTGTTTCACCGCTGGACCATGTAATCGCATTCTGCCACTGGGCAAGCGGGACAAGCTGCCCTGAGGCGTTCTGTGGACGCTCGTCAACCCACTCAACCGACGATCCGTTATAGTCGTTAGCCACGAAGTTCACCTTTCCCCCTGGGGTTCCTATGGCACTTTGGTGCTGACCATTCACAAATACAGTGATATCGGCAGTCTGGCTGTCGATCTCATAGGACACATAGATGTGGACGGGGTCACCAGGTGCAACGGGTAGGTTTGAAAACGCGGTCGAGAAGATCGTCCCTGGCTGAGCCTCGTTTGGCGCCAGCCATTCATACCACGCCTCATAGTTGCCCTCTGACCAAGCGGTTCCACCCTGGATAAGCCCCTCGTTAAAATTAGCACCGCCAATGCCAACCCACGATGATTCTTGGGCGTTGGAACAACTTGTCCCACTTGGCTGGGTTAACGCCGCTTGAGTATAGTTTCCAGAGACGGCACGAAATTGTGTATCCGATCCGGATTGTGCCTGGTACCCCGACCAATTCTCAGTCGAACTAGACATGAAACCGCCAAACAGGTCTGATAACAGCGTCGGAGGTGATGTCGGGCGATAAGCACCAATGACCCCCGTATTGCACATCGCCGGTGTCGGCGTTCCTGTATAGGAAGCCATGAGCGACTCCCACTGCTTCAGCGCTGTGGGATCGGTAGGCTTCAGCGGGAACCCGTATTCGGTAAGCTGGCTTTCAGTTGCCGTCAGGGGATTAAAACCGTTTGGCGGCACTGGTGACCATACATCTTGACCATTGCCGACATTGAACTCATAATCCGTTCCCCCGCCGCTCATCGGTGTCGTAGTGACGATCGCGTCAGGAGTACACCCCGTAGCGGAAGATACAGACGTTGATTGCTGTGATGCCACCGCAGCGGCAGATGGGGCTACCCCTTGTGATGCAATGGCAATGGGAACTCCCATTCCAGCCGCGACACTTACTGCTAATCCCACTCCCAATGCCCTCTGAGGTGTGCCCACCTTTTGCAGAGACTTGTGGTCGTTGCGCTTTATGTTTCGCCGGATTGCCCTTATACTACCCATTACATCCTCCTCTAATAAATTATACCAATTACTATACCCAAAGTATGAAGCTCAACACATGTCGCTATGTCGCTGCGCTTGGTAGTATTATCGCGCCATGCCCCCCCCCCCTGTCAACCTTTTTAGTGATAATTGTTTGATTGTTGATATTTGTGCACCACTGGCTCTCAACTGATTGATGTGTTCCTATTCTTTTGATACCTGGTTAAGCTGTGATCTCTGATTGCGGGGTATCGCAAGGAGATAAAGCACATGATCAACAAAGCACGGTGAACCTTGCAATGACAACCAGAGTACTATTCAAGTGATCATTCTCGCAAGTGACCATTCGCATCCGTCAATTGCCATCCTGCCTCTGTGGTACTTCTTGTTGTCCTAAACGTTATGCGAGACGAACTCGGAGTAAGAGGTGTTATATGTTAGATAGGTTTAATGATAATAGATGATGATTGTTATTGATGATATTTGTTTTGATAGTAAAAGTTGATTATATAATATAGAAAATAGAAGAGAATGTAGGTAATAAATGATGATAGTGGAGTTGGTTCGATATTAGGACGGAACCGATTCACCTGGCAAATATTTTCGTCGTGTCCCACTCCTAGAGTTGTTTACGTAACCATGTTTACGTAAACATGCTATACTAGATCGCATGAACAAGAAGCCAGTGATATCAGAGGACAGGAAAGAGCAACAACGACAGGCACAAAGACGGTTTCGAGAAAAGAGACGCGAGCGCATGGAGTACCTTGAAAGTAAGTTCCAGAGCTTAAAAGAGAGAATTGATTACACAGAGCCAGCACTATCTGAGGCAGAAAAAACAATTGCCCGTCTGAAGCTGGCTCTTGTTATGTTGTCTTTTCCAGATGATATAGACATGAGTAAGTTCAATTCGCTTGGTGATGCCGAGATAAAACTCGCAGTTGATCACCTTGATCGACTGCGTAAACTCACAGATGGAGAGCTAGAAAAAATCTTATCTGACGATCCGGAGCTACAAGCAATATACACAAAGTATGTGACAATTATGGAGAAGTACAAGATCTAAAGCAGTTTCACCGAGGCGACACGCGTGTCGGTTCGGTAGAACAGAAAGCGTTTACCACCGAACCGCATCGGATGCGTTACGGGAGAACGTAAAGCACTTTATCGGTAGCGAAACGCGTTTCGCTACAAAACGAACAGGAAACTTTTACCGCCGAACGGAAACAGTTTCCGTTTTGTCCCGCATCGGATGCGCTACCGGCAGAACAGGGAACTTGCACCCGCTACAAGCCCCTATCAGCGATCTGTAGTGACTGCTACATATAGTTTTCCCACGCCAAACTTAACTCGTCTCTACGGGCAAAATAGAGGCTCCTTGTGCGCTATAGGCTTAATCCACCACCACGGTCAAGATGCGGCGAGGTATCCGCAGCCACCGCTGGACTGGGTGATCCACCTGTGTGCCCGGCCTGCCTGTCCTCTGCTTTCTTACGCTTAATCCGCTCAAGTACGGCCTGCTGCTCGTTCTCAGCCTTTGCTTTAGCCTGCTTAGTTTCCTCAGCCTGCTCTCGCATTTGTCGATTTATGGCTTCTCTTCGTCTCTGCATCTCTGGGTCTTTTGCCTGACGCTGCCTCTCCTGACGCTCTTCCTCTTCCTCTTCCATGCGTGCCTGGTCAAGATATTTACTTGCTGCTTGCTCATTTTTAGCCTGTGTCAAGTGGCTCGCCAGTAGTTCCTGTGCTTGTCTGGTGTCCGACAGCTCGTGGCCGTGAGTAGTACCTTCTGGGTCGGCGGTAGTATTATTAGGGGCAATGGTGTAGATGTGAGAGATGTTTTTTGCTCGACTCATTGCCACATATCCGCTCTCTCTACTCAACATATCGCTGGCAAGTACGTGTGTGTTTTTACAGGTCATGCCCTGGGCTTTATGGACGGTGAAGGCGTAGGCGTAGGTGAGGTTTTCTTCTGCATATCTTCGGGTGAGTGTTCTTGCGGTTCCATCTGTTAGTTGAATAACAAGAGACTTATCGGATATCCCTTTTACTATTCCCCTGGTGCCGTTGGTTACCTCGGCTATCTTGTTGTTTCTCGTGGTCATTACCCAATCGCCGACACTAAAAGAGTTATCTCCAATCTGTATGCCCTCATCTATCTCTTTGCGCTCGATACGCCTTATGCGTGCTGCTCTGTTTAGCAGCTCTACATCATGGCGGGTATCTGCAAGCATGATGCTTGTATCCAGGGTCACCTGCTTGGCAGTTGTTAGGTCATTTTCCCAATCAGACAAAAGACTGTGCAGACATTCGTTTTTGTCTGGAAGTACATGTAGAGTGTTGCTCTCCTCCCATTTTTGGATGATGGCAGTAGTGTCATGTCCTAACCGTAGTTTCGCCAGTATCTCCGCCTGTTTCTCATTTCTGACATTCCGGGTCAGCTCCACATGGTCGGTTACCTCTACCAGATGCCCAAAGAGCCCACCTGCATCTATCGCTCCAAGTTGTTTATCATCACCAACTAACACCAGTTTCCCTCCGGCTCTATCTACATATCGAGCCAACTCCGCAAGTTGTCTGGTTCCTGCCATTCCAGCCTCATCTACTATCACCATACAGCCAGGTTTGAGGTTTGTGGCCTTTGACTTACGGGCATCTCTTAGCAGTTTGTCTATGGTAAATGTCTCTATAGCGGCACCCTTGTTCAATTCCTCTGCCGCACGTCCTGACTTTGCACAGCCAACTACCTGTAGGTTATTTATCTGATATAGCTCACAAACCCTTTTTAGGGCATGGGTCTTTCCCGTGCCTGCTGCACCAACTACCACGTCTATCTTTCTTTTGCTTCCCAGCAGATACAGGCACATGGCTTTTTGCTCATCAGTCAATGCGGTGGCATCCAGGTCTTTAATGTTCACTCTCGGTGGCTTATGGATGTTCTCGAAAGCCAGCTTTATCGTAGCCTCTTCCAGCTCTAATATCTCATAAGTGGTGAACCTGCGTTGCCAGGTTCCAGATGTTTCTTGGTTGGGGGTTAGCTCCACCACGCCACCAGCTGCCAAGATAGTATCTACGGCTTTTTTGATCTCTGCGATGGTGGCATTTCCCTTCACGCTTGCAGCAACAGCAACTTTTTGCACCATATCCCAATAGCTAAATGTTGCCTGGTTCAAGGTTAGATGTTCTTCTGGGATATCTTTCAATGTGCCAGGTGGGACAAGGAGAGTGTTAGCTACATCTACGATGTCTTTTTGGGTAAGCTGTTTGAACAGCGAGTTAGGTTGAAGCAGTCTATCCAACCTCTCTGCTGTCCACCCCAAGCTCTCTAGTTTAGTACGCAAGAGGGTCGATAGGTCGGCATCCGAAGCACTGGCTACCTCTTTATCCTTAGCTTTCTGTGTCTTTTGCCGAGCTATTAAATTGGCCTTTGTACTGATCATGCCAGCTCTCTCTAGTTCCTCTTCGATGACTGCTTGGCGGGACGAGAATGCTTTAATAAGCTCATCTGGGATACCTGCGATGTCCATAACACCATTCTTGCCACCGGTGAACTCCCACTCCAGGTATATCCCTCTTTTTTCCAGTTCGGACAATAACTCTGTTCTGTACAACGCCCCTGTAGCCAACGCCATGTGGTTACCAATAGCAGTAATAGCCCGGCCGTCCAGCGCTCCGTAGGTGCCGTCAGGGTGACGTACCATATTTGCCACTACAACATGGCTATGTAGGTGTGGGTCGGGGATATCACCCTCATGGGCTGGCCTGGCTGTCCGATGTCTAAATGCTGCTGCAATTAGCCCACCACCCTTGACCAGATTCTTGCCTGCCTTACCCTCACGTCCGTAACAAATATCGTCCTCTATTGCTGCCATAGCGTTTTTGACTGCTTGGTCGTGAGCCTCATAAATAGCTCTGCGTAAATCCTCACGGTTGGTCATGGTAGCCAACATGGACAGTCCCTTTGGTGCAGAGAACGTAAAGTCATAGCCCGACACCCACTCCCCTCCGGTCTCTTTTGATGGGTGGCGCTGCGGAGGGAAGAGGTCTATGGCGGACTGTTTTGAGTTCAAATACTCGAATAGTTTCGCACCGTCAGCGTCCATAGTTGTGTTTGGTGCAACCCCTTTGCCGGTGTGATTCATGGTCACCATAAGGTCGTCTAATCCACCTCCAAGCCATACACCAGGAGCCTCACCGGAACCTGCATAATAGGCCGCCAAGTCCTTAGATGCGAGCTCGGTGTAATAGGTAGCCCCATTGCCTTTTGCACCGGGGGTGAGTTTGTGGATGCGTAACATCTATGCCACCTCGCTCATGGCTTTCTTCCCTGTAGCCAGGTGTCTATCTCATCTTTGTGGTAGCGTATCAGCCTGCCAGGAAGATAATGACAGGGCATCTTACCCTGGCGGGTCCACTCCCTTACAGAGCGCAGGCTTATACTTAGATAGTCGGCTAGCTCTTTGGCAGTAAGCCAGGGTGCAGTATCAGGCGGGCGTGGTGGTGAAAGAGAGGACAACCGAGACATGGCTGTCCTCCTTGTTGTTTGGGCGTGATATTAAACGCTGTAGATGTAAGCGCCTCTTGTGTTTGGCAGATTGGTTGTGTCGCAGTAGCGCTGTAGATAATGCCGGGCTATCTTCTTTAACGCAGCTCTGGTTTGATGCCTGATAGGACTCGTAGCTTGCTGTCACTATCAACACCAGTCCAGCTACCACAACCAAGGGAACAATTACGGGCAAGATGTATGCAAGAGGAATCCAGCCTACAAGGATAGTCTCTATCCCACCCAATGTGTGAATACCTATATTACCCCAGCCCAAAACTAAATCTGCACCGGGAAATCCAAAGTACAAAAGTACACTACCGGCCACCATCATGACAGCCACCAAAAACGCCAGAGCTGTAATCCAGTTCCTCTGTCTTGTAGTTATCTTGGGGTACAATTCATTGGCAGATACCATGTATGTCATTATACCACACATTTATCCGCTCAGGGCTCACCAACGAAAAATAAATCCTTACGATCCTCTTCTACCTGTAGTATATATATACCACCATGGATCAGCTGTGTTATGCTATCAAAGTAACCATTTACCCCTCGTTTCCACCTGCATTTCGCGCGATGAACGTGCAGAAACAAGATGTACTTACTTGCATGTAGTTGCACTTAGGTGCTTCTAAATGCCCAGGTAGATACAGGTATGAGGACATTGGCGCAGGCAGTAAAAGTGTATTTAACTGCTTTGCAAGCAGGGGGTCGGCGGTTCGAGTCCGCTCGTCTCCACTCCATAAGTGCTGGTAGAAGTAGGTAAATAATACTTGCATTGGCAGAGTACAAAATATCGTGGACACTATGAGGACAAGGGTATTCGCTTAGTCCATACATTGTCCAGTTTTTGAGCTAACTCTACGTCCAAGGTAGGAAATAGGTGTCCATAAGTGCCAAGCGTAACATTTATAGTAGAGTGCCCTAATCGTTCCATTATTGCCCTTGGATGGGCATTCTGCGCAATCATGAGCCTGCCATCCCTATATCTGTCTGGGTGTTCATATATGTCCTTTATGTCTACCTAAGATGCCTTTATCTGGTTGCAATAATACTTCTGCATCCGACATTTGAGAACCCTTGTTGTCCGCCTGACTAATCTCTATCGTTCCAACGGGGGTCTGTTGGGTTTACGCCGCTGGTCGGGGATGGCTTTTCGTTGGATTGCGTCTCTGTTGGCTTGCGCAATCCTTAATAGTTCGGGCAACGCTTCCTGATCTTTTGGCCGGTTAGCAAATTGCTTTGAAGCGATGATATCGTTCAGCCCTGCAACCCAAATTTTCAATGATTCAAGTTCTTTTTCATCTGCGTTTGTCTTGAGAACGTGATAATCCTTTTCGTCGGCCACGGTACCTGGAATTGCAGCCATAATGTCTATATCGCCTACAGGCGTCCGCCAGTTAGTAACAGACTGACTGGAGACGAACCATTTTTTGTCAACCTTAAGATTTTTGGCTGCATAGTCAGATTCATTGCCGATACGCATGAACGCTCCCAGCTCGTCCAGCGCATGAGCCAGGCGTTCTATGTTATCGTTGGCTCGGTTAACCACCGCGTCACAATCAACGGTCTTTCGTTCTGCGCCATGTAGTGTCGCACCTACACCGCCTACGGTCACGTATTCTACGCCGTGTCTGTTTAGTACCTCAACAATAGTGTCTATCCGTAAGTCTGGCCTGGGTTCATCTTTTAACGGCACGATCCCCCCATCTCTCAGCACCCTCAGGATGCTTGCCTTGTCTGCGAAGTTCAATCAGTTCTATAACCTTGGCTTTATCATATTTGTCGGGTACATCTTCCAGCTTCATGCCATTCTCCCCCAGACCGCCACCTGTGTAGATAAGAAGAGCAAATATCTCTTCGGGGGTTTTTAGGAGATATCCGTCACTGTCAACCATATATTCGTCGTACGGATCAGCTCCACCGTACAGGCGGAACTCTTCTGCGACTTCCTCTATTGTCTTAACTGGAAAGTGGTGATTGGGGTCATCACTCATGGTCACCCAGCCGTTCTTTCTCTGCATACTTACATTATACTGCTTCATCAACAGGATGCTGGTAATGCTTAAGGATAGCGGGCAGAACTTACGCCAGATTATGACCAGATGGACAGACAGTTGCCAGAGACAACATACGCCCGACTAGCAATATTATCGTTCCAACGGTGGTCTGTTGGTTTTACGCTGCATGGGCGGGGTGGCCTTTTTCTGGCTTACGCCCTTCTCGATCTGTGCAAGCCTCTGTAGTTCAGGCAGCGCTTCTTGATCTTTCGGGCGGTCGGCAAACTTTTTTGAAGCAATAATGTCATCCAGTCCAGCAACCCAAACTTGCAGCGATCTAATTTTTTGTTTATCTGCATTGGTCATAAGAGTGTGATAGTCATTGCCGTGATCGGCTGCATCCGGCATCTCACACATAATATCTATGTCACCTACAGGTGTCCGCCAGTTAGTGACATTCTGGCTAGTGACAAACCACTTCTTATTGAATGTTAATCCCTTAATTTCGTAGTCAGGTGCACCGGAAACGCGCATGTACGCACCCAGCTCGTCCAATGCGCGAACTAGACGCTCTATATTGTCATTAGCCATGTTGACCACTGCGTCAAAATCTAAAGTCTCTTTTTTTGCTCCATGCAGCATCGCACCCACGCCACCTACAACCACATATTCAACCCCATATTTATTGAACGTATTTACGATCTGATCTATTTGTAAATCTGGATGGGGGTCATTTCTTGCGGGCATGATAGTAGTACCAAGTCTTTTCAGCAGTTGGGGGGCGTTTGCCAAGTTTGAGAAGCTCTACCAATTCGGCGGTCTTTTCTCTAAAGCGCTCTGGTATGTCATTAAGCGTTATTTGATCGTGATAGATTAGGTTTGCAAAGTTCTCTTCTGGTGTTTTTAGCAAGTAGCCTTCCCCATCAACAGGATATTCGTCGCGAGGCGGAATGGTGCCCTCTCTGCGGACTTTTTCATTTAATTCTTCTATGGTCATCACCGGAAAGTGGTGATTTGGGTCATCGCTCATAGTGACCCAGCCATTTTTTTCCTGCATACTCTAATTATACCACGGGGGTGTATCACTAATCTTCAACCAAGGATGCCAGCATATAGCATGATGGACACGACTTGAACGTGCATCCTCTGGTTTTGGAGTCCAGAACTTTACCAATTAAGCTACCATCATACGATAAGCGATACCGGTAGTATACAATATGGGTGTGTCAGTAACGATATTGCATTTCGGAGCAAACTCTTGCTATGAGCTATTATGACTAATTTCGTGACTAGACTTTTTGAACATATTGACTGTTTCGCATATATTGACTTCTAAACTACCAGGTCAGAGATAATGGCATACATATGAGCAGGTAGAAAAAGTGGACTTGTATTAATGGCATCAAGAGGGTCGCGGGTTCGAGTTCCATCGCCTCCACTCCATAATGCCAGGTCAGGGGGGATACAAATCCTACTTACAGTAATATAGTTAAAAAGCATTTCCTGCAAAATGGCCTAATGAACAAATCTGCCTGATTTTATTTGCTATACTATATAAGTAGGTACTTACTTATATAGTATAAACAAACTTAGCAACCAATTGTCTTATATATATCGGGAAGGAGGATATATACAATGCCAGTAGAAGTAGATGTTCCGCAAAAGGTGGCCGAGCGCTTGGTAAATGCCAGTGCAACCAGGCGATGGTACCCATTTGAGCCAAAAGTAATAGACTGGTCAGTGCCACTCACAAGCGAGTGGGCATACGTGGCGGCAGGCCATTCAGTATTTTCCTCATCAGGGGCACTAAACCACCTCTCGCCAGAAGATAGAAGCTTTGTCGAGCGATGGGAAACCACACAGACAATGAGGAATGTTGCCCACGGTGAACACCTGCTAAACCAAGGCATACTGTCTATGTTATGGCAGATGGATCCTTATGATCCAAGCTACCGTTTCCTGCTGCATGAGGTGGCAGAAGAATGCCAGCACATGGCTATGTTTAACCAATGGGTACGCCTAAACTCTGATATTCGTACTCGTGACGCAGGAGAGCTGGGGTGGAGCACTATGGTGGCCCAATTCACGGAAGAACTTGCACGTGATAAACCGGAGGCTTTCTGGGTAAACGTACTTCTATTCGAGTTCGTAGGAGATGAGTCGAATCAAGCAGCCAGATCAAACCCTGTGGGTGACGACGGGAGGCCTCTCCATCCCATCCTTGTGCAAATAGGCATAGCACACACTTCGGAGGAGGCACGCCACATCGCGTATGCCAGACGCTGGCTCGAGGAGGGAATGCCCAAGCTGGATGATGAGCAGGTACTCGAGATACAACGCCTAACTGAGCTGGGAGCCCAAGCAGTTATAGACCGTCGCCAATTCCTACCTGTTCGTTACTCCCGCCAGCTGGAGCCCTATATGTCAAAGGAAACCTTTGACCAAGCGGTGGCATCCACCCCGGCATCAAAGGCGTTACTTGGCCAACTCTACAAGCTGCTAGTGGACTTTGAGCGACTTAGAATAGTAAGCCCTGAAACAATGCGGAGATGGGAGGATTCCGGAGCATTCGATTGAGCTTGTCTAGCTATTTGAACATACCAGACTCTAGACTATATAAATGAGCACAGGGATTACCAGCCAGTTTACTGACCGACGGCGAAACAATACCCGCCAGAGAATCTTGGAGTCAGCATCAGCCCTCTTCGCCGAACGGGGATATACCGCAACGAGTATAGCTGACATTGAGGCTGCGGCTCTGTTAACTCCCGGATCTGGAGGACTGTACCGGCACTTCCAATCCAAGGAAGCGCTTTTGCTGGCAGTAGTAAGTGGATACAAGGAAAGACTTTCGCTGGTACGAGCAACACTTGCACTGGACATTGCAGAAACGCCTGAGCGTGAGCTGCAACAGATCGTTACAGCCTTAGGGATCTTTCTATCAGGTGAAGGCGCTGTGATAAGGATCGGAGCTGAGTTCAGCCAACTTCCAGATGCCCCAAGAAAGATAATAGGTGCCGCATGGGATGAAGCGCACGGTATATTTGCTGACCTCTTCAGGCGCCACGGGTTTTCACCTCCAGAAGCTGCTGCACTCGGCATATCTGCCCTCGGGTCCCTTGCTCACTTCTTCGAGCACATACGTAACTTCGGCCGGCAACCCCTTGATGTGGAAATGGGCAGATACCTGGAAGAGTGGAGCAACACATGGACAGCCAAACTCGCCAATGCCCAGAATGCTATCTAAGAATCGATAGGAGTAGATCATGCTGAAAAAGCATTCTCCATATACCGACTGTAATACTTAAAATACTTAGCTTAACGCTGCCAAAAACGACCTTATGGCTTCCGGGTAAATCTCACGCTCAATCTGTTTAATTCGTTCGTGTAACGACTCTACCGTATCCCCCTCAAGCACATCCACTGCTCGCTGGGTCAATATAGGACCGGCATCCACTTCAGCAGTGGCTACATGGACGGTACAACCGGTCACTTTTACCCCTGATTTCAAAGCATCTTCTACCGCGTGCCACCCCGTAAAGGCGGGAAGCAATGCAGGATGGGTATTCAAAATCCTGCCGCCATAATAGTCGTACGCGTTCGCAGCAAGCACGGTGCCGAAGCCGGCCATAGCAACAACGTCGATACTGTGTGCTTGCATCAATTTTACAAGCGCCTCTGTGTACCCTTCTCTGTCAAAAGCGCTCCCATAGCCTCCATAAGCAGACCTATCCAACATAGTCGATTCAATACCAAAATCACTGGCCATTTTCAGTGCTCTGCACTCACGGTCGCATACGACCAACGAAACTTCAATTCCAGCTGCTACGATTGCCTCGAGTATCGTACCGGTACCGGAAGCCAGTACGGCCAAGCGCTTCATCATTCTACTGCCAAGATCCTCTCCGACTCATGCTCATCTGGATTTGTCTCAAAGAATGCCTCCAATATTTCACGCCCCACCTCAGGCGAGGTAAGTCGTATACTCAGGGCAACTACGTTGGCATCATTCCAGCGCCGTGCCCCCTGTGCCGTAGAAGCGTCTGTACACAAAGCCGCTCTTACCCCTTTGACCTTGTTTGCAGCGATCGACACTCCGGTACCTGTCCAGCAACATACGACACCAAAGTCGGCCTTTCCTCCGGCAACAGCTTCTCCCACCTGCCTACCTACTTCCGGCCACTCACGACCGCGAGCAACCCAGCTTACACTATGCCCCATCTTTGAAATAGATTCGAGCAACGCATCTGTTAAGACTGTCTCTTCGTCTGTACCAAACGCAATACGCATAAAGACATTCTACCCGTTAAAGCTGGCATGCTAACATTCATAAAGTGGACTTAAAAATTTCAATCGTTCCCCATACGCACTGGGACCGTGAATGGTATCTCCCTTTCCAGCGGTTCCGGTTAAAGCTGATAGACGTACTCGACTCGTTGCTGGAGATAATGGAGAGCGATCCGGAATATAGTTACTTCCTGCTAGACGGCCAAATTGCCATGATAGACGACTACTTGGAAATAAGACCTGAAAACACGCAGCGTATCAAGTCACTGGCTGAACATGGGCGTCTGGGTGTCGGTCCTTGGTATGTGTTGGTAGACGAGTTCCTCGTTTCAGGAGAGACGTTGATCCGTAACCTCCAGGTGGGAATGAATGCTGCATCCAGATACGCACAGCCTATGAAAATAGGGTACCTACCAGATATGTTTGGCCATATTGCGCAGATGCCTCAAATACTCTCTCTTGCCGGTATCAGCCAAGCAGTAGTATGGCGGGGAGTGCCGGCAGCAATTGACAGTACACAGTTCGTTTGGTCTGCCCCTGATGGCTCTACTGTCCTGGCTGAGTATCTTGTGGATGGTTATTCAAATGGGGTTACCCTGCCAGAGGACCCGCGTGTTCTTCTGGGTCGCCTGCGTGAAATTGCAACACGTTTCCTGCCGTTCATCAGTCATAGCAGAAGATTGCTGGTTATGAACGGAAGCGATCATCAGCCACCACAGGCTTTCCTTGGTAAAACCGTATCAAAAGCATCTACTCTGCTGGGCGAGAAAGGTGAGAGGGAACGGTGGAATAACATAGGCATAGAGGGAGTATCTCTCGAGATAGCCAGCCTGCCAGAAGCTATCGGTGTCGATAGTGGCTTGCATGACGAGATAAGCACAACACAGAGTCTTCCCAGCTGGAATGGCGAATTGCGCTCGGGTGCAAGAGCAAATCTACTTATGGGAGTTGCATCAAACAGGATAGACGTCAAGATAGCTGCCGACAAAACATATCTCGAGATAGAAAAGAGAACTGAGCCATACTGCGCGCTACTGCTACCCGAGGAGAAATGGCCGGGTAAGCTGCTGGAGACTGCATGGCGGCAGATAATAAGAAATGCAGCTCATGATTCTATATGTGCCTGCTCGATAGATGAAGTGGTTGATGAAGTAATAGGGAGGTTTGCTCAGGCCCGCCAGATTGCCGAAGGTCTATCATCTGCCTGCCTGGATGATCTCACGCAGTCGTTTAGCGAACCAGGTATATACGTATTCAATCCGTCTGCCCATGCACGGAGTGGATCAATTGAAATAACCCTTGGGGCACAAGAGACCATTGGACAGGCTTACCAGGTACTCTACGAGTCTCCTTCAGGACCGGGCACGCTCTCATTCAATCCGGAAGCCATTAAAGGATTCTTACCCGCATTGAACTCACCGAAGATAGATGAGCATAGTTTTGTTCAGGACGTAACCGTGGATGTAGTAGCCAAGCCTGACGCTTCCTCCGCAGGAGAGACAGAGAGTACCGGACAGACAGAGATCCCCGGGCAGGTCGAAGTCAATATAGAACTTGGCCCAACAGAAAAAATAGACTTGCAACTCGATGCAATAAAACAGGATCTGCTGGCAATGCTGGAAGACCATCCTAATTACATGGTAAATGTACATCTAAATCGTAAGCCGACTAAAAAGATAATAGCCAGAGTAGCCGATATACCGGGATACGGGTGGAAGCGCTTTGAGCCCGGCAAAGTAGATAATCCCGTGCGTGCCGGCCTTGCTGACAGCACAACAGAAAATCCAGATATCTATATGAACAACGGCATTGTAGACATACTGATAAATCACCTAACGGGGACATACTCATTAAACGGCATAGAGGGCATGGGGCAGTTGGTTGACGTTGGCGATGCAGGTGACTCGTATAATTATTCACCTCCCCCTATAGACAAAATAATCGACAAGCCAGAATCGGTGGCTATAAACCTGGAGGAAAGTGGTCCATTAAGAGCCCGTGTACACATAACATCTCAATACAATCTACCTGATTCATTGGACTCTAACGCCTCTAAGCGTATAGGAAGTAGCCAGGTGAGCATAGATACGCTGCTTGAACTAAGAGCAGATGAACCCTACCTCAGAGTCTCCACCACATTTATCAACCAGACCAAAGATCATAGATTACGCGTCCGGCTTCCCCTCCCCGCTCCTGCCGACCACTCTACTGCTGGTTGTGCATTTGGACAGGTGGAGAGGGCATTGAAAGCAGAGGGGCGTCCTGAAGAGTACGGCTTGCCAACATTTCCATCTAGAGGATTCGTAACCGCAGGTGGCCTTAGCGTCGTGCACCAAGGACTTTGTGAATACGAATTGGTTGACCACGATGCTGAGGGGAGGCAGGCTAACGCCATAGAGATCACCCTGATACGATCTACTGCCATGCTATCGAGGCTGGGAATGAAGTACAGGCCATTTCCTGCCGGTCCACTTACTGAAGTAGAAGGGCTGCAACTGCAGGGCAAGCGGATCACGGCCAATTACGCTCTAATGATCGACTGCAATGATCCATACGAATTCATGGATAACGTCTTCCTGCCACTTGAAGTTCTCTACTCCGAGGGAGGCGGTTACAGACCAGAATGTGGACAATTTCTGAAATTGCATACTGGTGCAGCAAAGGTATCTGCCTTGAGGCGCTCAAGTGGTTACATGGAATTACGCCTTTTCAATCCAACCGGCAATACCACCTACATAAATATTGATGGCCATACCGGAGAGGTAGTGGATTTAGCTGGAAAGGTATTGAGCACCTTTAACGGATCTACCGATCTACGGCCATTCGGTATTGTCACTATCCTCCTCAGGAAGACTTGAGTGATCTATCGACGCCATGTCCTCATCGCTCGACATCGCATCTCCATCTGACTCCCCCTCGGTATCCTTGGCCCCCAGTCCAGCCAATATAGATATGGGTCTCCTTGCCAACAGTTGTTCGCCTCGCTCACGCAGCTCATCAATGTTGTGTCCAACATCTGCTAGCTTCTCGAACCTGGATGCCAGCCAACGATCAAATGTTAACGGTTCGGCGCCATGACGGCTAAGCATCCATAAAGAGGTACGACCTATCCCTTTAAGGTTTCTTGGTCTAAGTTGTTTAATGACCATATCGCTGGAGTTAAACTCTGGATCGGCAGTAAGGGCGCGAGCTAAATCACTGCTCACTGTCACTGTACCGGGACTGGTTATCTCCACAATACGGCTGGCCATATTTACTACGGGGCCAAAATAGTCTCCTTCATGGACAAGTACTGACCCATAAGATATGCCTACCCGTATGTCGGTTAACATCTCGTCGTCTGCATACGCCTCTGCAAGCGAAACTCCTATGTTGGCAGCCACAAAGGGGGAATCGGCAACAAACATCACCTCATCACCTATCATTTTAACGATCCTCCCGCCGGCTGCGGCAACCACATCATGACTGACTTGTTCAAACCTGGAAATCAGAGATGATAGCTCCTCCTCGTCCAGGCGTTCGGAAAGCATCGTAAAACCGACCATATCCGCAAATCCAACAGCGAATACCGGCGAAGTTCCTTCACCTGTGGTGACTCTCACCAGCATAGCTCTGCGCAGAGCATCTTGAAGATGACGTCTCCATACGTATTCGAGTATCTTCCCCATCGTGGGCATCCAGACTACAGCAAGACCTGCTATGCGATAGGCCTCGGCAATCTGGTCGTCAGACCCCCTGTAGAACCTTGCGGTAGGCATAGACGGCGATATCTCCGCTTCGGCTATCCGAGCCATAGATGACCCTATAACCCGTGCCATACCGACAGCATCAGAATGATCCACCACGCCGTTGTCCATCATCTCACGAATCATCTTGGCTGCATCGACATCCAATTCGGTGAATACCCTATCGCCGTCACTTACGTCTGTAAAACCAAGTGCCCTCCAAATATCTTTGATAGTACGGATATCTACACCTGCACGTTCACACAATTCGATTATTGAGTAACGAGGTCCACCGGGTAAAAATAGCTTGTCCGCAACGAGCAGGTCCACCATACCGGCCGATATGGCATCCTCTATCTCTTGGTCGGTTGCACCATGTTCACGAAGAAATGCAATCACCTGGCTGCTCGTACCGGCATAGTTATCCTGTACGTCCGATCCTGTGAAGCTCATACTTACAATGTTACTTCCCACAGGGGTAGGCTGCATCAATTTAGAATGGCTAAAATGTAATAGTGGACAATACTAGAGGCATCTCGGAAGAGCTAAACGGTTCTTGGAAGTCTTTTGCATCCAATAGCCCTGTAGTGCTCGTACCGGTAAAGCAATTTGAACAGGCGAAACATCGCCTATCTCAGGTACTGAACTCAGATGAGCGAGCTGAGCTGGCAAGAAAGATGGCTGAACATGTTATCGCTGCCGCCTATCCACTTCCCTGTGCAGTAGTCTGCGAAACCGAAGAAGTTGCCAACTGGGCTAGAGGTCAAGGAGTACTCGCATTGGAAAGACCGTCACTTGGGCTGAATAGAGCCGTAACGGATGGGGTGGAAAAAATATTCTCACTCGGCGCCTCTGAAGTAATCGTGGTCCATTCCGACCTACCCGGAGCAAGAGAGATAGCACAGCTATCTGGGTACGAAGGGATCACCATAGTGCCGGATCGTCAAAGATTAGGAACCAACGTCATCTGCATACCACGCGGGTGTATCTTTAACTTCTCTTACGGGAAAGGGTCGTTCCAGCGCCATCTCGATCAGGCCCAAAAAAGTGGTTTACCGGTCAGAGTGATGATCGATCTATACGGCCTCAGCCTGGACATTGACCTGCCAAAGGATTTCTACGAAGCACTGGAAACAGGCCTTCTGCGATGAAGAAGCCCCCTCATAGGATTCCAGCACTGGAACTTCCAGATGCTGCCTATGCTCCTACAGGATACAACTCCGGCAATATAACTACCGACATTCCCGTACCCAGCTCGATACTTGCTATCGGGGCTCATCCTGATGATATCGAACTGGGATGTGGTGGTACGCTCGCAAAATGGACAAGGGCAGGCTCTACAATAGATTATCTGGTTATGACCGATGGTTCCAAGGGAACGTGGGATCCATCGCTTGCACCACACAACCTTTCCAGAATACGATATGAAGAGCAGTTGGAAGCTGCGTACATACTAAGCAATGGTTCCGCTCAACACATCCATCGTCTGGATGCGATAGATGGCGAGCTAACCTACAGCCGTAGATACCAGCGTACTGTATGCAAGATAATCAGATTGATCAAACCGGACGTAATCATAGGGCACGATCCATGGAGAAGATATAGGCTGCACCCTGATCACAGGAATGCCGGATTTATAACCATTGATGCCGTGGTAGCCGCCAGAGATGGATCATTCTTTCCCGACCTCCAAAGCGACCCGCATCGCCCGCAGGCACTCTTGTTATTTGAGGCCGATCTGCCAAATCACGTAGAAGAGATCTCCAGGGATATAAGTACAAAGGTATCTGCCCTGGTTGCACATCGTAGCCAGATAGAATCTACTTTCGGAATACCTTACAATACACCAAACGATCTTGCGAAAGAGAACTTAATGAAGACGATAGAACACTATGCATCCCTCCATGCACGGCTTGCAGGTAGTATGTCCTACGGAGAGGCATTTCATCTGATCACCGACATCTAAGATTAAGCCCCTAATATTTTATATCGCACTCGCTGCCCATGAGTGTCGGCATCACGAGTAACACATAAAGGCAACGGCAGGCTATCCGGTCATACGGAAGCCCACCGTTGCCTCTAGTCTTAGTTTTTTACCTCTTTGCGGCAGGCTTCTTGGCCGGAGCCTTCTTCGCGACGGGCTTCTTCGCCGGAGCCTTCTTCGCGGCAGCCTTGCCATTCAGTACGTCCTTGAGGCCAGTTCCTACAGAGAAGTGAACACTCTTGGAAGCTGGGATCTTAATGGATTCTCCGGTTTGCGGATTCCGCCCCATTCTGGCTGAACGCTTAACAGGGTTGAACGATCCAAAACCGATCACTGTCAATTTTCTGCCTGCCTTCAACTCATTTGTAATAACTGAAAACAGCTCATTGACCACTTTCTCGGTGTGGTTCTTGGCCACCCCTGTAGCTTTACTTATACTGTCTATCATTTCTGTTTTGTTCATAGCCACCTCCTTATCATATTGCGGCATTACTGTACTAAGATAAGATAGCAATTTTTGGCGAAATGTCAAGTGTTTCCGCAAAAAAATTCTCAAACCCCTTGCCTACGATGCCTGCAAACGATATACATAGATATCTAGCTGGTATTTTATACGATGACAAAATAAGCGATAATTACGAGCAGAGGAGAAAGTATGCCTGCCAAATTACCCTGATTTGCTTTTTCGGTATGTAAAATGCAAGATTCAGAGAAAATGGCTATAGGCATGGAGCCTCATGTATCTGAAACAGCCCACAGGAATTACAGCCTCCCACCCAAGAGTGTCTTTAAAACATCGTCCTGTAAAACCTCGTATGTGGAATAAGGTATAATTCATTCTACCCAGTATAGTGAAGTAACAGGCGGAAAATTGGACAGGCTCAATCAATCGACAGACTACAACTACGCAGCTTTCATGGCCATGATGGGGATGCCACATAGCTCGGTATATCTTGGTCGTATATCCGACGGCCATAACTCCAATGAACCTGTATGGACACCATCCAACAGATCCACCATGGTGCTTGGGCCGACACGGTCAGGCAAATCAAGCTCCATCGTAGTACCATCCATACTGACCACCCCTGGTGCAGTGCTATCCACATCCACAAAGGATGACATCCTCCGAAGCACCTTCCCGATCAGAAGACGGCGCGGACAATGCTACCTGTATGACCCAAGTGGCACCGTACCCCTTCCGAAGGGAATGATACCGCTCAAATGGTCGCCCCTGTTGGGTGCTGATAATTGGAGCACTGCCCAGATGACTGCTAAAGCAATGCGTGAAACAGCGCGCTTGACCATGCCTGGTATGTCCATAGACACAACTCCCCAGGGCCAACACTGGGAGGAACGATCTGCTTCATTGCTGGCTACCCTGATTCACGCAGCAGCAATCAGCGATTTTACTATGTCCGATGTAGTCGAATGGGTAGATACAAGAAATTGCATCCCAGCATTGCGTACTATTGAAAATGCTATCAACTCCCCTTCTCCGGACGACCGGCCGGTACAAGCACTTCCAAATATAGGCCTAACCATAAAAGAGATAGACAATAAGATAGCTCACGGGCTGTTGGTCAACATTGCCAGCACCGAGGAAAGGGAGCGGAGCGGCATTTGGTCTACTGCATCGGGGACACTTGGTGCATACCGAAGTGCTGTTGCCCTGTCAACTACGTTTGGCAACAAAGATGAGTTCTTCGACAGCAGGAAATTTGCCCAGTCCTCGGACACCGTGTATATATGTGCAACCGGCATCAATCAATCAGCTTACGCTCCCTTGATCGTAGGACTGATCTCTTCCATACAAGCTGAAAAATACAGTTATAATACCGCGCTCAGACACGAAAACAGTGCGTCGCCCGGCGATATGCCAATGCTATTCGCACTTGACGAAATAGCCAACATAGCCCCACTCCCACAACTCCAGTCACTTATCAGCGAGGGAACAGGTCAGGGCATCATAACTCTCGCATGCCTGCAGGACATGTCCCAGGCACGTACCAGATGGGGCGCACAGGCAAGTGGTTTCATGTCGCTGTTCAGCTACACTGTGGTACTGCCCGGCATAAAAGATATAGATACGCTGAATGCACTGGAGACCCTGGCAGGTAAGCTGCCTACCATAGAACGATCCGTCAGTATGCCGATCACCGGCGGTATATTGCAACAGATCAAGTCGCGATTGCTGCACCGCTCGCCTCCGGCCAATACGCCGACGATCACAACCTCTACATCTATGCAGCCGGTACTTCCTGCTGACGCAATATCGCGGGGCATGCCGGGGCATGCACTGGTAGTGGACGAGCATTCACAATTCACCGTCACCGAATTGACCCCATACTACGATCACGAGCCATTCAGATCGGCGATACTATATGCAGAGAGATCAGCCGCGCTGGAAATTGCCCACGATCAAGTAGATGAAGCTCCCTACACCCTGAAGGGTGGACATTATCGTGAGAGCACGCGGGAAGACGGGGCACGGAACAAGAATCTGCCGACTCTGGGAATGGGTGGCGTAGAACATGATCTTTAGCAGATAAACGGATGCGGATTGTGTTGATCCTCCCCACGACTGGAGCCAGAGACTTTCACTCGCATTACTGCCTGTCCACTCAATGGCTGGGCGGATATTTTGCAAGTGCCTGTTTCATGAATGATGCCGCACTGGCTCTAATGTCTTTGGGGGGATTGTCCTTCAAGAAGTCGTTATACTGTACGGCCGCCTTGGATGAATTACCCTGATGCAAATATATAGTTCCCAGATACAGATGTGGCGCAAATGAACTGGGCGATACTTCCATCGCCTTTTTTACCCTTGCCTCTCCAGATGCCATCAAACGGCTATTATTGGTAAGTACGCCCGTCTCGTAGGTGATCCAGCCGGATTCAGAAAGCGCTTGCACCTGGTTCGGATCCACGGCCAATACGTCATTATACAGCTTCAACGCCGTTACATCATTACCGGAGTCTTCCGCAGCAGATGCCTGTACTAGCCTTCTCTGGATCTCCTGGCCACTGGAGATCGAGATGCCGCCGGTTGCTACCTCGCCCTGCAACCTTGCATGCAGGGAGGATGCTACGCCAATCCCCACAGCTGCCACAATACATAAAGTGCCACCGATGGGAAGCGCCTTTGGGTGTCTTCCCGTAAAACTACTCACAAAATGCCGTATACCATTCCCAGCTCTTTCGCTTACAGCTCCTGTAGTAGCTGCATCCATACTCGCCTCTTCTGGATCTATGCCTGCATCTAGCTCATTTACTGTATTTACTGTGTCTATGCTCGTATCTACTATATCTGCAGCCGGAGCACTTTCAGCCAACTCCGCTATATCCACGCTGGCTTCCGAAGCAGCAACACCTGGCTCAGTTCTGGACCTGCGGAAAAATAGCACATAAAACATCGTTATAACACATATACCCGCAATGGCAGGCAACAACCAAAGAAGCAGCCCCAACCCACTTGTAGAAGGAGACAGCAGTATGCCAGGACCGTAACGTTCTACGAGTAGACGCTTAATATCCGAGGTACTCATACCAGCCTTCACGTCAGCAGAGATAGTATCCTTAATTTCTATAGCCACCGGTGCGTTGGTCTCGCTAACCGGGATGGTACCACCACAGCTATCTACATCCGGACAACGCACAATACCCTCAATATACGATATACGCTCAGTAAGGGTCATCGGAGCACTCCCATGACCGGCTGTAAAAAGGTATGTACCGGATCCACCAATTACCAGCAGAAGTAATATCCAGCCCAGCCATGACCTGAGCAGCGCAATCGGGCTCCTGCTCTGACCAGCGTGGGTAGAGTTTGCGCATTCCGGCTCAGGGGTGGATTGATAGCCATTGTCTCCCTCCGTATGGGTGGAGACATCCAGCAAGGGAGATGCACAACCAAGTTCAGCTATGTCCCCGTCTGTGTGGACAGAGCCATCTGTGTCACTATCACTGGTATGCGATTTGGTCGTGCTCTGCTGTTTTATCATGTTTGACCCCTCGACTCAAGAGCATGCTGATATGCTGAGCTGGCCCGCAAAAAGACTGAGTTCAAAAGTGACACAGTAACCGCACCATCAATATGCTCTACGATTTTGCCTGCCGGATCGACCAGAAACGCCTCCGGTGGTCCGGTCACCCCATAATCTACGGCCATCTGACCGGATGTATCAAGCACAACCGGCCATATTACACCCGTCTCCTGCATAAAACCAACTACAGAGGCTCTTGGATCGTCAAATCCCACCCCTATAAGCGACACCCCCCCGGCGCCACGATGCTCCATGGCAAAGGTCAGCAATTGGGGGGCTTCCTCTTGGCAGGGAGGGCACCATGAAGCAAAGAAGTCTACAAGCAGCCAACGACCCCGGTAGGCCGCCCAAGAGAATTGACGGTCAACTATCTCCCCTCCACCAGAATAAGTACTACTCACACCCCGTTCAAGGGCAACACCACTTATAGCAGGCGCCAATTTGCCGAGCAACGGCGTATCGGCAACGGTTTGTGATGGTGGTACACGAGTGGCGAGAAATACTACAAGCCCTACGGCTATTGCAAGAACTATTATTGCCACCAAACGAACCGGCTTACCTCTCACTCCAACGCTCCTCAGGTCGTCATGGGTGAACCGGAAAGGGTCGGAACACTGTCTCTATCTACCGCTCCCCCGGTTACCTCGTTGGTTGCAGTACCCGGCAAATCCCCGTCGCTTGACACTCTATCGATGGAGTTGACATCATTGCTTGAGCGTGTCTCCCCCCGGCTGCCGACCTTTCTGTCCAGTATGGCAATCAGGATGCCTGCTACCGTCATTGCGCCCCCCACCCACAACCACATAACCAGTGGTTGGATAGTGACTCCAAGAGTGAGTTTGCCATTAGGGTGCTTTGGAAGCGACTCCAGCGTAATATATACATCCCTAAGTGGCCCGGAATCCAGAGCCGGAGTCCCGACCGGCTCTATGGCAGAGCCGAACCAACTGACACCTGGCTTATAGGGGCCCTGACCGTTTACGAGTACCAGAGCACCTTCAAAATGACGCGCCGGAGAAGAAGTTTTATACTCTCCCAAATACTCAATCTTCTGCCCTCCAAAAGAGGCAGTCGTCTTCGGAGACAGGGTAACGCTTCCCCTACTGGCAAAGCCAATGGCTGACCCAAGGGCTACAGCAATCACTACTACCCCAATATGGGCAATATGACCTCCCGTCTCCCTGGCCAGCAAAAAACGCAACCAGCCCTTATTGTGAAGCCTGGCAGCTCGCGCCTCCAAGTACAACTGGCGCATGGCAGATGTCACCACAAATCCTGAAATTGCATATACTGCAAGCAGGGCAACATTATGCATACCTGCTACGATACATATAATTGCAACTATGGCCCCTACCCATGCAGGTATAAGTAACCTGCGCTTGAGCACGGATTTTCCTGCTACCCCCCATGGAATAACCGGAGCTACCCCCATAAGTATCAGCAATACAATGGCAATTGGCATTCCCAGGGTGTTGAAGTATGGCCCTGCCACTGTGACCTGAGTACCCTTCAGTGCCTGATAGAGTAGGGGAAACAGGGTGCCCAATAGGATAACCCCGGCAAGCAGAGCAAACATTACATTCTGGGTAAGCAGCATTCCCTCCCTGGATCTAAAGCCTCCTGTCTTCACTCCCGAGCGTAATAAATCACCACGCCAAGCCAGCATAGCTACTCCCGTAACTACAGATGCGCCCAGCAATATCAATATATATATACCGACATCTGATTCACTGAAAGCATGCACAGACTCCACGACTCCGGAACGGGTAAGGAAGGTGCCCAGTACCGTAAGACAAAATGCCGATATCACCAACGAAATAGTCCATACGCGATAGGCACCATTACGCTGAGTAGCCATTGACGAATGTATATATGCCGCACCTACCAGCCACGGAAGCAGTGCGGCGTTCTCCACCGGATCCCATGCCCAGAATCCGCCCCAACCAAGCACCAGATAAGACCACCATGCACCAAGCATGATACCTGCCCCCAGGCATACCCAGGCAAACATGGCCCACTTACGAGCTTCAAACTGCCACTTCCCTCCCACATTGCCGGTAGCAAGTGCAGCTATGGCATAGGCAAACGGTATAGTAAATCCGACATAGCCAAGATAGAGAAGGGGCGGATGAAACGCTACGAGCATGTTGTCCTGGAGCAACGGATTTGGCCCTACGCCGTTGGCTGGATGAGGGCCGTTGAATACAGCAAACGGGTTTGCCGGCCCCACCATCATCCCAAAAAAGAATGCCGAAACTGCGTAACACACCATAAGCACCCATCCATAGAAGGGCTGTTCAGCCTGGTGGCGGTGCCTGAATGCAACCACTGCAATATAGCCGACCAAGATAAGCCCCCATAGCAATATAGAGCCTGCCAACGACGACCACATCCCAGTAATTGTATAGAGCAGAGGGGTCTGCTTGCTTCCCACTTCTGCGACATAAATTATTGAGAAGTCATGGGTAAAGAGCGCTATTTGCATAGCAGCAGTGGCTATAATCACACCGAGGGTCAATATACCGGCATAAAGAGGCACCGAGCGAAGCCAATTCGAACGCTTGGTCCAAAGCCCCCACCCCGCTACTCCGAAACCGGCAATTGACGCAACAAAAGCCAGGAGGACACCAGAGCTGCCCAGATTGGCAATCACTGCCCGATCTCCCTATTGAAATACAAACAACATTTCACGACTGTTTTACAGGGGTATAGGTAGAGGAATGCTGTATCATAATACGATTAGTCCAGAAATAATTCGACTGGAAATGCCCGACCAATACAACCCTTATACCTACCTGAAATAATTGTGGTGGCTGTTCTACCGCAATTACATTCACGCTGTGGCCACCACCCGTTACCGCAAAATCCGCACCAGATCGGGTTCTATGCACACTCCCTGCCTCCACTCTGCCCTCAAGGCGAAAAGAGCTTGACCCGAGCGAGTGCTGTTGAACAAGTGCCTCCGGGACAGTAAGATAGTAATTTAGGGCACTGCCAATAAACTCGTAAAGCAGGAAGCCCAGGGCAACAAGAAAGACGGAGGCCACCACAGCCACCCTCAAGCGTTTGTGGCCGCTGCGGCTGTACCTCACAGTATCTCTTCTGCCGGTAGGGGTCTTGGACTGGCCAGAGCTCAGTAGCTCCCTGGAGATGTCCAGGTTACCCGGCTCACCTGTCTCCAGCGTATCCTTCACTATTGTTCCATCTCCCTGTGGTTGTGCGACGGTTCGTGCCCTTCGTAACTCGGCTCCAGGGATACAGACAACCTTTCCAGCTTCGATCGCCTAATTATCAGAGTAATCCCGTATATGAATAGAAGCGCCAGAGATATTATGTATCCTGCATAGATATACTTCATAGATCGCTCCCAAATGTATCGGCAGGAACGGCCGGAGATAACTCCGTGGAAGCAGATCTACTGGACGTTGTGTGAACCACCCCGGCATTGGGCTCCCTGGTATCTTCTGTGCTGCTGGAAAGGACTCCGGCTGATACAGGAGCTTTCACCAGCAGATCCTCTATTCGCACCTTAGATTCTGCAATCCTGTTATTTATGGCATCCTCCATCGTTCTGCCCTGCATGTCATCTTTGATAACTTCAATCCTGTAACGATTGATGAGCATCCATAAAAAGAGCAGCAGAAAAGCCAAAAACGACAAAGCGAAGGTCACAGCCATGATGCCGTGTATATCTGTCGAACTACCCAGTAAGACCGTGGCCTTCTGGTGCAAGGTCTTCCACCATACCATCGTAGATTGAATGAGCGGCACATCGACAAAGGCTACCAATGCTGCAATTGCACTACGGCGTGCCCTACGTTCAGGATCGGTAGTCGACCTCCTTATGGCCACATACCCAAGAAACTCCAGAAGCAGTAACGCAGTAGTAGTAAGAGTCGCGTCCCACGTCCAATATACCCCCCATACCGGCCTCCCCCATAGGGATCCTGTCACTATAGTAAGAGCTATAAAAACGATACCTACTTCAACTGATGAAGCTGCAAGGCGATCGAAGAAAGAGGAACGAGTCCGGCGCCACAACCACAATGCGCTGCACAGCGCCGCCAATGGAAAGGCCACATAGAGAGCAACGGTTGCAAGAGCAGGGTGGATATAGAGCAACCTTACAAGATTACCCTGCACTCTATCCGGTGGAGTGACCCAGAGACCAAGATATACATCTAGCCCTATTGCGAGCACTGAAGCCACACCAAGGGCATTTATCCATCGATTTCTGCCGGTACTCCATCGGTTTAACTTTCCAGTCATTTCAGTCACCATGACCTCTCCACGACCGTTACCGTTCTCTATCGTCATGACCGTTCTCCATCATTACCGTTCTCCATTGAAACTAATTACCTCAATATAGTATACGATCATTACAGCCCAAACCAGAGCAGCCTACACCACATACATAGCTTTTGTTATCAGAACAACTGGTGCTCGACATCATATGCATAGGTGATTTGCACCTCATGCACAACATATAATTGCACTTCCGAACATCACATATCCTCCATAGGACCATACAGGACAATTCCTACACATATATAAAGAACAGCAAAAGCAACAAGTATCCACAGCCACGGCGCTGCAGAGACATGACTACCGACCAGTCCCGACTGCCATGATCGAGTGCCTGCAATAAGCACCGGACTGGCCACCGGCAGAAAGAGTAACGGTAACAACGTCTCACGCAATCGCATGCCGGATACCAGGGCGCCGTACATCGTACCGGCAGCCGCAAGCCCTATGGTACCCAGGACACACGAGGACAGCAACACAAGTACAGATACAATGTGAGCACCATAGAGTATGATTATGCCCACAGCAGTCAGTATCTCCAGTACCCCCAGTTCAGAGGCGATAGCCAGTAGTTTACCGATAAAAAATCCTGCCGGATCTATACCCGCCAAAATAATACTGTCATGCAACCCCTCACTCGCCTCTAAGGAAAAACTTCTCTGAATGGCAAACATCGTAGAGAAAAGGACAGCCACCCAGAATAAGCCTGGAGTGGCGTTTATTAGAGGAGTTCTGTCGGGGCCGAGTGCAAAAGCAAACAAAATTAAAACAAGTAACGCAAAGGGAGCCATCTGATTGATAACCACCTTAGAGCGCATCTCTATTCTGATATCCTTGCCGGCAATCAGCAGTGCATCACGCCACATGGTAACCTCCACCATCTGCCGAAAGAGCCCTTACCATGCTCGCCTCTCCACTATCCGCTGTATCTGGACCCTTAAACGCCCTGGGAGTCGCATCCATGGCAGTATCATATACCACTACCCCACCCGATACAGAAATTGTCCTGCCCGCAAAAGCATCGGGCTCATGAGATGCCACCAGAATAGTGTTACCAGATGCTGCTGCTTGCAAGATTATATCGTCAAGTATATTTCTAGCTCGAGCGTCCAGGCTCGCATGAGGCTCGTCAAGCAACCATATATCCGGATTTCTGGCCACCAGAATCGCAATGGCAGCCCGGCGTCGCTGTCCTGCAGAGAGCGAACCGGCTCGAGTATCGATAAGCCTCCCAGTCAGACCAAGCAGTTCCAGTGCCAATGGTATTCTCGTCGTATCTCCGCGAGCTGCCTTGATTTGAAATACCAGATTCTCTCTGACAGTCAGTTCATCGTACAGAGCTACTGAATGCCCCAATAGCCCTACATGCCTTCTCACTTGTGCTCTCTCTGTCTGTAAGTCAAAGCCAAATATCTGTCCATCTCCGCGAGAGACCGGAAGCAGCCCGGCACAGAGTCTCAGCAAACTCGACTTGCCTGCTCCATTGGGACCCTCGATCAGAACCACTTCTCCGGCATCTACCTGCAGACTCACTCCGGCGAGTACCGGGAACTGTCCCACAATCGATACAACCTTATTAAGCAGGATTAATGAATTAGGCATTATTGATCTTCATTATAGGGCATAAATACCCAAAGCTGCCCGCCGGGGGACTTGCAACCGGCTCGTTGGTATGGTTAGAACCGGTCAATGAGATTTTGAAGGTAAAACAGGATAAGTCGTAACCGGCCAGCCTATGGATTGTTATTGGCTTGGCAGCTAGCCAAGTTGGCTCTATGCAGCCCGTGGATGCGCATGACGTTCATGCCACCAGCGCCATACAGCCAGCAGCGTCCAGATTCCCTCGACTACTCCAAACGGCCATGCTTTGCTTAAAAATCCGTAGGTACTGGACAGTGCGCATCCCAGGGCAAAGGCCAGTACAAAACGGGCATTGCGCCTTTCAAGCGCATACATAACCATCATGAATGTAAGGGCAGAGATCCCAAAAATTGTCAATACCATGCAGAAAAGCCTAATCGGCCGACCGTCATGCAGGTAGCACACCAGCAGGCATTTAACAGAGCGTTAACAGCGCCGACACGATCTGTTCATAATACCGACACGATCTGTTCATGTTTCAGATACCCATATGAAACATGCTCCAGCGATAATCACCTACGACAAGTAAATCAGCCTGAAAGCGATCTCCACAAGAGGTCGCCTACAGGCTCCAGACAGTAAAAGGAGATGAAATGACAGACGTAACTACATCCGGTACAACTACCGGTGCGGCTACCGGTGGTCAGATGAAGAGAACCCTGACCCTAACCGGAGTAACGGTGAACGGTATGGCGTTGATAGCACCCGGGGCTTTCCTCTGGACGACATTCCAGACACAGGCGGCCCAGGTGAACCACGGTCATCCCACGGGCTCTGATATGTGGACAGGGCTTCTCTTCGCATTCATCCTGGCCATGCTTACGGCATGGAGCTACAGCCAGTTGGCAAGAATATACCCTGACGCAGGAGCAGGATCCAGCTATTACTTTGCCGAGGCAGCCTTTCTGGACAAGGAAAAGCCGCGCCACCAAAAGTATGCCAGATTTGCAAAACTTACCTTTGGATGGATAAGTCACCTTTACTACTGGATATATCCGGGCATCATGATAGCATTTATCGCCACTCTGGTAGGGTATATTTACACTGCACTGGGAGGAGGTCAGCTAAATTGGGGCGTCTTGAGCCTTATATGCGTGGTATCCTCTCTCGGCATAGGTTATATAGCCTACCGCGGTATAACGGGGTCTACGCTAACGGCTATTATCATAAACGTCATCCAGATCGTCACACTGGTGGCCATGACGATTATCTTCTTCATAGCGTTTAGAATAGGGCACCCTCACGCAGGATACGTCCTGTCCAACGCCGGTGGCGTCCTCATACCGCACAACTTCATCAATCTGCTCTACCAGTCGACTATAGCCATACTGCTACTGGTTGGGTTCGAGTCCATCACCGCACTCGGAGCGGAAGCTCGTAACCCTGGGAAAGATATACAGCGTGGAGTGTTGATTAGCTTGCTGATACAGGGAGGATTCTGCTACCTGCTTGAGTATTTCGGAGCAAACTTTGCATTGGGGTCTGCTACGATATCAGCCACCAAGGGTACCAGCTCATATATCGCTGCAGGCAACAATCCAGCTCCGATAGGAACTATGGTGCACAACGCGGCAAATACAATGTTTGGAGGAGGTGGTACGGCGGTGTCGTTGATAGTTGCCGCAACAGTTTTGATGGCGCTGATAGGCACCACTCTGGCATGTATAAACACCGGAGTGAGGGTAAGTTACGCAATGGCCAAAGACAAGGAGCTTCCCTCTATCCTGGGTTCATTGCACTCGCGGTTCGCCACCCCTCACGGCGGCATCTGGGTGCTGGCAGCGCTCTCGGCAATAATAGGGATCTACGGGGTACACACAGTGAATAACCTCACGCAGATTACACTGGCATCCAACACCGGGACATTCATTGTGTACGGGATGACATGCCTGATAGCGGTAGTGGCATTCGCAAGCCGTCACGACCGCCACATCCTGAAACACATAGTGCTACCCGGCGCCGGTCTGCTAATGAACTTTGCTGAACTCTGCGGGGTAGTATATCTAGCACTGGCTTCGGGTGGTTCTGGAGCAACCGACGCAATCAAGGCTCTGGCTATCGTAGGTGTATGGATAGTGATTGGTGCACTGTGGGTCGCATTCAACCCGAATAAACACTCCGCTAAAAGGGTCGTAGGTGATCGGCGAGATGAGCGGGCCAGGCTTGTACAGACTGTACAGTCGTGAGATCGGCATTGACCCGTACAGTCGTGAGAGCCGTGAGATCGGCATCGGCATTGAAGAGATGCCGTCCGGTGGAAATCCTGTAGCGGGCGGCGCGTCGTTGGGTGGCAGCAGTAGCGAAGTCGATTCGGGCGATGGCGATTCCGTAGAGGAGAGTGGGCATGGAGTAACCGACATGCCCACTTCCCGCGACATGCCCACTTCTGGGAATGGCCACATAAGGGCACGAGGCTCTACGGACACAATCGTGTGGGCATTGCGCTCTGAACCGGGAGAGGTGCGCCCGCATAACGAGGACTTTGCCGCTACTTCAATTCCATGCAACATGCACGACACACCCCCTGACTGCTCATGTAATATTGGAAGCTCTCAGGCAACGGATGGGGGAGGATGCCAACCGGAATATGGATACCCTCGGACATGCTTTGGCTATTGTAAAGGTGGGCAACCTGATCAGGCTGGACAGAGTTTGGAGATGGACCTGCCACTGTTCATGGTAGCGGACGGACTGGGAGGTCATGATGGAGGTGAAGTGGCGAGCAGTGTTGCCGCATATACCGTAATGAGCTCATGGCGCAAAGTATCCTATCCGCTCTCTCAGGCGATGAGGTCATCCATCCGGAAAGCCAATGCAGCAGTATTTGGTGCAGCATATGAATACAACCACCAGGGCATGGCCACCACCATCACCGCACTGGCGCTTAATGGCAACGAAGCTGTCATAGCCCATGTGGGAGACTCCAGGGCATATATGGTACGCCGCGGAAGAGCAGAGCAACTCACCAATGACCATTCTCAGGTCGCAGAGATGCTCCGCCGGGGACTACTAACCCCGGAACAGGCCGCGAATCACCCAGCCCGTTCTATGTTGACACGATGTATAGGATTGGCCCCGGCAGTGTCGGTAGATCTGATACGCAGAGAATTTTCCAGAGGAGATATATTCGTACTTTGTACCGACGGATTGTGGGACATGGTGTCCAGACAGGAAATTGGTGAAATGTCTGCCGGTTTAAGCATAGAGAGCATCCCTTCCGATGTAGAAAAAGTTGTAGATCAAATGATAAATACAGCACTTGAGAGAGGCGCAGCTGATAATGTTACTGCTGTGGTTATAGTAGCCGTAGACAATACGCTGGCTGTAGAATCCCCTTATTCTGGGGGATTCTTTCGGAGATGGATGCACAGGTGAATAATTAAATGGCGTCACGTTATACACCCAGTCAAACGATAGATCAGTACGAGTTAATCGAGGCGCTCGGTGAGGGGTCATATGCGGAGACTTGGAAGGTCAGAGACAGACGCGACGGTAAGATATTTGTGTTGAAACTGGCCAATCCGCAGCTTTTTGCCGATCCCGTGCTCTTTCAGCGATACCGCAGAGAAAGCGACGTAGCCTGCCAGCTGGATCACCCACATGTCCAGCGAGCTTTTCGCAATACCCAGTCCAGCACAGAGCCGTACCTTGTATTGGAATATATAGATGGAGAAAGCCTGCGTGCTCGCCTACGCAAAAATGCCGTACACAGGAGCGATGCCAGCTACGGGGGTGGAGGCGGTGCCGGAGGCGACGGGGGTAAAGTCAGGGTCGACGAGGGGATAAGTTTGGATACAGGCGAGTTGGAGAGCAATTCCATAGGTGAGATACCAATAGAGCTGGCAGTAGACTGGGGGCGCCAACTAGCTGAGGCACTTGACTACCTACACTCCAAGGGAATAATACATCGCGATCTAAAACCGGAAAACGTGCTGGTAGCCTCATCCGGATCTCTTAAGGTAATGGATTTCGGTACTGCTCTTATGGCAGGTGCGCGGCGCCTTACCTGGAAACATGTTTCCGAGGGACTTGGCACCCCTGATTATATGAGTCCGGAACAAGTCCAGGGAGAACGCGGAGATGCTCGTAGCGATATATACTCTTGGGGAGTGGTTATGTATGAGATGCTTACTGGTAAGGTGCCCTTCGAAGGAGATAACTGGCTTGCTGTGATGGCGGGGCATTTACAGGGAACGCCCACTCCTCCTCGCCGGTTGCGCCATGATATACCTCCGTCACTTGAGTCTGTAGTACTTCACGCCATGCGGCGTCACCCTGAAAACCGCTACCAAACCGTAAAAGAACTGCTGTTCGACCTGGACAACCTCGATAATTTAGATCCATCTGTATACGATTCATCACCAGAACCACCCCTGGGAGGCATGGCGGCTCTGGCAAGACGTAGCAGGACTTGGTTGCTGGTAACGGTAATTGCCGTATCATTTCTGCTCCTGGCCACATTGATCGTAGTAATATCGGTAATAGTGAAATGACTCGTGAAATAGATACCGGCAACCCGGAAGAAGTACGCGCCATATTGGAAGGTCTCTCTTTGGTACGGCTTGTATTCGTAGATATGTTTGGTGCCGTCCGTAGCTGCCAGATCCCCACAGCTCGGCTCCTGCATGATGTACACCCTAAACTGAACTTTGACGGATCAGCTATAGAGGGGCGTACACGCCTACTTGAAGAGGACATGCTTCTTGTACCAGATTTTTCCACGCTTATAAGTAGGGGTAATGCACACACAGGGCATGCCGTGGGAATGGCATTCTGTACGGTAGAGACTCCCGATGGTGAAGCATGGCCGGTAGATCCCCGTACGGCGTTGATAAGAACCTGCCAGGAGGTTTCCGGCCTGGCCAACCGATGGACTGCCAGCGCAGAACTGGAGTTCTACATACTCCAACCAGATCTGCTCCCTGTAGACGGGGGGGGATACTACTCAGACCTGGAGGGTGTAGGTACCTCAATATGCAGAGCAGTTGCCGATACGCTGCACACGCTCGGCCTGTCAATTTCAGGTATGCACCACGAAGCAGGCCCCGGACAATACGAGATAGACCTGCCTGCACTTGATCCAGTCGCTCTATCCGATGCAATAATTCTTACAAAACAGATCATTGCCGAAGAGGTGGCGGCACACAGTTTAAGGGTAACTTTCTCCGCAAGGCCACTTACCGATGAACCAGGCTCCGGGCTTCACCTGCACCAACATATCGACGATGCCCCGGTTACGCCCTTTTTGAGCCCTGATGCTGAAGCCATCATGGCGGGCATTCTTAAGCATGCAAAAGGATTGACTGCGCTGGCTGCACCTACTGCCAATTCGTACAAACGCCTTCACGCCGGACCGGAGGCCCCTGGGATGGTTATCTGGGCGCATGCCAATCGCTCTGCCCTACTGCGAGTGGGAATGTCCACAGAAGGAGTACCTTCCATGGAGTTCAGAGCAGCCGATCCTTCCTGCAACCCATATCTGCTTGTAGCAGGACTACTGGCAGTAGAAGCAGCAGGGCTGTCGAGCGGAGGGAATCCAGGAAAGCCAGTCGAAGAGGAGCCTACGGGCTTTGACCCCACTGCCGCCAAGATAGCTCCGAAACCGTTACCAAGAAACCTCGACGAAGCACTCGATGCCCTCTCTGACGATGAAGTGCTCTGTGATGCGTTCGACAACAGGCTTTTGAATAGGCTTATTGAAGGAAGCCGTGGAGAGATAGACGCTGCCAACCAGCGGGTAAGCAGCGACGACGTGGACGTCTATCCGCAATAAACCGTTATCCTTCCCGGGACAAGGGAGGCAGCCGGTAACTTCAGCCGGTAACCTCAGCTCATGAGAGCGATCAGTCCCCTCGTTGCCGGCGCATTACGCTGGCCACAGCTGCTCTGAGGTAAAGAAGGCCAAGCCCAAAATAGACTATTGCAGGAACCAGCTTCCAACTGGCATGCAGGTAAGCCAGCGTCACCACACCGGCAGCAATCCACATCAACGAAATAAGAGCCAGAAATGACGGCCTCGATGGCCTCCTTCCGACCTGTCCGGGGTTATCCGGATCTACCTTACGGGGCATTTCCAGATCGCTGTTTCTTCTGCTTCTTCCATAGTTGGTACATAACAGTTATACCACGAAGAAGCCTACCCTGTCGCATCCGGCGAGGTATTCTCAGCTGCAACCGTGGGTTTGGTCTATCGCGTCTCGGTCAAGAAATATCGCATCCAGTGAAACGGCAACTTGCATATATCTCTCTTATCTGCTATTCTATAGATTTATGGAAATATCTATAGAATCGAAAAATACGGAGTTGTACGAGCAACTGGCGCGAATAGGTAAGGTAATCGTAAATCCAAAGCGCATAGAGCTGCTCGATCTTCTGTGCCAGGGTGAGCGTAACGTAGAGGCTCTTGCGGTGACGGCAGGGCTAAAGATTACCACCGCATCAGCACACCTTCAAATAATGCGAGCAGCCAGATTGGTGGAAATCCGCCGAGAGGGTACCCATGTGTACTACCGAGCCGCCAGTGAAGAAGTATGCCGATTCTTATCCGTGCTCGGAGAACTGGCACGGGATCGTCTCGCAGAGGTGGAGCGCATCATGCAAGACATAGCAATCGGAGGAGATACTGAGAGAGTTAGTAGAACCGAGTTGCTGAATAGAGTAAGAAGAGGTGACGTAGTGGTACTTGACGTACGCCCCACTGAGGAGTACGAGGCAGGCCATATTCCGGGAGCATATTCAATTCCATTGGAACATTTGGAGGCGCGCCTCGACGGAATAAACCCCAATGTCGAGGTAGTAGCGTATTGCCGGGGTCCACTCTGCCTACTCGCCCCACAAGCTGTAGACATACTTCGCAAACGAGGTTACCGCGCTCGCTGCCTTGAAGACGGCATGCCCGAATGGCGACGGGCTGGACTTGAAACGGCCGCTGGAGTCGAAGATAAGCCACATACGGAAAATCCTGCCCAAGGAGATCGTACCGCAAAACGGCGTTCCAGGGAAGTCCATACCGTAGCAAGCCAGGCTGAAGGAGGCCATGCTCGATGAATATACTCATAATATTGAATGATCCGCCATACGGCACTGAGCGTTGCTATAACGGCCTACGGCTGGCAGGCTCACTTTCAAAGCGCGAGGGAATTAATGTACGGGTCTTCCTGTTTGGCGATGCTGTCGTTTGAACAAGTATATTTGTGGCATGCCAAACGAGGACGCAAGATGCCAAGCACACTCGGCTGGTAAGCCAGACGACTCCATTGGCTGGGGCGCCTCCCTGGTAGCGATCTCACCGGGACATGCACCTCTACGCCATCCCCCGTTCTTGTGCTGTCTGCCATCCTGGTAGCATGCTCACCAGCACTCTCAATGATAAAATGGCCGGAGTAAAGGCAGAGGTATCACGGCATGTACATCCACGGCAGCATAGAATATAACTATGGATCATTTTGTCCTCGGTGTCGATCTTGACGGTGTAGTAGCTGATTTTTACGGCCAACTGAGAGAAATAGTGGCTGAATGGTTCGACCGTTCGCTCGATGAACTACCAGTCGACCCAAAGGATATTTCGGAATGGGGGATAGACGGCCAGGAGGAATACGAGCGCATCCACCACTTCGCCGTCACCGAACGTAAGCTCTTTACTACCATGAAGCCTATCCCTGGCGCTCCATCTGTCCTGAGAAGACTGAGCGACAATGGGATACGAATACGTATAGTCACCCATCGCCTGGTAACAAAGCGGATCCATCAGCCAAGTATCATCCAGACAGTAAAATGGCTGGATCACTATGGCATCCCCTACTGGGATATCTGTTTCTTGGGAGAAAAAAGTGCCGTAGACGCCGACTGCTTCGTAGACGATACCCCTGAACAGATAAATCGCCTGGCTAAAAGCGGCAGACACGTTATCGTATATACCAATTTCACCAACAGCAAAATAGAAGAAAGCGATCTTATCCGTCGCGCCGACGACTGGGGTAAGGCAAAAGAGCTGGTAGAACAGCTACGGGATAGACATTCGTGGTAAGCACAGTAAAGCAACTATGGCTCCTGCGCCATGCCAAATCCGATTGGGATGACCCTGGGCTGCCCGACCATGACCGTCCCTTGAATGATCGCGGGCATAAAGATGCAAGCCTAATGGGAGAGTATATACACGAAAGACATATACAATTCGACCTGGTACTCTGCTCATCCGCATTGCGTACTCGCCAAACCTTGGAGCACTTACAACTTGGGGTTGCCGCAGAGGTAATCTACGATACCAAACTGTACAGGGCAACCGCTCAAGACCTACTCGATTACCTTGCCCGGACTGTCGATCCGGCAAGCTCGATCCTCTTGGTCAACCACAATCCGAGCATTACAGAACTGGCCGCTATGCTCGCCATAGATCCTGATGAGATCTATGCCCTCCCCACTGCTGCTTTGGCGGAGCTTCACCTGCCAATCGATTCGTGGAACGATATTACTCCCCGCATAGCTACCGTGGAATCCTTCACTACGCCAAAATCCGCCCGGCACTGACAAGAGAAAAACGGTTTCGGGATTACTGCCTGTATTTGCCCGGGAATGGACAAGTTGTCCGCCCGGTAGCTGATCTACGGCCTATACCGGAGACTATACTGGGTGGCTACACTGGCGCCGAACGTTCTATGATGGCCATAGCATCGACATCTCTCGGCAAGGTGCCAAATACCTGCCCTGAAAGCAGGTCTCTCCCCTCTTGGCCGAGCCGGGAGCGGCAAAATGCGCTGGAAACCGCCTCTGGAGCATGGCGCAGCAGCAAAGATGCTTCCAAAATAGTAGCAAGCCGGACAGCCAGGTCACGCGCATGCCATTGAGCGTCATCCTCACCACTGAACGATACCAACTCCTTTTTCAGTGCAATAACGGCATCGTCAAGCGCCTGATCGGCACCGGTTGTCTGAGCCACCTCATCAAAATAGACATCAAATGCCGCCGGCTCCTTAACCATGGCTCGGAGTATGTCAAGGGCGTTCACGCTACCGGAACCTTCCCATACAGAGTTAACTGGCGCCTCACGATATAATCGTGGCATAACCGACTCTTCTACGTACCCGTTACCGCCAAGGCACTCCAGCGCTTCAGAGATAGCGTAGGTGGCACGTTTGGTTACCTGAAACTTCCCTGCAGCAACTGCCAGACGGCGAAACTGTCCCGCAGAGGAATCGTCACCCTCCTTGTCAGTAGCATGGGCTAAACGCAGGAACAGAGCCGTAGCACCTTCTGCCTCCAGAGATATGTCCGCAAGCACGTTACGCATAAGCGGCTGATCAATAAGAGTCTTTCCAAAGGCATTCCTATGTATGGTATGCCAGATAGCCTGAGCAACTGCCTCCCTCATCAATCCGGCAGAACTGATAAGCGCATCCATCCGGCATGACGCGATCATCTCCACGACTGTCTTTACTCCCCTACCCTCCTCACCCACCATCCACGCATAGGCATGGTCGACCTCTATCTCTGATGAGGCGTTGGATTTGTTGCCCAGCTTATCTTTTAGTCTCTGGATGAAAAACGCATTACGGCTACCGTCCGGCAAAACCCTCGGCAAAAGGAAACAGGTCAATCCCTTCTCGGTATAAGCAAGCATCAGAAACACATCGCACATTGGCGCCGAACAGAACCACTTGTGACCCGTCAGCAGCCATCCGCCATCTCCTGCAGGCTCCGCTCTGGTGGTATTGGCTCGCAGGTCGGAGCCGCCCTGCTTCTCGGTAAGAGCCATACCGGATAGTATGCCCGGCTTATCCATTGCATACCTCAGCTCCGGATCATACGACTTGCCAGCCAGTAACGGCTCCCATACGGCAGCCAACTCAGGCTCCAACCGTAACGCCCTTACGCCTGCGTAGGTCATTGAAATAGGACACCCTACTCCCGCTTCAGCTCTTGACCACATATACAGCATGGCCGCCCTCTCCAGATGCGTTGGAAGATCGCTATCCAGGTCACCCGAGCCGACAGGGGGTTGAGCAGCCATGCCATAGCCTATGGCCTCACTTATTAGACTATGCCACGCAGGATGATACTCCACCTCATCTATACGATAACCAAACCTGTCGTGCGTCTTAAGTACCGGTGTAAAGGTGTTGGCCTGAAACCCCCACTCTATTACCTGGGCGCTCCCCGCCCTGGCACCCACTCTGTTCAGCCGGTCGATTCCCTCTGGGCGTATGTCGTAATGTCTCAGCCCTTCGGCCAAAGCAGTATCTGTGCTGAACGCATTGTAATCCGCCAGTAACGGCGACTGATTGAGGACTTCGTGTGTTGTGTACATATAGTCGCGAGTATATCACTCAACCAATAAGTATACTATTCAGTAACTCACAAGATGCTGAAAGGTTTATAACGGAGCCATGGTAGCAGTTTCTACCCCCCCCCCCCCCCATTTGCT
>JAJZWU010000055.1 GCA_021846515.1 Actinomycetes bacterium
TGGCCTGGTAAGTCTTTGGGGGTACAGTGTGGAGATGTCCACCTACCTCTGAGAGCGTCTCTGTAACATGTACAACCCCGTTATCCAAATCAACAGCTCTTTTCTTTAGTCCTGCAATTTCAGCTGCTCTAAGTCCTGTAATGGCGGCGAAACGAACAAGTAGGCCATATTCGGGGAAGTGATGACGACCCGTCGGCAGCGCCCCGTTACCTGCCGTAATTACCGGCGGATTCTCTATCTCATTAGCCAACGTCTTTATCTGTTCTACGGTAAGTGGCTTTATCTCACTTTTTGTAGCACGTGGTAGGGATATATTCTGGCATGGATTGGATGGTAGTGCCCCGGCTTCGACTGCCTCATTTAATACACGAGATAGTGAACCTACTGCGTGGTGGATTGTGGATGCTCCATTACCGGCGCTAACAAGCTCTTGAACCCATTGTTGTATGCCATTACGAGTTAGTTTAGATATAGGCGTATCACCCCATTTGGGTAACACATATGCTCTTAATCGTACTTCATAGTCTGCCTTGGTCTTAGGTTTCAGGTTCAGCTTGGATGCCATCCATTTCTCAGCCCACAGAGCGACAGTCTCTTTTGAACGCTGCGGTGGTAACCAGTTTCCTCGCATAAGATCGGCTTCAACACCTGCAAGCCACTGCTCCGCCATACCCTTTGTGCGAAAGGTATTGGGTGCTGGATGCAGTTTCCCATCCGCTCCCTTATAGCGTGCCTGCCAACGTCCAGATGGCAGCTTTCGTATCCGCCCAAAGTCTTCTGTGGTGAGTAGAGGTATATGCCATCAATACATAGATTAACAGGGGGATGTATCGCTTATTGGTAGAGAAGCATTATAACAGGCTAAGCGCATAGGATAATGCCACTACGTAGTCTCACTTTTAGCCTGTGGCCAACTGCCATCAAACTGTTAGGAGACATTTACGTAGCCGCTCGCATAAGCGTATACAGGCTGACCCGATGTTGACGGAAATACCTCGGCATCAAAGAATGCCTGCTTGGGAGGAGGCGGGTAGTAGCCAGGAGGTGCCCCTGGGTAAGATGGTCCAGGTACTACTTCTGCAAACTCCATAGTTAGGCTTGCACCTGGAGCCAGACTTGACTGGCTAGTGGGGTAGACATGGCCTGGGAAATAGTTATGAACAGAAGGAAAGACATCGCATACAGCAGCCGCAAAGTGAAGACCTTGGCACATATAAGAGGGAAATCCCTTTGGGAATGGCATTGGATTTCCCCCAGGAGTCTCTGGCACCTCAATCGCTAGATTACTGATAGGCGTAGTAGCACTGTTGTTGGTTATGGTAACTATCTCGGCAAACACCTGGTCTGGTGCTACCGGATCGGGATTAAAGGTGATATGCAAGCTTAGGGTACTGTTGAAATCTGCCGGTATGATCTTTATAGACACAGCGGAAGTTTTTGTCTCTACTACTTGTCCGTCTGGGGCAGTTCCTTTCACGGTGGCAGCTACGGAGAAAGAGGGTGGAACAGTATCAGGAGATGATACCTGATTAAAGTTGGCTACCAATGGTATCATCTTGCTCGCACCCGAGGCCGTGAATCCACCCTTTGAATTAACTGTGCATACCGACTGGTTGGTGATATAAGAACCTCCACAGTTGGGCGTGCTTGCCGGACTAGACATAACTTGCATTATAACTAAACCGGTACTTGCCTTATCATATAGTGGAGGTGCCGCAGACACGGAGAATATCGTATCTCTCAGGGGAACGGTGCCGGTATTTCTTATCGTTAGGTAAAAAGTAACAGAGCTATCTGCTGGTATCGGTACAGTCTCCCAGTCTCTCGGGAATCCGTAGATTGTATGTGAACTCACTTTTAGGCTAACAGACAGTCTGGCGGTACCCTTACCGTTGTAACCGTGAAGCTTGTTGTTGGGAGAAGTCTTTGTCGTTGAAGTAGCCACTGAGGACTTTCTCACATGCTTAGTAGAGCCATGGGAGATAATAGTTGGGATTATACCAGCAACCACAGCAATTACGACTACTGCCACAACTACCAGCCAGGGCATTATTCCACCGAAGTCGCCCTCCACCTGGCTGATACCTCCAGTAACTGTCCATCGCGACCAGAACATGCGGCAAACTCGATGATTGCTCTTATTGCTCACTGTAATCATCATACTTGCCTCATGGGCCGCAGTAGACACCACTGCCTCCGAACTGCACAAAGTTGTAGCTTTGCCCCAGCTCGTCACCGTTGAAAAGTTGGGGTCGGTATTGGTGCCCGAGCAGGTAGCGTTCATACCTTGGTAGCCCGCTACGCCAGGGTTGCCTTGGACGGAGGGATTGAGGATATAGTAGCTGAGGTCGACTCCCGGAAAGGCTGCATAGGGAGGCTCTCCAGCGGCACATCTATCACTTACTATCCTTGCGCTACGCCGCGGGAGGCGGTGGCCCTTTGATGATAAGCGTCGCACCCGCCGCGGATGATCCCACTGCAATGCAGAAGTGAGCGGTGCAAGAAACGCAGTTAAGCGTTGAATCCGCGACGGATTTCGGCAGCGGGATTGGCGACCACGATACCCCGTTCCAGCCGTCCATGAATGCTTCGGAGACGCCCGAAGTACCTAACGCCGTCGTCGAGCCGATCGCCACACAGGAGTCCGCGCACGAAACGGACAGTAGCCCACCCAGAAACCCCTTGTTGGGACCACCCGGAGTTGGAACTACAGAGTCGGTTGACCACGCAGATCCGTTCCAGGTCTCCGACAGGGTGATCCGAGGCGTACCTTCGTCCACAGACCCCGGTATTCCAGTGGCGATACAGGAAAAAGTGCTCTCACAGGACAGCGTGAACATTACATTTGGCGAAGATGTGAGAGGTGACCACGACAAGCCATTCCACTTCAGAAAAAATCCCCTAGCATTACCGCCGCCCTGTCCAACTGCAAGGCACGATGAATCAGCGAAGCACTGAACGTCATAGAGTTCGCTACCCGTGGTGCCAGAAGGTAACGAAACTACCACGTTTGACCACGAAGAACCGTTCCATGCCTGTGCAACGGCGACACTGCTCGGATGGCAAAATCCAGGCTCGCAGTTCGCTGGCGCTGGCCCGTCATCAACTGACCCCACTGCCATACACGATCTTGAGTTGCCGCACGAAAGCGCTTGCGGCTGCCAGGTCTTGCCATATGATGCTGGGGGGTACGAAACCGCCGACCAGACACTGCCATTCCAGATAATTTCACCACCGTATCGTTCAACCGCCGCACAAAAGCGAACTGTTGGACAGGAAACCAGACTGAGGTTCCCAGCAAAATCACCGTTGCCTAGCGAGATGCTCGACGAAGCGTTTACCGACCAAGTCAATCCGTCATACGTTTCGATCAAACCTTGGCTCCCATGCGAGGTATAGCCTACGGCGACACAGAACGAGGATGATGGACAGGTAACGCTCTCCAACTCACTGCTTATGGTGGTGTTGGTGACGTTTTCGGTAGCACCGGGAGGCACAGGGCTCGACACGACATGCCACTTGCTTACCTGCAATGGTGCCGACTTGGTGAAAGAGCCATGTGTAAATGGTGGCCTCGGCTTAGTACTTACCTCGTTCCTTGGCCGTGAGATGGCAACTTGGGATCGCGGACTTCCACTACAGGCCGAGAGACCCGTTGTCGCAATAAGCACCACTGCCACAACTGCCAGCCAGGGCATCACCCCACCGGATATATCTTTCGTGCTACAGCAACCAGAACTAACTACCCGTTTTGGTATGGCTGGTCCTCTATGATTTGGGATGTTTGGTCGTAGCTGCATGATTACCCGCCCGAGCCGCCTGCTGTAGATGGCCCGCAGTCGACACCGCTGTCTGGAAACTGTACGGTATTGTATGCAGCTCCCCAGCTCGATACATCATTTTTGTCGGTATTTGCATTACCATTGGGTGGAGGGATCGTACCTGAACAACCAGCAAAGAACAAGCGTAACCGTCGGCAATCTCTTGGGATGTAGTTTGGCAGTAACCTGAGCCCGTCGCAGGCCCACCCCAGCCGCCGTCGTTCAACACTATTCCGACATAGCTCAAAGCTGCAACAACTGCAAGTAGGCCAAAGACTATATGCTTGGGTGTCTGTCTTTGGGCTATGTGGTGTAACAACATGTTCATGGCGTCACCGTGTCGTCATCCATCCAGGCTATCTTACCTGGATGGGGATCGGTAACAGTGACAGATCGCATGGTGTTTATTTTACCGTGAATGTGACCGGCTTTGTGTAGTAAAAGTAGGGCTTGAAGGGCGGAGAGACTTCCACACCCCAGTTCACACCTGGAAGCGTGTTAGGGGAATTCCCACGACCACCAATGTAGGGTGGCATGTACCCGAGGGGGATAACTGCCTGGGCAATGTAGGTTCCGGGTAGTCTTCTTAAGTAGATGTTATCTGTCTGCGTCGTCAAGAAGGTGAGCTGATAGGAGAAAGACTCTCCAGATTTCAGAGGCATTCCCGCCGGCCCGCCATTTCTTGTGCGGCACCCCACATCTGGTATGCACTCCCACCCCACAGATGCCCACAATCCAACCAGCTTTCCCGATGTGGAGTAGATCATTACCTCCGGTAAACCCCATGCCTGTATGTCACCCTTGGCGCCTATACTGCATAATGCAGTTGACGTAATAGGCGATACAGACGGCGAAGCAGGGCGAGCATATGGTGCGTAAGGTATGTATAGAACGTTATAATTGCACCCCTTAAAAGAGCCAAAGACGCTCTTGGAACATTGAGACGGCCATATCCACGTACAACCGAGCCAGCTACCAATCTGTACGAGATACAGCGTATCGCAAGAATGAGATGAGATATTTTAATATACACCTCCAAGCTGGCACTCTGCCCATAACGAGTATCTGGAACATCCAGAGAGGTTAACGTGACTTTCAGATCCTTCGGTGTACATACAGGAGTAGAGTAGTAGGTCTTTGATGGTATTCCAGTGGTGGTGTCGGTGGCTACTGCAAAATACAGATTGTTAATCAGTCTCTTCTCTTTGGAAGTCATTTTTTGCCAGGGAGGTGTGATCTTCGCCATCTCCTGGTTAAGAGTCTTTGGCAATGTCGGATATGACAGTACTGGTGGTGGAAACTGGTATGTCGGGTGTTTTGGAATTATCGGAGTTGCTATTCTCTGTGGAAGAAATACCCATATGCCTGTTCCTGCAGCCAGGAATACCATAACAACCAGTATGGTAGGTAGCTTGTGTTGTTTGATGAACAGCATGAGATTGTGCGCTTTAGTTTCATTGTGGCAAGAGAGATCGTTCATGATGGACTCACTGCCATGGATATGATACGGGTAGCCGAATTGGCTCCAAAAGCCGGAGCCAGATAGCAATGTGTGTATGTTGTCGCTGTCAATGGCCAGTTAAAACTGTACGCTGGCGGCCATGAAAACTGCACGTTAATGGACAACGGTTTTGCACCTTCCCGGGTTTTGTGCAGCAGATATGGCGTTCAAATAGAAATGGGCGATTTGACGTTTAAGCCAACGGCTGGGATTGCTCTCCCATCGTTTCAAATTGGCACTCTCTGTCTATCCGGAACTAAGATATAAATATGAACATGAAACCTAATCCCATACACATTGCAGTTACAGGTGCAGCAGGCCAGATCTGTTATTCGCTGGTTTTCCGTATAGCCTCAGGAGACCTACTGGGCAAAGACCAGCCTGTGGTATTACATCTTTTGGAGATAGAGCCAGCTATGAAGGCACTAGAGGGTGTAGCTATGGAGTTGGACGACTGTGCATTTCCATTGTTGGCCGACATGGAATTGACCTCTGATTTGAAAGTGGCCTTTGAGGGGGTTTCATGGGCATTGCTGGTAGGTTCGATCCCGAGAAAAGCAGGCATGGAGAGAAAGGATCTGCTTGGTGTCAACGGAGGTATATTCAAGCCACAGGGGGAGGCTATAGCGGCTCATGCTGCATCTGACGTGAGGATCTTTGTAGTGGGTAATCCATGCAATACGAACTGCCTAATTGCCAGGGCGCATGCCAGGGATATACCTGACGAGAGATGGTTCTCTATGACCAGGCTTGATCAGAATAGGGCTCAGAGCCAACTCGCCAAGAGAGCCGGTGTGCCCGTAGACCAGGTCACGAATACGGCCATTTGGGGCAATCATTCTTCTACTCAGTTTCCTGATTTCGAGAATGCCATGATAGGAGGCCGTCCAGCCCTTGAGGTAATCGACGATTCAGCTTGGCTCCAGGGTGATTTCATCACCACCATTCAGCAGAGGGGAGCTAAGGTAATTGAGGCTCGTGGGTCTTCATCTGCCGCATCAGCAGCCAATGCAATCATTGACTCTGTAAACAGCATTACAACACCTACTCCTTCAGGTGACTGTGTATCGTTGTCTAGTATTTCACATGGTGAATATGGTGTTGCCGATGGTCTGGTATTTGGCTTTCCCATGAGATCGGACGGATCTACGTGTGAGATAGTGCAGGGGTTGACTCACAGTCCTTTTGCCAGGGAGCGTATAGATATTACGATGAAAGAGCTCCAGGAAGAGCGCGACGCCGTTATATCGCTTGGACTGATATAAATATCTCATCTGGACTGACATAGAAAACCAGCGAGCACATGATCATTGTCCAATTCAGGCTCGATCTGGATAACTGGCCTTTCTGGGTTGTGGTTCTGGAGTCCATCAGAGGGACAGCATCAGCTAGATCTGGATGCCGGACCTCCTCAGGAAAGAGAGTTTTTTGTTAAGTGCTTCCTGCCAAGCGCGGAAATCCTCGTCATAGTTGTCCCGGTCGCCATCTTCGATGGCATGTTCGAGATTATCGAATGCAGTATCCTCTGCGTCGAGTAGCTCTCTGTATCTCAGTATTGCCTGGTCATCCAGTATTCCTGTCGTAGTGGTCATCACGTGTTTCCTTTCTGTCTATGACAACTGATTAACCGGTAAGGTATTTTGTCTATGCTACAACCATAGCGCGTGCTGGCTACTTTTGCACACAGTTATTGATTTTCTGCATGCTATCAGGTGATGCCCACGGTAGCGCCGAAGAATCAATCTGCTTCAATGAATATGCATTCGCCGGGGCATTCTTCTGACGCTTCCTGTACCGCATCTTCAAGATCTGCCGGTACAGCTACTATGCCGGCTTGTCCTCCTGGGTCACTCATTATGGTGTCACCATCCTTGACATACGCAAGGCCGTCGTCCAGCAACGTGAATACTGGTGGACATATCTCTTCGCACAGTCCATCTCCAGTGCACAAATCTTGGTCAATCCAAACTTTCACTTAATCATCCTCCTGAATTTGTCAGTCACGACATGATACCAACCACGTCTTTTGTTATTCTATCACGACATTGGCGAGGATAGTCATATCTGGAGAGCAACTTATGCAATTTAACTCACAAATTATTCCATGAACAGCAATTGCCTTAAAATGTAGTAGGTTGATAATTAGCGATAGAGCATTTGGCTATAGATGTCCGTAGGTCACAGTAAGGTACCACTACGGCATTAGAATTGGCAATATAGGAGGTTTGTTGTGGCACTGGACAGAGATAACGATAGAGATAACGACGACGAGAAGGCTTCCAAGAATGCAGAGTTACACAGACTCAGGCGTGAGCTGAGCGAAGCAGAAGAAGAGCTGTCTATCCTGCGCCGTCAGAATCCTGACGACCCCGGCCATTATAGGCTGTTAGAGGATAAATTTCATGAGATGAGGGCACAACTTGCTCAGGCCAACTCACGTAATGAGAAACTTGTCTTTGCCCTGCAGCAAGCCAAGGAGCATGTAGAGTCGTTACGAGAGGAGGTTGCAAAGCTGGCCCAGCCTCCCTGCGGGTATGGTACATTTATCCGGGCAAATGATGACGGCACGGTTGATGTGCTTACCGCAGGCAGGAAGATGAGGGTATCGGTACATCCTGACGTAGATATATCTACTCTGGTCAAAGGGCAGGAGGTACTGCTCAATGAATCCTACGCTGTTTTGATGGCAACTGAGCCAGAGAGCAGTGGCGAAGTGGTTACTGTAAAAGAGGTGCTTGAGGGAAAAAATCGGGCAATAGTCTACGCCAGGGCAGACGAAGAGAGGGTAGTCGAACTGGCTAACAACCTCGAGAACGAGAAACTGCGTTCAGGCGACACCCTGCTTATGGAGCCCAGAGGTATGCTCGTCGTAGAGAGGCTCCCGCGTCCAGAGGTGGAGGAGCTGGTTCTTGAAGAGGTGCCAAATGTCACCTATAGCGATGTCGGTGGGCTGGATAGTCAGATCGAAGCTATAACAGATGCCGTAGAACTGCCGTATCTATACAGGAAACTATACAATGATTACAAGTTGCCGGCACCAAAGGGCATCCTTCTCTATGGTCCACCAGGATGCGGTAAGACCCTCATTGCAAAGGCGGTTGCCAACTCGCTTGCCCACAAGGTAGCTGATGTCACCGGGAACAGTGAGGCACGCAGCTACTTTTTGAATATAAAAGGTCCCGAGTTGCTGAACAAGTACGTCGGAGAGACCGAGAGGCAGTTGCGCTTGGTATTTGAACGAGCTAGGGAGACAGCTGAAGAAGGAGTTCCAGTGATCGTATTCTTTGATGAGATGGATTCA
>JAJZWU010000056.1 GCA_021846515.1 Actinomycetes bacterium
ATAGAGCAGATGACTTCTAATCATCAGGTTGCAGGTTCGAGTCCTGCCGTGGGCGCTCCAAAAAGTGCAGGTCAAGTGGCTAAAAATGGCACTAGCACCAACCGGGCAAAATCTACCGTGACTAAAACATGACTTAAGTATGTTCATTCCAAGCACTATCGAGTCTCTTGACTAACTCAGTATCTAAGGTAGGTAGCAAGTGCCCATACGTGCCAAGTGTAACATTGACACTGGAATGCCCCAGGCGTTCCATAATTGCCCTTGGATGAGCATTTTGCGCAATCATGAGCGCTGCGGCAGTGTGTCTGAGGTCATGAAATCTGGTATTTTGGGGTAATCCTGCTCTTAGCACTGCCGGTTTGAAGTGTTTATTGTAGAAGTTCTGCCAACGCAACTCGCCCCCTTGACTCGATCTAAATATGTAACTGTCTTGATCGCCGTCCAACTTCGACAGGTACTCTTGTAGCTCTTTAACCAAGAATCCTGGAACCGTAACAGACCTAGACTGATAAGTTTTGGGTGGCACGGTATATAGGCGCCCACCTACTTCTGAAAGCGTCTCTGTAACACGTACAACGCCGTTATTCAAGTCAATAGCCTTTTTCTTTAACCCTGCAATTTCGGCTGCCCTATCATGAAGCAGGTACGGGTAGACAGGATGCCCTGGGTGCTTTTTTGAAGTATGCGGGCCTGGTGCGATTGCCATAATTCCCATCTCTTGCATAAGCCTCTGATGCCTCTTCTATGGACGCAAAACCCTTTAGCCTGCAATGTTCTTGTAATCTGACGTGAACCCATAAATGGATACTGCGTATATAACTTGTCTATCTCACCCATGAGATGCAAACGCTCCTCTGGAAGTGGTTTTTGGCGGTAGTATATTGACGAGCGAGATACCTCCAGCAGCTCACACTGGCGTTTTTTGGACACGTCCATAGAATCACTTTGCTTGATCATTTCCCTTGTTTCCTCAGGGCTGCAATGATTCCTGGCCGACTGGCTAAAAAATCCCTCTCCACCTCCAGTTGCCCGATCTTTTTGTACAGTACATCTGTGTCAACCTGATCCTCCTGCTTGTTTCCAGCTGCGCAAGCGTCCGGTGGACGGTTGCGTATAAGTCTTGTCATTTCGAAGATGAATTTTCCAGTTGGTTATAAGATTGGGAAGCGTAAGCGTCCGGTGGACGCTTACGTATAAGTCATGGGCTATCTCTGATACTGACTTCTCTCCACTCAGTGCAGCCAGTGCTACTTGAGCCTTGAACTCACTGGTGTACTTTTTTCTTTTGTTGGTCATGTGTTTTATCTCCTTATGATATTATAATAAGATATTACACCTTAACCCGGTGTCCAAAATCATAGGGCCACATCAACCGATACTCACTGGACACCCAGGGCTCAGTCTGACCTGTCGCTAGTGGCAATGCCCCGGACTAAAAGTGTTGCCAAAGCCGAGATTGCAAGGCTAAAGAAGAAAGATGCTCTCCAGTACACTTCAATCCATTTTGGAGAGACTCTGGCACTTCACGGACTTGCTCCATCTATAGGAGCGTGTCCCATAACCATATTACAATATAATCTTACTACAATATATTGTGGGTGATTGGAGATGCGTTCGGCAATGCACTCGCTGAGACAATCATAGGATTGTACAAAACCGAGTGCATAAGATCAGACTCGCCATTTAGATTGGCCGATCATGGCTTTAGCAGACCTGGAAGAGATTACGTCACGTTGGGTGTATTGGTATAACAACAAAAGACTGATGCATAGACTGGGGCTAATCTCGCCAAAAGAGGCAGAAGCAAACTATTTCGATTCCATGTGCTATGCTCAAAATCATGACGACAATCCCGTCATCCACAGAGAATGAACTGTACACAAAACCCGGAGGGATTCACTTTTTGGATTTAGCCTCGAGTCCGTTGCTCAGGCAATGATCGAAGCACTATCAAGTTCGATACCTGTTACTCCGGCAACGCGACTCAGGTCGGTATCTGCAGCCAACAGCGTTGCCATGTGGCGTTGAGCTACGGAGGCTATCATACAGTCGATCAGGCCGCGAGGAGTTATGCCTACTTGCCGACATCGCCTGTAGATGCTGCACGCAGCGTCGAAGTCGGAGACTACATCGAAATGGAGCAGGTGAAATCGCAACAGTAGACGCCGCAAATCAGTCTCGCGGTCGTCTGTGCGGGCTCCGGCGGCGACTTCCATGATCACCGGCTCGGTAACGGCCAAGGGACCATTATTCGAGATAAGTTCGCTCAGGCGATAATCGACCGGACTGCCCGTTGCTCGGTCGTACTCGACCCAAGCAGATGTATCAGCCAGAATCACGAAGTGGATGGTTTCGTGTCTACGGGAACCTTTCCGATGGCATGGGCACCACGCATGGCCAGGGCTTCCTCACGAGTCATGGGTTGGCCAGCCAAGTGGCGTAGCGCCAGATCGACGGCCTCGGTTTTGGTTCGCAGTCCATGGCGGTCCATGATGGCCTGAAGGTAGGTGTCTTCGATCTCGATGTTTGTACGCTGTTTGGCCATACACCTAGTATACACGTTACGTGCATCAGCCGTGTATCATGGTACCGGGTTACTGGCGTTGTGTACAGGGTTGGATGTATATTGCGGTGCCGATTAGCACTTGTAGGCGGTATCTGATATAGCTACTGTCCGGTCAGAGGGGGGAACTACTCCAATAGGTTTTGGGTCGGGAGAGGCTATCTATGTCCGTTACCTGTGACTATGTAGTTTGAGAGTATGCCTATGCCCTCTATCTCCACTTCCACGTTATCACCGTCTTTCAGGTAGATTGGCGGTCGGCGAGTAAACCCCACTCCGTCAGGTGTACCGGTGGAGAGCACGTCTCCCGGTAGGAGGGTCATTATGCGGGAGATATGTGAGATAGTCTCCGGGGCACGAAATACCATATCTGAAGTATTCCCAGACTGCATAGTGATACCATTAACTCTTGTTTCGATATTGAGCTTATAGGGGTCTCCCAACTCGCCGGGGGTTACCACGACTGGCCCTATGGGCCCCGACCTGTCTGCATTTTTCCCGAGTGTCCACTGCGAGGTAGCCCATTGGTATCCTCGTGCGCTTAGGTCATTGAAGCAGGTGTATCCCAATATGGCGGCTTCAGCCTCCTCGGGAGTGGCGTTTTTGAGGGGTTTGCCTATTATCACAGCCAGCTCGCCCTCCCAATCGAAGCGGTCATCGTCGCTTGGGATCGGCACCTCGGTGAGATGACCGGTGAGAGTAGAGCGGTATCTTGCAAATATGGTCGGCGTAGAGGGTAGCTCGTCACCCTGTTCCTCGGCATGCTTCAAATAGTTCAACCCCAGGCAGAGTATGCGTGAGGTTGTAGGTACAGGTGGCACGTAGGTAATGTCGCTTATATTGGTCTTAGTGCTCATTATGTTAGATGACCTGGTAGCGCCTGCGGTTTGGTCAATAGCGTCTGTGACACCGTGCACTTCATTTTCGATAATATCGCGAGCCGCATCAAGATATTTTGGTATGCTTGCATAGAACACATCAATATCGTCCAACGATGCTATCTGGTTGCTGACGCATACCCCGATTAGCTGTCTTCCATCCAGCTTATAACCTACCAGCTTCACGGGATGTTTTTACCAAATCCTGTAGGATTGTCTGTAGGTCTTCCTGTGGCATTACTACCTCCGGCGCCACCGGCACCTGTGGCATTACCGGCGCCACCAAGAATCGACCCGTTGGGGTTGCCTCCATTGGGGCGTGAACTATTGGCAGGGTTCTGAACCTGTGAGCCGACGTTTGGCTGGGTTTGCCTATTTCGCTCCATCTCTATAAGCGCCTTGCGGCGTTCATTCTCTTCGTCTATCTGCTTCTGGATCTCTGCCCTCCTTACTTGATTAGTATAGCTTGTCAGGAGCCGCGACAGAATCGATCCCCCAATCCAGCACACAATAAGAGCAATCAGGAATCTGACGAGTACGGTCATAGGGCTGATTCCTCCATCCAACAGACCGGGTATCATCGGAAGGCTCACCAATACAGCCGCAGCGAGAACCAGTTCGGGATGGCGTACTCTCATGTAAGGCTAACTTATCCTGTTCTCTCGTTGTGGCGTAAACACCTTTGTAAGAAGGTCTCCAACCACCGTTGCCCACCTTTCAGGACTCGCCCTACTCTCATCCAATCTGGCTATTGGTATGCCGGTACTGGCAGCAGTGGCAGGACTGACGCTATGGCGCACCTCGGTCAGAATAAGTGCATCCACGCCTCCGATGGCCTCTGCCCATGCAGTAATCTCCTCTGTCTTGTAGAGCGCCTCAGCCATTCCCCACACTGCAGTAGGCTTCATTGCAGCAAGCACCAGCTTGGCCCAACTTCTGTTGCCTCCGACCAATGGTGACACTACCACTACAACGGTTGCCGAGTTATTACGACGCCAGCCGGGAGCCCTTTCCGATACTTCCAGGGCGGATCTGGCTACAAGCGAGGGGTGTATGCTTGCAACCGATCGAGATGATACTACCGGTATAGCCGCTGGGTCGCTTCCTACTTCGGTGGCTATCTCTGCTGCCAGTTTTCGGGCTCTTTGCAGGTCGCCTACTATGGCAAGCAGGCTCCCAGGTAGCGATGGTGGTGGTGGAGCGGTAGGCAGCCTGGCAAAGGTATCTACGAGGATACTGGCGGTTCTTACCGGCTCGTAGTTTCCGTCCATCATTTGGATATCGTAGCCATCAAGTAGTTGTTCGGGTATACCGGTCTTCAATAATTCGGAGGCCACAAGCGGGTGATCTGGTGATGCAGCATGTATTGCGCTGGAGTAGTCGTAAGTGTCGCCCCATATTACCATATCGCTTGAGCTTACATATTCCTGTCTGTTCTCAGCGTAGTTTGATCCTACGTGCCTGGGGTTGAAGGAGGAATAGTCATCTGCATCATATGGAGCATCACTTATAAAACCGTCACTTACAGCGTCAGCGCCACCGTAGATGTCGTTGTGGTAGCTGGGGCCAGCTTCTGAACCGGTAGTGACGTTGCTGGCATGTTCAAGATTCAGGTCGGCATTTTGGTAGTCGCCGGGCATCCCTTCGTGCGCTACTTGAGCCAGGATATCGGCGAAAGCAGGCTGATTGGCAGAGCGTGTAGGCGCACTATCCGGGAGTATCTCGCTCGGAGATAGTTTTTCTGGCATTGTACCATGGGGTTTGACGGCTTCTGGCTGTCCACCCTGTGTTGTTGACTGGTGTACTGGGGATAGTTCAAGCTTATCGTCCTGTGACAAGCTCTCTGCCAGTATCGAGCTGGCTGGATTGTCTGACAATCGGCTGGCTGGCGTAACGACCTGCTGATGCGCCTTCGTCTGTTGATTGGTATTCTGCGAGCCAGTTGGTTGTGGTGTCTGAGTTGATGTAGATGCAGACTGTGCACTCTCTGTATAGGGGGTCGGAGGCTGGATGGGGTTTGCTCGCTGTGTTGCCCTGGGAGGTTCGGGTGTTCGATGAGACCGAAGAGCGGCGCCGACAGTAGGAGCGTTGCCAGCGTTGCTGATCTTTGGATTGGATTGCGATGGCCTGTTTCGAGAAGTTGGTGCGGTCCCGGCGACAGCTCCACGCGGCTTGATCTGGCTACTTTGACTATTGTACTGTGCTGATTGGCTCTGGGTCGCTCCGCTCTGTCCCTGCATCTCCGCTCCGGATGATCCCCGTGCGGCATTCCCAGCTTGATTTTGTACTGCCTTGCTTGACCTGGTGTCCACTGTTAGACGGAATATCTCTCGGGCGAAGAAGCCGAGGACTCCACCCTCCCGTACTCGTTCTGCCTTTACTATCTTGACGCGAGGGCCATGTTCTTTATGTATGCGCTTGAGCAATGGTTCGAGCGCCGGTCCATCGTATTGCTGAAGTTGCGATTGTGATGGTGCTGTTTTCATGGCTCTGCTCCTATAGCATTCATCTCCAATTGTATTGTAGCATACTCCGATGAAAACAACATTGTAACATACTCATGCAACACTGGCTCATGTAACACTGGTGCTATTTTCATGACATTGCCTCCGTGTTCACTATATTGACAACGCCTATGCGGTCAAACTTCGCCTCTGGGCTTATTTCTGCAATCGACAGTACTGCCAATTGGGGTATTGCAGCTTGAATAAGTTTACGCAATGCGGGACGAAGGTGCGTTGCACATATAAGAACGGGCTGTTTCCCCTGATGTTCAGCTGCTTCGTTCAAAGAGCGAACCTCAGAAACGAGATGTTCAGCCAAAGTAGGATCTATAGCCAGAACATTTCCCTCATCGGTAGCTTTTACTGAATCTACCAAAGTTCTTTCCAACGACGGATCTAATGTTATTACAGAGAGTACTCCATTCACGGTATGGCTGGATGTAATTGCTGCCGCCAATGCAGCCCTGGCAGCCTCTATTAATCCTTCAGGATCTTTACCCCTCCTTGCTCTTTCGGTTATGGCTTCGACTATTTTGGCGAGGTTGCGGATAGGTACGGATTCTTCCAGCAACCCTGCAAGTGTGCGCTGTATGTCGATCAGTGTCACCTGTGCAGTTGCCATCTCTTCGACTATTGCCGGATCTGTCGTCTTTAGAATATCCAGGAGGAACTTTACCTGTTGTGTAGAGAGCAACTGGCTGGCATATCGTGCTGCGAGTTCACCGATATGGGTAGTGATGACAGACGACCTGTCTATGACTGTTGCACCACCCACCAGCGCCTGGTGGCGCAATTCTGCAGGAATCCACTTTGCAGGCAGGCCGAAGACTGGTTCGGTGGTCATCTCGCCGGGTAGTGTTGCGAGAGAGTCTCCGATAGCCATAATCTTGCCCGGCGGGGCTATTCCCCGTGACACCTCTACGCCGTGTATTCTGACAACGTAAGTGTCGGGTTCAAGTTCCATATTGTCTCTGGTTCTTACCGGCGGGATAATCAGGCCGGTGTCCATAGCCAATTTCTTCCTAAGTGCCCGTACCCGTTCCAAGAGGTCGCCACCGTGGGCGGCATCTACCAGGTCTATGAGATTGACAGCAAGCTCAAGTTCCAGCGGTTCTACCCGCAACTCAGCTGCTATTGACTGAGTGGTCTCGACTGGTGCAGCAAGCTCTGCTGTCTCATCTTCCGGCGCCTGCAACTCTTCAAATGTTTTGCCGGAGCGCCATCCAATGAACCATACAATCAGACCTACCAGTATAAATGGTATATGCGGCAGTCCGGGCACCAATCCTATAAGTGCAAGTACCACGCCCGCTACACGGATAGCTCTGTGCTGCTTCTGTATCTGGAATAGCACGTCTGAGCCGAAGTCCTCTTCATTGGTGCTTGCCCTGGTGACAATCAGTCCCGTAGAAACGGAGAGGAGAAGGGCAGGTATCTGGGACACCAGCCCGTCACCTACGGACAGTAGGCTATAGGTGTGAACTGCCTGAGATATCGGCATGTGACGTTCGACTACGCCTATTATGAGGCCACCTATCAGATTGATGGCGACGATGACAAGCGCCGCGGTGGCATCACCTCTTACAAACTTGCTTGCACCGTCCATTGAACCGTAGAAGTCGGCCTGTTCGGAGATTTCACGTCGCCTATGGAGTGCCTCTTCCTGATCGATCAGCCCGGCGTTCAGGTCGGCATCTATAGCCATCTGCTTTCCAGGCATGGCATCGAGAGTAAAGCGAGCAGTTACCTCCGCCACTCTGCCTGCTCCACTTGTCACTACCACGAACTGTATGATTATTAGGACGAGGAAGACGACCAACCCTATTACGAGATTGCTACCGACGACGAACGTTCCAAACGCCTGGATGACCGATCCGGCATATGCGTGGAGAAGGACGAGTCTGGTTACCGCGACGTTGATGGCAAGCCGGAATAAAGTTGCCAGCAACAATATTGAGGGGAACACCGAAAAGTCCAGCGGCCTTTTTACATGCATGGTCATCAGCATGATGACCAATGCTGCGGTTATGTTCAGGCTGATGAGGATATCCAGCAGGAATGTTGGGATGGGTATGACCAGCATTACCACGATAATTATTACCGCGCTAGGCGCTCCCAATACTGCTATCCTGCTATTCTTCATACCTACCTCTGGAACGACTCAAACGACTCATATAAAAACATACAGCAGATTGCATCTGTAAACAACCAACCAGCTGCATGCCACATGGTTTCCCCTGGGTTACCTTGAGTTCTGTCATGCCGGTAACTGACACTGCCGGTACAACCAGTTCAAGTACAGCCAATCCATGTAGCATATGTTAGCCTAATGCACCGCAATAAGCTTCTATAATTTCATATTACCCAATGTCTCACAATTGTTCTATTGTGCCGTTCCATGGCTATGTATATTCCTTACAGAACTTCCTGAACTGTCCTATTATCGACATTTGCAAGTGAGATCTTTAGTGTAGCGTCCCGCAAATCATTATGCGTTAGCGTTGTGAGGCGGCATTGTATTGGGGTTGGTTGCGGTGTGGCGGCATGGTATGTGGTATAGTGTCGGAATGAGCTGGCTTTTCCGGCAACCCCGCCGA
>JAJZWU010000057.1 GCA_021846515.1 Actinomycetes bacterium
CCTGGGCAACCTGGATCGTCTCTGTTCTTTCCATCACGCTCTGAAGACCAATGCAAACTGGCAACTGGTAGAAGGTACCGCCAAGAGAGACTTCGTTTCCCCAGATGACCCAAGACACCCCGGATATGGTGCTGGGCGTGCTGGCGGGGGTTAACGAAGGGGACGGTGACAGGTATAGCGGAGGGAAGGATACTCCGATAATAGGTAGGTTGTAGTGACCGAATCAAAACCCTGCGGGGCTCCTACCAGAAGCTTTGAAGCTGTTGCTCGACATTTGGAGCAAGGGAAGGTAACCATACCTATAAGTTGCCTATCGCTTGAAAAGCTCCTACAGGTACATCCTTACTACCCATTGCGGTAAGCCTCCACAAAATTATTTGCAATAATTCATGCACTATGCAATAATTGTATTATGCAGTATATTATCATACCGATACTACACACCAATAGAGACCATTAGCTCTATGACCACACCACCGCTTAAAAAAACTACCGGCAACCCAAATGGATATAGTGAGACCAACTTGGTCTCTCGTGAGCAGCTTCTGGATGCGATGTTGACAGCCAGCCGGGCTCTTGTTGCAATTGCTGCCCGCTCGCTGGCATCTGTAGACAGTGACGTTACCCTCCCTCAGTACAGAACCCTCGTAATACTCTACCATCAAGGCACCTCCTCGGTTATAGAAGTAGCTAACGAGCTGAACGTCAATCCATCTACTGCAACCAGGATGATCGACCGCCTCTGTTCAAAGAAACTAGTATCGAGACACATATCTGCAGACGATAGGCGCAGACTCACCCTTGAACTAACAAAAAGCGGTAGGAGACTTGTAAGCCATGTGCTGGAGGAAAGAGAGTCCAGGCTTTCAGCAATACTGGATAACATCCCCAGTGATATGTGGCCAGCACTCTATGCTGCTCTATCTGTGATAGATGATACGAAGACCATGTCACCAGGGACCATGATTGAGCTAACTTGAAAAAGAAAACGACGCCTATGATCGGAGGACACGTAAACAGGCAGAGCTACACTGTAAAATGGCTAATTCTCGGCACGCTAATCGGCATCTCGGCTGGCCTTGGTGCTGTGGTATTTTATGAGGCACTTGTATTGGCAACCCATATATTCCTTGGGATACTAGTCGGTTACAAGGTGCCAACCCCAGCGGGAGAGGGTAACTTCACGGGATCGATTCATTATCTGCGACCATGGGCTCTTCCACTGGTGGTAGCCGGTGGTGGTCTGATCTCAGGCCTACTTGTATTCACCTGGGCACCCGAGGCCGAAGGGCATGGAACCGATGCTGCCATAGATGCAGTACACCACCGCCCCAGAGGAATCAGGATACGTGCTGTTATAATCAAAGTACTGGCCTCGGCTGCCACTATAGGATCTGGAGGGTCAGGAGGGAGGGAGGGTCCTACTGCCCAGATAAGCGCTGGATTCGGATCGCTACTGGCCAGGACTTTTAATCTATCACCTGAAGATGGTAGCCTGGCTGTATCTGTGGGGATCGGATCAGGAATAGGAGCCATATTCTCTGCTCCGCTCGGAGGAGCTGTGCTATCGGCCGATATAGTCTACTCAGATGATTTCAATTATGCCGCACTACTGCCAGGATTTGTGGCATCCACCGTAGCCTACGTGATATTCGGGGAATTCGAAAATTTCAAACCACTATTCTCTCTTCCCCATGCTTACGTATTCGATAGCCCAATCCAGCTTCTATGGTTCTCGATACTGGGTATAGTGGCAGGATTAGTGGGTGTGCTCTACCCCAAGGTTTTCTATGCTGCCGTCTCTCTCTCCCACCACTTGCACATATCCCCCAAGCTTAAACCAGCTATAGGTGGGTTGCTGGTAGGGCTTATGGGACTGGCACTCCCGGAGATGCTTGGTACCGGATATGGATGGATACAAAAAGGTTTCGATGCGAGACTACTTGATCTTCCAATAATAATAGTCATTGCATTGCCATTAGCTCGCATCGTCGCCACTTCGCTCTCTATAGGATCAGGTGGGTCGGGTGGAGTATTCGGCCCCGGTATGGTCATAGGAGCCTTTACTGGTATGGCCGTATGGAGAATACTTTCTCCTATCGCTCCAGGCATGACACACGATGCGGCACCGTTCATGGTGGTAGGCATGATGGCCAGCTTCGGAAGTTCGGCCAGAGCGCCACTTGCGGTTATGCTGATGGTAGCACAGATGACCGGGTCTATTTCGATAATAGCCCCCGCACTATTGGCTGTAGGTATTGCAACATTCATAGTTAAGCACTTTGACGTATCTATCTACAAAGCCCAACTTCACAATTCCTCCGAATCTACTATTGGCAAGAATAATACGCCCTAACCACTACCCTATAGTGCCTTCTGGCATTATTGCCGGTCTCGGTAGGCTGTCAAATACAGATGCTGCACATCCGCCAAAGAGGGCTGCTCCACGTACGCCGGGCTCTCTGATGTCCGGGTAGTCCATAGCCATAGTCTCTCCCACCTTTTTTTTCTTGGCTGCCCGTAATGTACGGCTGCGTGACCAACCGCCCGATATAGCTATACGATCAATTGGGCCGCCAACCGTAGATATGGTACTCAATAACTCATACATGCGATCAGTCACGGTAAGAACCGCAGCACGCCATATATGAACCGGATTCATGTCCCATCCTATGCCCGTAATGGATGCCAAATCTCTCTCTGCATTCAATATCTTAAGCTCACCGATGTCGTTCAATGCACTAATAGCATCACTCTCTAGTAAATCCATCCTGCTACCCCCCAGTTCTTCGTCACCATATCCGATCAACTTCAGAATACGACCAAGCACAAGCCCGGCACGCTGTGCTCCAAGTAATACAAATCTTCCGGGCAATGCATGACGTCCCACCGTAACGTGCCCGGAAAGAGCAAACTCAATAGCATCCCTGTCCGGCATATTGCCGGTAGCTCGTACCAGCGCTTCGGCAGTACCACATGAATCAAATATCTCGTTATCGTCAATAATTCCAGCACCGACAGCTCCACAGGAATGATCATGGCCTCCGATTGTCAGTACAGCACCGTTCAGGCGGCTTAACCCATGCTCAGCGTACCTGGATCCATCAAAGTTACCTATAGCCATACCGGCAGTCACCAGCTCAGGCATTGCCTCGATTGACAGTTCTGCCCACTCTATGGCCTCTTTCCACCACTTCCCATCACGTACATCAAGCAGTCCCGACCTGGAGGCAAGGGACAATTCGGCAACCTGCTCCCCTCCCAATTGGTATGCGACCCACTCAGCTATACCCATAATCCTTACTACCGGTAATGGCTGATTCATATGGTTATGCAACCACCTCCATTTTGCCAGAGTACACAGCCGACTGGCCGGGATGCCGGTTCTCTCACTAAAGGATCCGCCACTAAATCGATCGGCGATCTCCATGGCTTCATCTTCACCGCGTGAGTCATACCACGCTATAGATCGCATAACGGGATTGTTGTCACCGTCCAAATAGACTACTGTTTCAGCAATACCTGCTATACCAAGCGCTAACACATCTCCATCAGGTGCGCTCGGCAGCCTGTCAAGAAGATGAGAGAGCACATTCAATACAGAATCCAGAAGCTGCTTGGGGTCAAGTTCCGCCCCTGTCGGTACATTGATCCAGGGAGTAGGAGCATCGGCAGAAGAATGCTCACTACCATCGGTATCTACCGCACCTGCCTTGATGCGTGATGTACCAATATCTACACCAATCAGCCAACTCATCAGTGAATATACTATAGCTCATTACACGCCCCCAGAGGTATGATAATTGGCATCCAATCCGTCCAATGCAGAAGACAACTCAAGTGGCAATGATATACGCCAACTCATAATCTCTCCGGTAGACGGATGTTCTAAAGACAATCCGGAAGCATGCAAAAATATAAAATCGTAGCCGGCATCCTGACCGGTACCGGCATTCCAGTCAGACAATACCCCGGACAGGAAAGATAACCAACTGGGACCCCCATAACGGGTATCGCCAACCACAGGATGGCCTACCGACGACATGTGAACTCGTATCTGGTGGGTCCGTCCGGTTTCCAAATGCAGCTCAAGCAGGCTAAAGGGAACTGGGTAGGTATATCTCTTCACTACCCGGTATCTCGTTATGGCAGGTTTCCCGTTGGACGATATACACATATTCAAAGGGTTGCGTGATGATCTACCCACAGGAGCATCTACCACACCGTTATTCTCCGGAATGATGCCGGCAACCAAGGCAGTATACTGCCTTGCAACCTTCCTTTCAAAAATTTGTTTAGAAAGGTTCTCTACGGAAGATGGGGTCAAACCAACTACCATAAGGCCTGATGTCTCCTTATCAAGGCGATGTACAATTCCCGGTCGTTTGGCATCTAACACACCTTTATCTACATTCTCTCTTAAAATATCAAACCGCGCGAGGAGGCCATCTACCAACGTGCCGGCATTATGCCCGGCACCATGATGGACCACCAAACCGGCAGGTTTGTTTATGACAGCCATATGCTGATCGGAGTATATACACTCGAATTGCACCGATGAATCTGCTCTGGCTGCATCGGCGCTTATCCCTGCCGTATCCACCTCGACTACCTGCCCGTAAGATAAGATCTTGCTACGACGCACAATGGACACCCCATTTACGGTCACCTTACCATCCCCAATCAGTGTCGCAACAATGGAACGGGGAAGGTCTGAAGCAAACGAAATTACCCTATCCAGCCGCTCTCCATCAAGTGATTGAGGCACGCTAAACTCCATCAACCCCGACCTTCTCCTTGCGCGTGGAACGACTGGACTATCCATAGAATAACTACCAGTAGCACACCAATATCTATACAGGCATCCGCTATGTTAAATGTAGGCCAGTACCGTAAATGGATAAAATCCACAACCGCTCCGTGATCAGACCTGAAGACCCTATCTGCCAGATTGCCCAATGCACCTCCAATTATCATGCCATAAGCTGCGACAAGCAACATAGACTTTGTTCTTAGCGCCATCCAAACAAGTCCAACGACGAACAAGAGCGCCACTATAGCAATTATGGGAGAGCTGCCCCTGGCTATGCCAAAGGAAAATCCAGTATTCATTACAAGCGAAAAACTCAATGGTCCTACTATATGCATAGTACCCTTCGACAACCTGGATAACGCCCATGAGGTACTCAGCTGGTCTGCCAGAATAACCAGAAACGCCACCAACCCTGCCAGCAGTGCCCTCTTGAGGTGAAAAAAATGTTGGGCGTCACCGGCATCTATGTCGTCAACGGGGCGAATCACAAAAAGCTACAACCGCTTAATAGTTATTATTACGCCACTGCCATCAGGGAGGTTTACCGACTCGGTGTAACTGCCGGCGGCAGAGGAATATCCAGTTGCACTTCCTTCTGCCTCCCACACCGTATAGGTATCCCTGCCGGCATCAGGAACGACGGTAAGACGTAATGCTTGAGTCTGGTCGCTTATATATTGGGCATTCTCCTCGACAGCCTTCAGGGCACTATCATCCAATCCTAGCCGTAGATCTATCCTGTCAGTAATCTCCAAACCTGCCGATCTTCTCGCCTGCTGAATAAGCCGAACGAGATCGCGTGCAGTTCCTTCTCTGGAGAGTTCTTCGGTAATTTCTGTATCCAGGATAACAATACCTTCCCCATTTGGAAGTGCACGACCATTTTCTTCATCAAGGGGCACCAGATCAAGCGAGTACTCCCCCTCTTCCAGCTTCAGACCATCTACATACACCAACCCATCACCATCTATCAACCAGTTACCAGCTTTAGCCGCCCTGATGATATGTTGAGTCTGTTCTCCCAGCCTGGGACCTAAAGCAGACGGTATCGTTGTAAGTCGTAGATTGGCTAACGATTTGTAATTGTCAGTAAGGATAACCTGCTTCACATTCAGCTCATCTGCTATTATACTCGTATAAGGCTCTATATCCAATACATTTTTAGCAGCCACTGTCAAGCTGGCCAAAGGCAACCTGGCCCTTATCCCCTTTGATTTACGTATTCCGTGAACCGTAGAGCATATATCACGCACTCTGTCCATTGCCTCGTTCAGCTTGGGATCGTAGGGCAGCTCATCGCTACTGGGCCACTGGGAGAGGTGGACACTACTCTCTCCGGTAAGATCTATATAGATACGGTCTGACAGTAAAGGCAGCAGCGGGGCTGCCAGCCTGGTAAGTACGGTAAGCACCGTATGGAGAGTATTATAAGCCTCAGATTTATCGCGCTCTACCTCCAAAGAGCCATCTCGCGTCATCCAGAAACGGTCGCGGTTTCTCCGTATATACCAATTGTCCAGTACCTCCACAAATGAGCCGACTGCCTGATATGCGGAAGATAGATCGTACTCTTCCATATACGAGGTGACATCCATGACCAGTTGCGAAGTCTTGGAAAGTATGTACTTATCCAGGATGTTTGAACTGCCTGTGTCTATTGAACCCCTCATACGGTCTGCGTTTGCATAAAGGGATAGGAAATACCATGCATTCCATATCGGATTGAGTGCAAGCCTCACCGTATCTTTAATGGCTTCTCTCTGGACTATGAGATCCTGCCCTTTCAGCACAGGGGAGGAGAGCAGGAACCATCGCATTGCATCTGCGCCATATTCGTTGAACATATCTTCCGGTTCCGGATAGTTGGACAGGCGCTTGGACATCTTACGTCCATCGCTGCCCAAGATGACTCCATGGGCGATGCAATTCTTAAAAGCTGGCTTACCAAATAGTGCAACTGCCAAAACATGCAGTGTATAGAACCACCCTCTGGTCTGAGCAACATATTCGACCACAAAGTCAGACGGAAAATGGCTTTCGAACCATTCAGCGTTCTCAAATGGGTAGTGAAACTGGGCAAACGGCATTGACCCGGATTCGAACCAGCAGTCCAATACGTCAGGTATTCTCCGCATCGTTGACCTGCCGGACGGATCGTCCGGATTTGCTCTGGTGAGCAGGTCTATCTCCGGCAAGTGAAGATCGTCTATATGGACAGAAAAGTCGGCTTCCAGCTCCTCCATGCTACCGTACACGTCCACACGAGGATAGAGTGGATCATCGCTTTTCCACACAGGTATAGGAGAGCCCCAAAAGCGGTTCCTGCTTATCGACCAGTCTCGTGCCCCTTCCAGCCATTTACCAAATGCACCATGCTTTATATGTGAAGGAACCCAGTGTATATTCTCATTTTGTGCCAGTAACCTGTCTTTGATGGCTGTTACCTTGACAAACCATGAACTTACCGCCTTATACACAAGTGGAGTATCTGTACGCCAGCAGTGAGGGTAACTGTGCTCGTAAGATTCCCTCCGTACCAGTACGCCCAGTGCAGACAGGTCATCTATGATACGCTCATTGGCATCGAAAACCTGAAGTCCCTCGTAGCTACTCACTTCCGAGGTGAATCGGCCTCTCTCATCCATTGGGCAAACAACCTTAATGCCAGCTTTGGCGCATACTTCGTAGTCGTCTTCACCAAAACCAGGCGCAAGGTGAACTACGCCAGTCCCCTCATCGGTAGCCACAAAATCAGCGGTAAGAATCTTGAACGAATTGGGTGAATCGCTGAAGAAATCAAATAGGGGCTTGTAGGAGCGCCCAGCAAGCTCGGAACCCTTAACGATAAATACAGGCTCTCGGCCACCTATGACATCTGCATATACATCACTGCGTAAGGACGCAATCAATGTCGGCACAGAGTTGCCGTCAAGCATATAAGCTGCGTAATCTATATCCGGGCCAACCGCTAAAGCCAGGTTGGAGGGAAGCGTCCATGGAGTAGTAGTCCAAACCAATAGTTTCAACTCTCCATCCACCATGTTGTCCGCACGGCTGGAATCAAGGGTAGATTCCTTCGCGTTTACTGTAAAGGCCACCGTTACGGCAGGGTCTATTCTGTTGCGATAAGAGTCGTCTTGACGAGTCTCGAAATTAGACAACGGCGTCTCGCACTCCCAGCAGTATGGAAGTACGCGTTCGCTCTCGTATACAAGACCCAATTCGTACAGCCTCTTAAACGCCCACATCACACTCTCCATGTAAGAAGTATCCATGGTCCTGTATGCATGCTCGAAATCTACCCATCGTGCCTGCCTGTGGACATAACGCTCCCAGGCATCTGTAGTATTCTGCACCAGGGAACGGCAATGAGCGTTGAAACGGTCTACCCCATAATCGTTTATGGCAACCCTGCCGGATACGCCCAGGTCTTTCTCAGCAGCCATTTCAGCCGGTAGTCCATGGCAGTCCCAACCAAAACGTCTCTCTAACAACTTACCTCGCATTGTCCA
>JAJZWU010000017.1 GCA_021846515.1 Actinomycetes bacterium
CGGCGGCTTTATCCTTATCCCTGGGAGTGAACCATAGTACTTTGCGTTTCCAAATGGATATACAGCCCCATCGGCACCGACCAACCAATAGCCGCTTATACCTCCGCTTGGCTGGCCATCTACCTCAAACCAATTGGACTGTACTCCATAGCCGGAGAATTGTGCAGCAAACGACGACCCTGAAAGACTTACCGTACCCGTACTGCCCGTCATCGTCATGTTCAGAACCCTACCCCCAAGACTGCCATAGCCATTGCGGCTTGTGATAGTTATAGATGAAAGAGTTCCTATGGTGGGATATGCTTGTTCAATCGTTGTAACGGGTATCTGTGCCTGCCAAGTGTGATGTGAGTTACATGCTTGGGGTATACACACCGAGTCGCCGGCATCTACTACCGGCTTGAAAGTGCTGGGGGCGGTGTACCCTCCTGTCGAGGATGAGTATTGTGTGTCTGCAACTTGGCCGTTTGGCATATATACTACTTGAGCTGCCGTATCCTGCACTGCTGCAACTGCCAATGGGGTCTGATTGGCCAAGCCGTTGTAGACCTGGCAGTACAGGTCGCATGTATCTGCGTAGTTACCATTGATGCCGCCTCCAAGATTTGCCATGACGTAGGATCTGGCGGCAACCGCTTGAGCTTCCAACTCCTGAAATCCCCTGGGCTGTCCCTGCGCTCCGGTAGCTCCCAGGGTGCCCCAGTAAGCTGGAGACTCATTTGGAACAACTCCTGCTACATATTCTTCAAGTGGAAGCGAATTAACCGTTCTGGGACTTCCGTTCGCGTTATATGTAGCTATGACATTTCCCTGTACTGTCATATTTCCAGAGCTCATGCAGATAGTAAGAGCGTATGTCCCCGTATTAGTGGCACCCAGGGTGGTCTGCTCCGATGGAACTACTTCAGGATTGTGCAGAGCAGTCTTTACTGGGGTGGATGACCATGGTCCACTGCATCCTTGGCCGGCGTACAGCTTCCATGTGTCTGAATTACCTGGTTCCAGTTTTACTGATTGACCGGCTGGTATGTTTACACCAGCTGCACTGAATGCTGCATTGGAAGTCACCACAAGGTCATTACCATCGTTCTGAGATATTACAACGCTTATATTGGTTGTATCCTGAGTGGCAGAGAGCTTACCCAATGTCGTGGCTCCGGAATAAGCGGAGCCATAGAAGTGAGTGATGATTTGCTGGTAGGTCAATCCGGAGATTGCATATCCAAACGCCCCCCATTGACCCATTCCGATCCCCGGACCCCAGCCGTGGCCAGTTAACGTAACATCCGTATAGGGATACGCAGATACCGCGAGAGAGTCAAATGACCCAGGCAACCCCATGATGCTGACGAATATGAGCACCACAAGCAGGACATATTGTATGGTTTTGTTATATGCTAACCGTGTTATTTAACGATTCTAACTTGACATGAACCGGAGTTTCAACGATACCCAAGTTGTTTCCCGGAGCAATGATTTTGAATGTGCATGCACGGTCAAACCTGTCATAGTCATTGGAAGTACCTCGCTTACGTATGGCGGCATTTGCCATGTATACACCACCGGCTAAAGGCAGTGTATCGATGGTAAAATTTATTACGCCTGTTCCCTGCTTGATGGTCGGGTAGTATTCGAGGGAATCAGTATTTGACGAGAAAACTATTGTTCCAGAGTCATTCTGGATCTCTACTATGAATACGCAGTCATCGAGACCCGACCCTGCCCCGTACTGCACTGCAATCTCAGCAGAACTACCACTGTCGATCCTATCTACGGTTTGTCCGGTTGGGGATTTCAATGATACAGATTCTATAGTAATCATTTTATCTTCACCAGATGTGTTCCTGCTTGATTCCGCGTCAAGCAGTTTTTGTTCAATGATTATATCGTGATAGCTATCTATGGCATCTTTTGCCTCCCCGATAAATACCATATTCCCCTCTTGAAGCACTACAGCACGGCTACATACTTTTTTCGTTAGGTCAGGTGAGTGGCTTACAAAGAGTATCGTGGTGCCATTTCTCTGCATCTCTCTGATCTTGTCCAGGCACTTTGCCTGGAATGTTTCATCTCCGACTGCCAATACCTCGTCTACTATGAGAATGTCGGGTTGAACGTTGATTGCGACTGCGAATCCAAGCCTGACATACATTCCTGAAGAGTAGAACTTTACTTGATTGTCTATGAAGTGCTCCAGCTCTGCAAAGGCTACTATTTCGTCGAATCGCTTGGTTACTTCCTTCACTGGTATGCCAAGTAGCGATGCATTCAGATAGACGTTGTCTCTGCCTGAAAGCTCAGGCTGAAAGCCGGCACCCAATTCCAGCAGAGATGATATCTGTCCCCGAAGTAATACCTCACCGGAGGTCGGGCGCAGGATGCCCGCAACGCATTTGAGAAGTGTAGATTTGCCTGACCCGTTTCGTCCTACAATGCCTACAGTCTCTCCCTGTTCGACATAGAAGTCTATGTCCTTGAGCGCCCAGAACTCTTCAAAGACGCTTCGGCGGAAGTTGACTACCTTTTCCTTAAGAGAGGTTGCCTTTTCGTGGTATAGCTTGAACCGTTTTGATAGGTCGTGTACTTCTATTGAGTTATTCTTGTCCATAGCTTGGTTGTATTAAGACTCCTGTCCAATTGATTGCTCGCCCAATTGCTGTCTCATCGTCGCCAGCTCAGAGTTCTTCAGCAAAGTTACCTTCTATGCGACCGAAGATGATTAGCGAGATTAGGAAGAGGGCAATAGAACCGGCCAGTACTCCGAGGTCCAGTTTCAAGAACCACATCTGTCCACCTGTAGGGAGGGTAAAAACCCTTGTAGTACTTCCAGGGGGGATGTATGACACTATTGCATAGATTGCCCGCTGGAACGTCACTACTACCGGTGCGACAGGGTCCATCAGATAGAGAAAGCCCAATCCGTGCCTTGATAGTGCACCCATGGCCGAACTGTATGGATATACTATAGGCACTCCCCAGAACCATGCTATAAGTACGATTTCCAGCAGATGATGGGTGTCGCGCAGGTATACATTTATAGACGAGAGCAGTACGGCAAGCGCGGCAGTAAACACTATCAACGCCAAGAAGGCGGGTATAAGTAACCACATGTAGTTCCACGCAGGAGCATATCCGAAGGCGGCAAGCACTATGGCCAATACTATTGCCTGGAAGCTAAAGAATACACATGCTGTTCCCACCTCCGATATAGGAAGTACTTCGCGAGGGAAAGAAACCTTCTTGACCAAGCCAGAATTGCTTACAAGTGATGAGGTTGCACTGGTTACTGCAGAGCTGAATAGGTTCCATACCAGTACACCGGCGAAGAGGTATATTACGAATCTGGGAACGGTAGAACGCACTATGATTTTGAAGACGATAAAGTAGACTGCAATGGTCATAGCAGGATTGAGCATCGACCACAGAAATCCTAGAATGGAATTCTTGTACTTTACCTTGACTTCAGTACGAACGAGAAAGCTCATTAGCTCGCGAGAATGCCATATTTCCAGCAACTTCGCTCTAAGGCTTATGCGAGCCGAGACGTGCTTGACCTGTTGTGAAGTTGGGGAGCGATAGGCTATTGCCGTATCGACGGCCGTATCGGCAGTTACTTCAGAAGCTGCCTGCTGGGTCGGATGCTCTCTTTCTTGGTCGGTAATGGTCATATCAGTTGCTGGCATTTGCCGGTACTGCCGACCTTTCTATAACTTCATCAATAAAACCATATTCTTTTGCCTCTTGGGCGGTAAACCAGCGATCTCTGTCTGAGTCGGCTTCAATTCGTTCAACTGTCTGCCCCGTATGAAATGCAATACGTTCGGCCATCATCCGTTTAAGATATATTATTTGCTCGGCCTGGATGGCAATATCAGCTGCCTGCCCTTCCATCTGCCCAGATGGCTGATGCATTAATATCCTGCTGTGAGGTAGAGCAAAACGCTTACCTCTGGTACCTGCGCATAGTAGGAACTGCCCCATTGACGCAGCCAGACCTATACATATGGTCCTGACATCGCACCTTACGTACTGCATCGTATCGTAGATAGCCAGGCCGTCGGTTACCGATCCTCCGGGGGAGTTTATATAGAGAGATATGTCTTGATCGGGGTCTTCAGCGTCGAGAAGCAGTATCTGAGCGCATACCAGATTTGCAACGTCCTGATTGATCATACTCCCAAGGAATACAATGCGTTCCTTGAGTAGTCTCTGAAATATCTCACCACTTGGATCCGACATGAGCGAATTATGCCCTGAACTAGGACCTCTCTCGGATAGCTGCGGAACGCCCCCAACTGTTGATGCTTGCCCGGACAAATTGTCTCCTTTCGATCTGTTCTGTATTGATTTTATATAAGCCAAGCGTACTACCGGCTACCTTATTATTACAGTAGCACACACCATATTATAACGAGCGAATGGCATACAAAGAGTCAGCAGTTGTAACCAATTCGGTCATATTATGTCATATTGGATCAGATGCTTTGTTGCGGTAGAGGATACCGGCCAACTTGTAGGCAATTTTCCAACTCTTGGATAGTTGTGCATCCGAAAACGCCTTTTTCAAGTGATTTAATTCGAATTCTGCCTGGTAGCAGAGGAGTTGGGTGCTTTCAAGTTCCTCTTGTAATAGGTCTGCATACCAATCAAGCCGGTTGCTACTTATATAGGTATATACAGACCATTCATCATGTTTCCCCAAGGCATGGTAGCTGGCTTCGTATTGACCGGATTGGAGCAGAATATCGGTAATTTCCGCATGGGTTTGCTTTGTTAGTTTGTTTATCTCATGCAGATCATCACCCGGCTCTGCTTGTTTGGACTCTGAACGAGTGGGGTTTATATCCATGTCATTGCCGGTATTCGTATTGATGTTACCTTTTCTGTTCCCAGTAGGTGATCGTAGGCCTTGGATGCAATATGGAGGTGGTATGCATAAGATAGATGCTACTGTAGGTGGTCCATAGGTGTTAATAAATTCGTTTAGCTGTATGACAAGCGGGCTACTTACCTCGTTTGTTGGGTCGAGCGGGTTCATCACGTTTTGTATATGACTACCCTGTGAACTATCACCTTGCATATAGTCGCCCTGCGAGTTGCTGTCTTCCAGCCGCTTGTCTTGCAGGTAATATGGGTACGATTCTCCAGAGGTAGAATAGGGGGCAATAATTAGAAGGTCGGTATTCCTGGGGCTGGGATATACCTGGCTATCTATACCATCATCCGTAAAATCCTCCTGTCTATTGCCGGTTGTCCATTCGTGGTGTACCTTTGCACCTCGTGCTTTAAGACACTGGGCAATATCGTATCCGCCATCTCCCAAAGTTGCCACTCTTTTTGGACTGAATACTTCAGTAATCTCGTTTACCAGCGAAAATAGCGACGAGAGATACAGTTCTGACAGAGGTATTTCCATTACCTCACCTCCATGGATACTCCGTACGGGGAGGCCAGGCCAGCTGCTGAGAGTCATGCAATGAGCTGAGGTTTGGATTGTGGAATGGATCGGCAAAGAGCCGTGATCCCCACTTTATGTGCATAGATGTTGCATTGGCCTGCCACCCAATTATTTTTTTCTTATCCTCTGCGTATCCCCGTGAGGCAGATTCTTCGTGGTACAGTCGCGCATAAGGTGTCCAGATGATCTTAAGTCCATTATCTCCAATTCTAAGGCACAAATCGACATCATTGTAATGGTGCGGGAGGGACTCGTCAAAGCCATTTATTTTAGCCCAGACTGCCTTGCGCATGGCCAGGCAAGCTGCCGTTACTGCAGAGAACTCTTGAACCAGGACAGACTTACCCCAGTACCCGGGGCTTCCCTCGGCTACTCCTATCTGCGCGTTACCTGCAACATACATACCGCCAAAGCCGAGTAGGACTCCACCGTGTTGCATGACCTTTGTCGTATAAAAGAGCGCTGCTCCGGCTGCTCCAACCTCCTCTCGTAAGGCTTGCGATACAAGCTCCTCCAGCCAACGGCTTTTGGGAGCCCAGACATCATTGTTCATCAGGATCAGGACATCACCGGTGGCATGGGACACGCCTATATTGTTGAGCTTTGAGTGGTTAAATGGAAAATCACAATCTATGATCTTTATTCCCATATCGCGATAGTTGGCAAAGAGCCGTTTCGTATCATGTCTGCTACTTTGGTTGTCGCATATTATTATCTCTTTTTGACCCATGTAGCTACTATCCAGTATCGACTTTACGCATTTATTCAGAAGATGTGCATTGTCGCGAGTCGGTATGATAAATGATACCCTTGGTGGATTATCAGGCAGTTTGTAGATGATTCTGTTGTACATTGGTAGCTCGGCCGGTACTACTCTTGCATCTATTCCTGATCGCTCCAGATGTTCCTGGATCACCCGTCTGCCGGCAATAATTGGGTAGTCATCATGGCTGACCCTGCCGGAGCCGTGTTCTTGGTTGGTTCTCCAGTGGTACAGTACTTCCGGTATATGCCGTATCTTGTCTGGTTCTATGCTTTCGGCGACCCTCATTATTAGGTCCCAATCCTGAGCGCCCTCATAGCCTATCTTGAGTCCACCGACAGCATCTACAGAGCTTTTTTTCATTACGGTAAGATGGTTGGCCATATTTTGTCCGCGCATCATTTCAAGATTCCAGTCCGGCTTGAAATATGGATCAGATCGGTATCCTGATTCACCTATCTTGTCTTCGTCGCTGTATATCAATACGGCATCCGGATGCTTGTTGATCTCAGCAACTACTCTATATATAGCATGAATGGGAAGTACATCGTCGTGATCCATGAAGGCTACGTACTCTCCGGTTGCCATAGAAAGGGCATCATTGGATGTGGCAGATATATGGCCATTTTCTTGTCTAAATAGCGCATTTATCCGGCTGTCTTTGTTGGCGTAGCTTTTTACGAGACGTCTTACCTCGCTTGAGCGAGATGCATCGTCTACTATGCAGAGTTCCCATCGCTCATATATCTGATTCATGACAGAGGTAATTGCCTTTTCAAGGTAGTCAGGAAATGGATCATGCACCGGCATTATGACTGACACGAGGGGCCTTATAGTAAATGTTTCGATATGCCTGCGGATCGCCTGGCGGTCATCTTCGTCCAGAGTATCGAACAACTGCACCCATAAATGATATGAGGTATTCCCTACATCACTAAGCTGTAGTCTCATTCTCTCGATCAGGTTGCTGGGTCGATTGTGTACCAGTGCGTTGACTGTCTGTGCAATTGAGTGCTTTTTGCCAGGAATGGGGTCTATGCTGACCGTTACAGCCAGCCTTAGCATTGCTGCATACTTCCATAGTGGCTTCAGCACGACAGTTATTTGCTTGTCTGATTCCTCATCATGGGAGTTGTCTATCTTTTCGCAGGTGATGGATAGGTACTTTGTATATGGGCTGATCTTGAATATCGCTGTACCGGAATGGGAGGTATCTTTATGCAACGCTATGGTGGGTCCTGATATTGTTCTATGTCTGGATAGCTGCTCAATAGTGCAGTTTGCCGGGTCGATAGCTGTAGGGAGTTCGACTCCCATTATTATCCAGCTCTTGGAAATGTGGTCATGAAGTTGTATTAACGCGGCGCTGATTGTGCTCACCGTCTCCTTTTTGCGGCTCCTGGATAGGCTGGTAGACGAGTTTTTCCTTCGGGTGATACTATGGGTTGTCCCCTCTGGAACTGTCTCTCCCAATGGGTAGGGGGTAGTCTCCAAAAAAAGCGTATATGTGGCCCCCTTGCTGAGCATTGCAGCCAGATGCATCTCTATCAGATGCAATTTCCTAACCCATTCGGTAGCTCGCATAATGGGTATATCGTGTAACGATTGTATACGCTCTTCAGCTATATCAATCGATTTGCGTATGTTTGTATAGCGGTTTTTCTCTTTGGCAAGCGCACTTTCCAGCGATGAAATTGCTTTTAGCTTTTCTCCGATCACATTTGCATGATAACACATCCGCTAATGCATACCGGGTTACATCGGACACCGATTGGTGAAGCGTTATAATAAAAGAATATAGTTGTAGCCTAGAGTCATGATATTATTGCTCCTGTTGTCATTATTCTTCTCGTCAGTTATGATGAAAGAAAAGTTGCAGTATAGAGTCATTGGGAGGAATGGGTTGTTGATAAAGGATAAGCGAGGAGATCAGAGAATGACAAGTCGTAGGATAGCCAAAAGTAAGAGTATCTCGGTAAGGATTCATGTTGTATCCGTATGTTGCGTAGCCTTTGCCGCTTTTGTTTTCATTCAGGCAACAGCAAATGCAGTTTCTGGTACTGTTGACAGCACATACCCTCCTCCCCGTGCTGAAGCAGTTAGTTCAGTTGCTCCATTGCCTATGTCTCCCTATTCTTGGGACCCCGGTCTATATGCTGAGGTCTCGCCGGGCAATAGTACGGTACATGCCTGGGGCATGCGCCGTACATCCGGAGCCTGGGGAACCGGCCCAGTAAATTATCAGGCCGGCGCCACTACCGATAATCGTGTAGGCAGCTCCGGTCAGCTCAGCTTCTTGATGCAGGCTACGTATTGCCCGGATGGGCAGTGTTCCTATGGAGCGGGAACCGGCTACAAGGCGTTTGTACAATTCTGGGATAATCCAACCAACTATATTGCATTTGGGCTCATCCACGACCCCGGTGTTTCACCTTCGGGTACGACTATTATGGTAGAGGGTGCGGCCAACGGTGTACCGGTAGGAGGGTACTGGCCACCCGGAGCAGTTACGGGTACACTACATAAGATTACCGTTACCTGGGGCATCCAGGGGATAGAGTTCAATATAGACGGAGCAGTGACCCTAGGATATTACCCCGTCGATATGAGTGATCCATCGGTGTCTTTTCTTGGTGCTGCACGTATTACGGGGGATATATGCGATGTCACATTCGAGAATATACAATTTAGTGACAGTACCGATTCGCTTCCTTCGGGTAATCCATACCTTACTTATACAGATACCATAACCGAGAATGGTACAGGCACGGGCTACAGCGCATTTATAAATGTTCACGATGCGAATAGTGACGCTGTTGCCTTTGGTATACAGAGCGATACAACGAGTCCCACATCGAATGGTCAACCTTGGTTCATGTGGGAGAGGGTGGAGAATGGAAGTTTTACTCATAGTTACATAGAGCTGGCTTCCCATTCGCCATATACCGTAACTATAAAATGGTGGTCTGCCCCTACGGATGAAGCGGTATTCTTTGTTAATGGGAGTCCGGTAGAAGAGATTCCGTTGGATCTTTCACCCAGGTTGTTCTTTCAGGTAGAAGGTGATGGCCGTCAAAATGGAGACGGTGTTAACGATACGTTTGGTCCGGTAGATATCTCGGTTGGAAATGACTGTCCGGCTTATTGCGGGTTGAATGGATCGTGGAACACCGGTTTTGGCAAATTCGGGCTTAACGCCACCCAGACAAACAGCAATGCGCAGAATGGAGCTTCGTTTGATGTCAACGGCACGGTAACTGGGTTGCCCGCAGGGGCGAATTGGGGCAATTATACCATGGCGGCAGGAATTGCTATGATTGCTCAGTATTGGAATGGTGCGTAACGTTTTACTGATTTGCGGGCGTGGCGGAATTGGCAGACGCGCCGGGTTTAGGTCCCGGTGCTCGTAAGAGCGTGGAGGTTCGAGTCCTCTCGCCCGCACTTCGTAATGCGATTTTACAACACTACTCGCGCCGACATTAGCTGATTCAGTCTCCAGCCCTCGGTACTGGTACTCACTGTAACATTTTTTCCAGCTTGTACCCCTTGTCGTCGCCACGATCCCATTGTTATCGTCGTTGCACTCATTTGCAATTCCCTAATATACAGGGTTCCCAACTTCGGATTTAGTATTTTGCCGGTACTAGAGTAAGATTGTAGACATGGCAGAAAAAATTACAATGAACAGCGATGGAATATTGGTAGTACCCGATGAGCCGATCATCCCCTTTATAGAAGGTGACGGTACTGGGGTGGATATATGGCCGGCTGCGAAGCTGGTTATCGATACGGCAGTTGCCAAACAGGGCAAGGAGATCGTTTGGAAAGAGGTCTTGGCTGGCGAGAAAGCATACAATGAGACCGGCAATTGGCTTCCGGATGAGACCGTGGAGGCTTTCCGTGAATATCTTATTGGGATCAAGGGTCCGCTTACTACTCCAGTGGGTGGAGGGATAAGGTCGCTTAATGTCGCTCTACGCCAGATACTCGACCTCTATGTCTGTCTACGGCCAGTCAGGTGGTTTGAGGGCGTACCTTCTCCTGTATTGCACCCGGAAAGAGTGGATATGGTTATATTCCGGGAAAATACCGAGGATGTCTACGCAGGACTTGAAGTACAGGCTGGAACTCCTGAGGCTACCAAGCTGGCGGCCTTCTTGAAGGAGAATATGGGCTGGAACATCAAAGACAACTCCGGTATCGGGATAAAGCCGGTATCGGAAGAGGGATCGAAGCGTCTCATAAGAGCTGCCATCAAGTACGCACTATCCCATGGCCGTAGTAGCGTGACTATGGTACACAAGGGTAATATACAGAAGTTTACTGAAGGGGCATTCCGCAGTTGGGGCTATGATCTGGTAAGAGATGAGTTTGGTGATGTTGCGGTATCGTGGGATGACTGCAACGGCAAGCCGGGAGACAAGTTGCTGGTAAAGGACAATATAGCTGATATCACCCTACAGCAGGTACTTACTCGGCCCGCAGACTTTGACGTGATCGCCACTACAAACTTGAATGGCGACTACCTTTCAGATGCTTTAGCCGCTCAAGTGGGAGGTATCGGAATAGCTCCGGGAGCGAACATAAACTACGTAACCGGTCATGGGATATTTGAAGCTACGCACGGTACTGCTCCCAAATACGCTGGCTTGGACAAGGTAAATCCCGGTTCTGTAATCCTGTCAGGTGTTCTCATGCTAGAGCACCTGGGATGGAACGATGCTGCAAACAGCATAGTAAGGGCGCTTGAGGCTACTATTGCCGCCAAGATTGTTACCTATGATTTCGCCAGGCTCATGGACAATGCAACCGAGGTGAAATGCTCGGAGTTTGCAGCTGAGATAGCGGCGCGAATCCAAGAGGCATAATACGACTGGATGAGAAGTCTTATAGTAGGCCATGGCGGGCGGGAGAGCGCACTGGGCATGCGTATGTCGCAATCCAGTACTCTTTATGCCTTTATGGGGCACGTAAATCCCACCTTGGCGGACATGGTCTTGAGGACGGGTGGTGAATACACGATCGGCGATGTATGTGATGCACGCGCCATAGCAGACTATGCGACAGAGAAATCTGTGGATGTAGCCATGGTGAGTAGTGACAATCCCCTGGAAGCTGGGGTGGTTGATGCGCTGCAGGCATCAGGTATTCCGGCGGTCGGCCCTACTCGTGACGGCGCCGAGATAGAATGGAACAAGGCATTTTCACGCCAAGTGGTTTCGAAAATAGAGCCTGAGGCAAATCCCCAATATATTTTAGTAAGAGATATCGACGGGCTTGCGTGCGCTATATCGGATATGTCGAAAGGTGGCAGGCAGGTGGTCATCAAGCCTGTCGGGTTGACCGGAGGAAAAGGGGTAAAGGTAGTGGGACCGCATTTGGCGGATAACGAGGCTGCTTATGAATACGGTTCAAGTATCATCCTGTCCGGTCAAGCCGGTGGGGCGGTAATAGTAGAGGAGAGGATAGATGCTCCCGAGTTCACCATACAGGCGATGACTGACGGGAATAAGGTAGTATTTCCACCTGCAACATACGACTATCCGTATCGCTACGATGGAGACAGTGGACCGGGTACCGGAGGTATGGGCTCGTATTCCATGACTGATGGGTTATTGCCATTCCTGGATAAGTCCACCTACGAGCATGCTTGCCAGATAACAGAAGATGCTATACACTATCTGGCAAGAGATGGCCGTCATTTTACCGGATGCATGAATGCAGGGTTCTTCGCAACAGAAGATGGCCCAAAGGTTATAGAGTTCAATTCCAGATTCGGCGATCCGGAGGGACTTAACATTATGACGTTATTCGAGGGTGATTGGGTGGATGTAATGTACGCCATGCATCATGGGAAGCTTAATGACCTTCTTGTACCGCTGGCCAGAGAGTCTTCGGTGGTGGTCTATCTGGTATCTCCGGAATATGCATTAAAGCAGGGTAATCCCCACAGATTCAGCTTGGATGTCAATCGAGCCTCAGCAGATGGAGTAAATGTGTATTTTTCATCAGCCTGCGAGGAAAGCCCCGGTCAATTTGTAACGGTTGGCACGTCTCGGGCAGTTGCATTTGCGGCTCATGCACCAATCCTGGCAGATGCCAGAGAGCAGGTTTACGGCGTGATCGGATCGATCGTAGATGGTCCGCTGGAGTATCGAAAGGATATTGCGCTGATATAATCGTATATGATATATGGATACTCAAAATTACGACAAGCAGGAGCAGAACCACCATTATAGTATAGATCTTCTCCGGTTCAACAAACTGGTGTCGCTGGCGCTTATTGCAATTGTTGCCGGTTTGATCCCTTGGACGGTATTCTTGGCCATCAAGCTACCTATAAGATACACGGCGCGCCACTGGACGCTGTTGTGGGTAGGGTTCGATTTGGTACTTATGATTGTTCTGGCCTACACTGCCTGGGCTGCATGGTTCCGTAAACAGATAATGGTGGTGATGTCCATAGTAGCCGGTACTATGCTGGCTGCTGATGCTTGGTTTGATGTGATCACCTCTCTCGGGAAGAGGGGCGAATGGATTACACTGCTCACTGCGTTTCTGGCTGAGATCCCGGGGAGCATATTCTTCTTTTGGCTTGCCAGAGCAGTTATCTTGAGATCTATAGACAATGTATACAAGATGGCCGGCATAGCTAGCTCCCCTCCTCGCTTACGGGATACTTCGGTACTCTACACACTCTCTTCTCTATCCACAGAGCACAAGAACCTTCCTCTGCCGACAGGTAGCAAGAAAGCCAATTCTCCGTTGGACGGGGAACTCTCCGGTCAGTCGACGGAGCAAAAGCAGGTATCCCCTGGTCTGGGGGTCACCTCAGCCCCAGGTAAGAAAGAGTAATAGGGCAGGAGAGGGTAATGGTGTCGACCGATCTGCCAGTTGCAGCTCCTAGTGCAGTTCCCAACTCGGCCCCTTACCGGCAGCTCCATTTTGACAGGGGGGCAAGGCCATTTTTGGTCCTGTGGGAGTTAACACGAGCCTGTGATCTGGCTTGCATCCATTGCCGTGCAGAATCCAGGTCATGGAGAGATCCAGATGAGCTTTCTACCCCTGAGATCACCAATGTACTCAACGACCTGGCGGCTCTGGGTGCCCCAAGGCCAATAGTAGTGCTGACAGGAGGAGATCCATTTAAGCGTCCCGACCTTTCCGATATCATATCTTATGGTACGAAGCTCTCATTACGGATGGCTGTATCACCGTCTGGTACTCCGTTGGCGACGCGTAAGAACCTTGCAGAGTTACGGCTTGCCGGGGCAACCGCTGTCTCCTTCTCTATTGACGGTGCTTCAGCAGAGTCGCATGATAGCTTTCGCAGGGTTCCGGGCTCGTTTGACCTGACTGTGAATGCCTGCAGGGAGGCAGTCGATTTGGGCTTTCATCTACAGGTGAACACTACGGTTACCAGTGAAACAGTTGATCAGTTGCCGGGCATCCTCCGTCTGGTAGGTTCTATTCCAGCTGGACTTTGGAGTCTGTTCTTTATAGTGCCAACGGGCAGAGGACGTCTGCTAACACCGCTCAGTGCGGAGCAGGTAGAAGATGTGCTTTTATTCTTGGCGGAGGTATCCGACGTTATGCCGGTTAAGAGTACTGAGGCGCCCCAGTTCAGGCGAATACTTGTTCAGCGAGAAGCTGGCCCCGGCGTAGCGCCCACTACCTCTCTCTATTCTAGGCTGATGGAGGGGATTGGAGATGTTCTGCTGGCTGGTAACCACGGCAATGTGGGTGGCCGAAATTCAACTACCAGTCGTAGCTCTGGCGCCAGTGTACGCAGCGGTCCGGCTCGTCGTCCTTTGGTGGTAGGTGACGGTTATGGTGTGGTGTTCATCTCGCATACGGGAGAGGTATTACCCAGCGGTTTCCTGCCAATGGTCGTCGGCAATGTTAGGGACTCTTCTATAGTAAATATATACAGGGAGTCAGAATTACTCAATATGTTGAGATCACCTTATCTGTATGGAGGGAGATGCGGCGTCTGCGAGTATCGTGATATCTGTGGAGGTTCGCGTGCTCAGGCGTTTGCTGCCTATGGTGATCCACTTGCAGAGGATCCAAACTGCTCATTCCAGCCGGTTACCGATCCACCGGCTATTGCAAGCTGAAACTGCGTTCCCGTTTCTGCCAATGGCAGGGTTGGCAGGCAAACGATCAAGAGCAGGTATGACCACCATGTGAAGGAGCAAGAGTAACCGTTACACTTGTAGCGCCGGTTTTATTATAGAGTTCAAGCCAGTTGGAGCAGGTCGTGTTTTTCGATGATACTTTGGCAGTGGCGCCGGATACATGCAACGAATATCCATGCGGATAGTGTAGAGCAACGGAGGTATATACAAGCGTAGGAGCAGTTATTTTTTTGGTGGCGCTGTAGCTTAGATGGAAAATGCCTGTAGATGGATTGTATCCATATGAACCGGGCACGCCGGCGATGGCTGCCGGGTATGGCTGCGAGAGGGCAGTTGCCTTCTTCCTGTGCAAGCTGGTGATTATGCAATCGTTACGGAAGAGGCTTTCCGGGGAGTCTTTCGGGCACTTTCCATGGTCAGATGCATAACTACGTGTAGTAATATCTCCGGATGCCTTGAATTGCCAGTATATCCAGCCAATCATATCCTGACTGGCAAGCTGGATATCCTTGGATATCTCTGGGGTATAGAAGGTGGCTCCAAATTCTGTCATAAATGGAGCAGCACCAGTTTCTGAGTAAGCTGCAAGGGCGTTTGAATCGACGTGCTGGAATTGTCCATAACAAAGAGATAGGCGGGCAGTGGTATAGGGATTGCTGAACTCCCCATGGGTCAGGCAGTAGTTATGGAACGAGAAGCCAACCGGGTCAAGGTTGGAGGGTGGAGCGGTAAAGCTGGAGGGTACTCCACCATTGAAAGTAACGGGTGGTTCGTAAAAAATGATGTGAGAGGGATCATTTTTTCTTATTGCTTGGGCACTCATTGTCTCGAATGGCTCCAGATACTTTGTATCGAATATGGCAGGAGATCCAATGAATTTGGCCGGCCATGGTTCGTTCATGATATCGTATCCAAGTACCATCGGGTCATTCTTGAAGTAAGCTGCCACCTTGCCCCACGCCTGTGCATAAGATTGCCATACGTCTCCACGGTTTTCCCATAATCCGTCAAATGCAGCCATTACCGCATTCGATAGTTGATTGCCTGGAAACGGCCGATTGACCGAAAGACTGAGATGGTGATTGTGAACAGCCCACTGGGGGAATCCCTCCCCTCCGAATTTCTGTGTATATAGGTCCTGGTGGCTGTCTACAAGAGTGAATATATGCTGAGCTGCCAGCATTTTTTCTGTACGCTGCAGGCAGTTCAGGTAGTTGTAGTCAAACTTACCTTTTTGCGGCTCAAACCCCTCCCACAGATACCCGAGGCGTACTACATCAAAACCGAGGTTGTGCATCAATGAGGCATCGGCCGGTTCGATCCCCCAAGCCGTGTCCTGTGGGCAATATGGGGGTACTTTGTATACTTCGTTTACGCCATGAAGTATGATTACGCGTCCTGTGCTGTCGACTATAAACCTACCTGAAGTGGTAAGCGGTCCCTTTGGCCAGTCTATGCCCTTTAGGTCGGACGATTTGTAGAGGGAAGATGGGGTGTCCTGGTAGCTTTGAGATGACTTTGGAGTGGTAGCGCAGGCCGCCAATGCCATAATAGGTAATAACAGCGCCAAGATCGCAATAAGGGGGTATCTCAATGCTCTGTTCATGACAGCACCTCTGGGCCGGTTCCGTTGATCTTGTTATAGAATTGGTCAAGCAGTTCCCGGTTGGCAGCAGCAATAATTGCATGCCTTACTGCATTGTCCATAGATAATATATTGCTACCGTCTGTATCACGCATGTATCCACCTGCTTCTTCGCAAATTAACTTACCTGCAATATAGTCCCATACTCCGAGATGGGCAAAGCCAACCGATCCATAACAGTCCAATACCCCTTCCGCCACCAGGCATATATCCAGTGCAGCTGCACCAAGGACACGATACTGTGACCATCCAAGGTATCTACCGGGGAAACCGGATAGACCCACTATCGACTCTGAGAATGCATTGCAACTTGAAGTTGCCAGCCTTGTTTCGTCTTTCCAGGAGCCGAGTCCTTTTACTGCACGGTAAGTATCTCCATCGGCCAGGTTCGATACGAGGGCAACACGCGGTCCATCTATCCCTACTGAACATAGACTGGTGGCATACCACGGGATGCCATGAGCAGCGTTGGTTGACCCGTCAATTGGGTCTATGACTACGATAATATCCTCTATTGCATTGTTGGGCGATGTGATACCACTCTCTTCTGAAAGAGTGGTAAGCCGGTTGTCGTGCAGTATTTTAATAGCGGCGGCATCTGCAGCAAGGTCAATTTCATATTGGCCGGGTCTTTCGCCCAAAGACGATCTGTCCTTTACCGAATTTAATGCTTCGATAACTGCGGTTTTTACCTCATCAAATATTTCGAGTAGCCATTTGTCTGTGTTGTCGGGTAAGTTAGTCATCTTGTCGTACTTGTGAGTATACTATTTCAGAGGCTAGCCTGCGGCTTGTACTCTGTATTTTATTAAGTTTCACAGATAGGCGGTTGCTCGGCATCAAATAACTGCCGCTTAATGAGCTTGTAAGGTGTTAGACTACTGGGTATGGCAGTAATTGACGTTCCGGGCTTCGTAGCCGAATTAAAGGATCATTCCGCCGATCATGGGTTCCATATTCATGATGAGCGCCACTTCGTGGAGACCTATTCATTGCAACAGACCTGGGAGGTAGATTTGCACCCTGAAGCAGGGTGTGGTGGCCCTATAGATCTCCACCTTTCACTGGAGGTGGACCCTAGGATCCTATTGGCATTTGAAGATGCTGTAATGGCACTGCCCGATGATGCAGATCCGCCAAGTGGCTTTGAGTTCCCGCTTTCGTTCAATTGGTCATTACCCCCACTGCCCAATGGCCCCGATCTACTGCGTCTGGCTATAGATTTAGCAGGTATTGGAGGTATAGAGCTTCCATTGGAAGTGTCGGCCATTGACTCTTATGCGTCTGCTACCGATGGCGCCGAACGTAGACTCACCATAGTAGCCAGTCACCCTGTATCTCTGTCTAAGATACTTTCCGGAGAGGAGATGCTCTGTGACGTACTGGATAAGTGCCTGGCCGTGAGTGACTACCTGCTTGAGTCATCTCCGGCCTGGCTGGCGGATAACAGTATGTAGCACTTGGTCGTTAGCGTAGCGTCTCGTAAATAGTGTTATGGTATTCACTTGGTCGCTACATTGTGTTACTATATTTATTATGGGATATGACGGCATGGGAGCTGGTAGCGGTAGGCGTGCGCTGGTATTGAACGCCACCTATGAGCCGCTCTCGGTGGTGTCGTCTCGGCGGGCTCTGCTGCTTGTGATAGCCACCAAGGCGGAGCTGATTCATCCAACCAGCAGGTTCTACAGATCGGAGAGTTTTAGTTTTCCGGAGCCCTCGATAGTCAAGCTGTCGCATTATGTGCGCGTACCTCATGACAGGGGAGTGGCATTGAACCGGCGTACCCTCTTTGCACGAGATCATGGGCGATGTCAGTACTGCGGTAAACCGGCGGAGAGTATAGACCACGTTGTTCCTCGCAGTAGAGGAGGCCGTCATTCATGGGATAATGTGGTTGCAGCCTGCAAGTACTGCAATATGCGCAAAACAGATAGATTGCCTCATGAGGTGGGATTCGTGCTTGCCAAAACTCCTGCTGTTCCAAAGAGGAAGGTGTGGCTTATTGCTCTAAGTGGTAACGCGCCTGAAGAGTGGATGCAGTATCTGGACGAAGAGTCGCTCAGTGCTTAGTGGTCTACCCCGTAAATAGCGTGAGGTTGTCCGGCGTATCAGAGGTGTCGCTTGACTGGAGGGGTACAGGTTTCGTCTACAAGCGCAGGAGGAGATAACACCATAGGTAGTGGCTATTGATGTTACCTGGAGGTGATTCGGCATGGAGGATAGAGACCAGGCTGGATACCGCCGATCGGCTTCATATGAAGTGGCCTCCACCGGAATTGATGCATTCAAGAGTGGTGGCATTCAGTAATGTATCTCATGCAGCGGTAGTGCTTGGAAGTACTCAGAGATTAAAAATAGCTGGGCATATTGAATCGGCTGGTATCAGTTGGAACGAGTTGGCCGATGGTAGTTGCAGGGAGATTGAAGTGATCAGCCGCTCCAGCGGCGGCGGTGCGGTATATGTAGCTCCCGCTGAACAGCTATGGGTCGATTTCTGGCTACCGAAAGATGATATGTGGTTCGACAGCGACATATTGAGATCGTCCGTATGGGTGGGGAATATATGGGCAAAAGCCTTGAATAGCATTGGGGTGCAAGATATTCGCATACATGAAGGGCGTCTTATCCCGGGAGAATGGGGATCGTTGGTATGTTTTGCCTCTACCGGTCCCGGTGAGGTATTTTACGGAACGCGTAAGGTGGTAGGCATCTCCCAGCGCAGAACAAGAGACGGTATATGGTTCCAGACGATGGCGCCATTACGATGGGAGCCCGGCAAATGGATACCCTGCATGTTGCCCTATCTGGAATTGCTCATAGCAGAAGAGCACGGATCAAGGAAGCGATTGGATACTGTTGCGCTGGATGCATGGCTTATGGAGCATGTAGTGTTGTTGGGCGAACTCGGCGGTTTCAAGTATCCCGACGATGGAACGGCCGTACATGCTATTGCTGGCGAGTTGGTTGCAAACTTACCGGCTTGAACCTGCCAGCTTGGCTCTCCAAAATCCCTGAACGTCAAGACTGCCCAAGTGCATATTGGCTACCGTCGCGCACATCTCATACATCTCATGTACAGATACCGGCTGCCGCTATTCCACCTCTGTATATTCCGGCTGTTGTAGAGGGCAACTGATTACGTAGATACTTGAACAGAGTGTGAAAAATAATCGGTAATATCCACCACTGGGGTATGAAGTGGTGTAAAGTGGGTCGAAGTGGTATATCAGGGAGGCAAAATCTCTCTGAGTGGGATAATGATACCGAGAAGAGAAGCGAAAGGTTGGAGAGGTAGAGTAGATGGAAGGGTTTTTCGGTCGCTATGACCATAAGCTCGACAGTAAGGGAAGGTTAACGTTGCCCTCCCGGTTCTGCAACGCCTTTGAAGATGGAGCTTTCATCTCTTCCTATCTGGGTGGCTGCCTGGCACTTTGGACGCCGGTAGAGTTTGGCATCAGAATGCGCGAGATGCAGGAGAAGGCATCCACCTCTGCAAAGTGGCGCAATTTGGTACGTGTGTGGGCGGCTGGAACGTACCAAGCCGAGAAGGACGGCCAAGCCAGAATCATTATTCCACCTCACCTCAGGGAGTTTGCCGACATTGCTTCAGAGGTGGTCATCTCGGGTGCAATCGATCATATAGAGATATGGAATCCATTGCGCTGGAGAGAACTGGAAGAACCGCAGGAGAGGATGCTTATCTTGGGGGAGCAGGATATATGACTTCATATCACTTACCGGTGATGGCAGAGACGGTAGTAAAACTTTTCTCACATTGTCCTAATGGCTGCATAGTGGATGCAACTGTCGGCACGGGTGGGCATGCAGAAGCAATTTTACTTTCCAACGATTCAATACATGTAGTCGGTATTGACCGGGATAGTAGTGTACTGGAACTCTGCAGAGTACGCCTTGAAAGGTTTGGCAATAGGATCAAGCTTATCCAGGGCAGATTTTCCCAGATTGAGAGGCTGCTGGGCGAGATAGGTGTGGGAAGCTCTCAGGCTGCCGGAATACTACTGGATTTGGGTCTCAACTCGTTACAGGTAGATACACCAGGTAGGGGCTTCTCCTATATGGTGGATGGTCCGCTTGACATGCGTATGGATGCAACTCAAGGTATCGCTGCGTCAGATCTGGTAAATGAGGCCACAGAAGATGAATTGGTAGAGCTGTTTCGTGCAAACGGCGAATATCAAAATGCACGAAGAGTGTCTAGGGCTATAATTGCATCAAGGCCGTTGCATAGCACGACACAACTGGTGGATGTAATAGACAGGGCAGTATCCGGCAGCGCTCGTAAGCGTAAGGGTCACGTGGCAAAACGTTTCTTTCAGGCGATGCGCGTATATGTGAATGAAGAGCAGGCAGAACTGGCCACGGTGCTGGATGCATCTATGCGTTTACTGTCTGACGGGGGATATCTGATCACGATATCTTATCATTCCGGAGAAGATGGCATGATCAAGGCATTTATGAGGTACGCAGAGACAGGAGGCTGCCAGTGTCCTCCTCAGTTGCCCTGTAGGTGTGGGGCGGTATCACTGGGAAGGATGGTCTTTAGAGGAGTGCGTAAACCTACTCGCGATGAGATAGACAATAACCCACGGGCGAAGAGTGCGAAGTTGCGTGCATTTGAGCGGGTGATTTCGGCGACAGGAGAGAGAGAAGGGAGAGAACTGTGAAAACTGCACAATCCGTTGAAACCAGGAGAACCAAAAAATGTGCACAATCCGTAAAACCTGCAAAATCAAGTAAATCAGTACAATCTGTCAGATCTACAAAATCAGTGGGCACATCCGGTAAATCGACCAGAAGTCAGTCCATGTCGGGCAGGAAAGTTGTAAAACACAGGAAAGCGTTGCTGCCTGGTTGGGTGGTCATTACGTGCGGTGTTCTATTCGTCATTGGTAGCGTGTTGTTGGTGCTGGCCGGTGAAGCGTTGCTCACTTCCAGGCAGGTATCTGTAGGTCAACTGCAGGATAGCCTGCAATCCAAAGAGGCATTGCACAACGATTTTTCTACGCAGGTAGGCTTACTCAGTCAGCCTGACCGCCTGCTGTCTGCGGCACTCTCTGGCTCTTCGGGCAAGTTATCAAACCCAAGTGGACCAACCGCTCCCAGTCGTTCCTCGCATTCCGCAGCAGGAGCACATGGGGCAGTACGCTCCGGTGGCGGATTATTGCACCAGCCTTCCCAAAAATTAAAGTCAAATAGTGGTCAATTACTTGCTACTCCATCAGATGGACATCACCGGTTCTCGTCCAAAGTACTTGCGGGGTAAGGTATGCGTAAGACTCCACTACCGAAAAAGAGAATAAGCTTTATTACAATTGGTATCTTGCTGGCATTTCTGGTGCTGCTGGTGAGGCTTGTTTATGTTCAGGTTGTTCATGCTCCCGTATATGCTGCTTATGGCAGGAATGAGTTGGCTCAGAGGGTCTATGTTCCGGCAATTCGGGGACCTATTTATGCGCGTGATGGTAGGTTGCTTGCCGAATCCGTACAGCGGGAAGATATTGTGGCTGATCCATTCCTTATAACTGATCCTGCAGCCGATGCAGCCAAACTGGCATCTTTATTGGGAGAGAAGGCAGGTACGCTTACTGCGCTGATGAACGAGAAGAGCGGCTATGTTGTAATAGCTACCGATCTGGCTCAGTCTACGGCTACCAGTGTCATGAATCTGGGATTGGCAGGTATTACTACCCAATCGGTGAGCGTCAGGATATATCCTGCAGGATCGTTGGCACAGCCGGTTATCGGGACAGTGAATTGGCAGGGGCAGGGTGCCGCAGGTCTTGAGTACCAGTATAATGCTCTACTTTCTGGACACTCGGGATGGGATAGTGAGTCCTACACTCCAGATGGAGTCCCTTTGCCTGGGGGAAGCCATGTCATTAAGCCGGCCGTGAACGGTACCGGATTGGAATTGACCATAGACGAGCCACTTCAGTATGCAACCGAAGAGGCGTTGGCATCCGAGTTGCAGAAACAACGAGCCACCGGTGGAGCCGCCATAGTAATGGATGTACATACCGGAGCGATACTTGCAATGGCGAGCCTGGACTCGAATCCCAAAACTCGCAGCGTAACTGAGGCACCAAACAATATTGCTACCGACCTGGTGTACGAGCCGGGGTCGGTATTCAAGATAGTCAGTTTCTCTGCAATGCTGCAAGATGGCATAATAACGCCAAACACTATGGTTACTATTCCTCCGTATCTGGATTTGGGAGGCTGGACATTTCACGATGCATGGTCTCATGGCACCATTCACTACAGTGCCACACAGGTCATTGCGTACTCTTCCAACCTTGGTACCATACTGTTAACTCAGAAGTTGGGTGCAAATCGGCTTGCCCAGCAGACTTCAGCTCTTGGATTCGGTCATCCTACGGGACTCAACTTTCCTGGTGCTTCTCCTGGAATAGTCAATCCGGTATCGCAATGGTCTGCGTCAGCAATGGGGTCCACCCCGATAGGGGAGGATACGGGAGTGACACCCATGCAGCTGTTGGACGCTATGAACACAGTGGCAAACGGTGGAGTGTTTGTGGCTCCACGACTGGTAAGAGCAGAGATATCACCGACTGGCAAATTGGTCAAGATGCCGGCACCTGCTACGCATCGCGTATTTAGTAAAAACGTAGCAAGTGAATTGTCTGGTATGCTCGAAAGGGTAGTTATGTATGGTACTGGAGTCAAAGCTGGCGTACCCGGATATGATGTGTCCGGAAAGACCGGAACATCTAAAGTAACCAGTCAACATGGCGGAGGATATGTCCCCGGAGCATACTGGGGTACATTCTGCGGATTCCTGCCATCGCAGGATCCGGTATTATCTGCTTGTGTCGTGATCGATCAGCCGGATCAGTATTTTGGTGGCTCTGCGGCTGCGCCGGTTTTCAGCCAAATTATGCAGTACGCAGTTCACCGTTTCAATGTTCCAGAGACACCGGGGGGATGGATTACCGGAGGGAAGTACCGTCCCATAAACTTTCCATCAGTTGGCGGGCCCAATCCTTATGGTTATTTCGATCCGCTTGGCTCACTGCGCTCGCAGGTAAGCGCGGCAGTGGATGGCAGGGGTACCAGGCTGGGATAGCCATGATGCTGGCTGACCTGCTAGAGGGATTGAATGAAGTGGATGTAGCCTGTTATCCTGCCGGAGCCTCTATCCAGGATCTCAACATATCGTCTATCGAGTACGACTCGCGTAGCGTAATAGATGGCTCCCTCTTCTGTTGCCTTGTAGGGCAGCATGCAGATGGGCACGATTTTGCTTCACAGGCAATAAGCAGCGGAGCCCGCGTATTACTGGTGGAGCGGCGATTGGCGTTACCGATAGCGCAGGTAATTGTCGGAGAAGGCAATGCTAGACCTGCCATGGCAGTGATGTCAGCCAACTTTTACCGTCATCCATCAAGATCGTTGGTTATGGTAGGCGTAACAGGAACCAACGGCAAGACTACTGTTACTCATATGGTCGCATCGATTTTAGAAGCCAGCGGTATGCCTGTACGAGTAATTGGTACATTGGGGGGTGCCAGGACTACCCCCGAATCCCCTGATCTTCAAAGGATGCTTGCAGATGCTGTTACCTCGGGAACGAAAGCGGTATCCATGGAAGTGTCCTCTCATGGTATTGTTCAGCATAGGGTAGACGATATCCATTTTAATGTGGCCGTATTTACCAATCTTTCTCCTGAGCATCTTGATTTCCATGCAACTATGAGTGATTACTTTGAGGCAAAGGCTGCACTCTTTACTCCCGATAGAGTTGATACTGCGGTCATCTACACTGGAGATGAGTGGGGTCGGTCACTTGTCGGCAGGGTATCTGGTATGGATGTCTTGACCTTTAATGACAGCGATATAAGTGATGTCTCTATAGGTGCATCGGGTAGTTCATTCGTTATAGACGGTATGCCAATTTACATTCCCATGATAGGAGTACACAATATACGCAATGGAGTTGCGGCAATTCGTGTCGCTCAATCCCTTGGAATATCACATGATGCAATATTAGATGGTTTGGCAGGGATGCCTCCGTTGCCTGGCAGGTTTAATACACACGAAATGTCCGGAGATCGTCTGGTGGTAGTGGATTTTGCCCATACCCCCGAGGCTTTGGAGGAACTGTTGAAATCGGCTCGCCAGCTGGTATCTGCGCCGGGTGAAAAGGTTATATGTGTCTTTGGGTGTGGCGGGAATAGGGACAGACTGAAGAGGCCAGATATGGGTAAGGTGGCATCTCTGTTGGCGGATAGAGTCATATTGACATCAGACAACTCACGGTACGAAGAGCCTGAAGACATCATCCGGGAGATTATAGACGGGGTGGATGAACAGAATCGTGACAGGGTAGAGGTGTATATAGATCGGCGTGAGGCAATAGAGCATGCTATTGGATCTCTTGGTATTGGTGATGTGGCCGTGGTCGCCGGAAAGGGACACGAAACTACCATGGAGTTCAAGGGGCAGATATCGCACTTTGATGATTCCGAGGTCGTTCGTAGCTGTATAGACACCATCGAGTCTGGAGGTTTGCCATGCTGGGCCTGATGGTTGCAGGCGGTATTGCACTTATAGTTGCTGCATTCCTTACTCCATTACTAAGGCGTTGGCTGGTGAGTAGGTCGATTGGGCAGTATATCAGGGAGGATGGGCCTTCCATGCATAGATCTAAAGAGGGCACTCCCACAATGGGCGGAATAACACTGTTAGTTGCTATATTCGTGGGATATATAGTGGCGCATCTGGCAACTGTGGTTCGCATGAGTACAAGTGGCATGCTGGTTGTCGGTCTTGCAATATCATTTGGGCTGATTGGGCTGGTAGATGACTGGCTGAAGGTGCATAACAAGAGGAATCTTGGGCTGAACAAGCGTGCTAAACTAATAGCGCAAGTCGTTGTAGCTTTGTTATTTGCATTGGGCGCAGAGAAACTTGCACATGCCAATACCTTCCTTACTTATACAAGATTTAATTCTACTGGAATAAATCTTGGGACGATTGGTTGGATAGTGTGGGTTATGCTTATCGTGATTGGTTCTTCCAATGCTGTGAACTTGACTGATGGTCTTGATGGGCTAGCGGCTGGTTCATTGACACTGGTATTCGCCGTTCTCTCGATAATAGGGTACTGGCAGTTCCGGCATTTCAGTATATATAGGGTATCTTCGTCGTTGGATCTGAGCTTGGCATCTGTAGCTTTTGCTGGGGCATGTGTCGGTTTTTTATGGTGGAATGCCTCCCCAGCACGTATCTTTATGGGTGATACGGGGTCTCTGGCATTGGGAAGCGGTCTGGCGGGTATCGCCATTATGATGAATCTTCAACTCTTACTACCCATCTTGGGAGGATTGTTTGTCATAGTCACGTTGTCTGTTGTAGTCCAGGTTATAAGCTACAAATTGTTTCATAGAAGGATTTTCAAGATGGCGCCGCTCCATCACCACTTTGAGCTTAGCGGATGGCCGGAGTCTACCGTTATAGTACGGTTCTGGATATTGGCAGGACTTTTTGCCGCACTGGCACTGGGGCTGTTCTACGCAGATTACCTATCGATTACCAGGTTGCTGTCGAAGACATGAGTTATGTAATGGTATTTGGAGCCGGAGTTACCGGCCAGGCAGTTACCTCAGTTCTTTCGGCGGAAGGGTTGGAGGTGATGATGATAGATGATGCTGTTCTATCACCCGAGATGGAAGAGCTGGAAAGTTTTATTGAGGGTGCATCGCAGGTCGTGGTAAGCCCCGGAGTTCCCCTTTCTCATCCAGTACATAAGTTGGCAGCCGGTAAGCTCATAAGCGAGATAGGTCTGGCCAGACCCAGGATAAAGATACCCTTTGTGGCAGTTACAGGAACGAACGGAAAAACAACAGTAGTTACACTTGTTACCCGTATGTTGATGGAGTCGGGTATGCGCGTGCAGGCTGCTGGTAATATAGGGACCCCTTTGATTTCAGTGGATACTTCTTCGCTGGATGTAGTGGTAGCCGAGTTGTCCTCCTTCCAGCTGGCGACTACCCCGGGTCTCGCCCCTGACGTAGGAGCATGGTTGAATTTCCAGCCTGATCATCTTGATTGGCATAGGGATATTAATGATTACAGGTTATCAAAGGCCAGGATATGGCAGGGAATCGGAGACAAGAGCGTGATAGTTGCCAATGCTCATGATCAAGTCGTTATGTCGGAAGCACGTAAAGCACAACATAGCGGGGCGCGCATGGTGACATGGGGGGGAGGAAATGGCATGTGGCGCAGGGTTGGCGACATGCTGGTATCACCTGAGGGGGACGAACTTATTGCGGTTGATTCATTATATCGTTCTATGCCTCACGATGTGGATAACGCCCTGGCGGCAATGGCTATCGCTACAAGTACAGGAGCATCCATTGAAGGCTGCATGAAAGGGTTACTGCAATTTCATGGCCTACCGCATCGCGTGGAGTCTATTGCAGATTGTAATGGAGTGGAGTATATCGATGACTCTAAGTCGACTACACCGAGTTCCACGGCTGTAGCTATTGCCGGCATAGGGGATACATACGGGCAGGGAAAGATAGTGCTTATTGCAGGTGGCCGCAACAAAGGTCTTGATATCGGGATGCTGCGTGATTATGCAAGGTTCTTAAAAGCCATGGTTTCTATAGGTGAAGCTGCCAGCGAGATAAAGTCTGCAATGTCAGGTATATGTCCTGTTACGATAGCTGAGTCCATGCAGGATGCAGTCAATGTGGCTACAGATCTGGTTGGTGACTATGGAGTAGTGTTGCTGTCGCCAGCCTGCTCTTCTTACGACTGGTATCAATCCTACGCGGAGAGAGGTGATGATTTTCGGGCGTGCGTGATGGAAACGATCAGGAATGGAGGTCATTTATGATTACGAGGGTGAGATCTATGCTTGGAAGAACTCGACCGTCATTGGTCATAGTAGTTTGTGTGGCATTGTTGCTCGGTTCCGGTGTGGTGATGGTACTTGCCTCATCGCCTTACAGTTCTTTAGTGACCTATGGGTCGGTGTGGTCTGTATTCTTGCGTCAAGTTATCTGGATTGCCGGGGGGGTTGTTATGGCAGTTGTAGCCTTGCTTGTGCCGACTGCTGCTATACGTAAACTGCGCTATATATTATTGGGAGGCGGTTTCATCTTACTGCTGGCAGTGTTGGTTCCTGGCGTAGGGCAGAGTGTTTCCGGATCAAGTAGGTGGATTGCGCTTGGACCGATAACTATACAGCCCTCGGAGATCATGAAATTTGCCTGGTGCGTTTTTGCGGCTGATCTGCTGTCTCGCCGTACTGGTGACGGATGGAAGGTTAAAGATGTCCTTGTTCCCCTGTTGGGCACTTTATCGGTAGCCTGCGCCTTGATTGTCAAGCAACCTGACCTGGGTACCACCATAGTAATAGTAGCCATGACGGTCGCTATGATGGTTGCATCGGGACTACCTGTTTCGGTAGTTGTGAAGGTTGTAGGTGCTATGGGTGTTATTGGTGCAGTACTGGCTTTTGCGGCGCCGTACAGGAGAGCGAGGCTCCTATCTTTCGTGCATCCCTTTGCACATGCGTATAGCTCCGGCTATCAGGTAGTGCAGTCATTGGTGAGTTTTGGCACGGGAGGGGTAACTGGTGTCGGTTTGGGACGTGGAGCTGCTCAGTGGGGCTTTCTCCCTCATGCCCACACCGACTTCATCTTTTCTATAGTTGGCGAACAGACTGGTATTATTGGTACGCTGCTAATAGTCGGGCTGATGTTACTGCTCTTACTGATGGGTCTACGTATAGCAAGCAAAGCTGTAGGTAAATTTGAGTCGTTGCTTGCTATGGGCATTACCTGCTGGCTGGCTGCAGAATCGCTTATCAATATGGGAGCTGCATTGGGGATATTGCCGGTAACTGGGATCCCTCTGCCATTTGTGTCGTATGGCGGATCGTCAATGCTTATTACTATGGCTGCTGTTGGAGTCCTGTTACGGATCACACGCGATTCCGAGAGAGGTTTTAGGGTTATAGATGGTGGTCGGATGAAGGTTTCTATGAATCATCCGGTGTTCACCGCTCCAGTGGGATAGTACCGGTAGTGCTGAATGATATGATGCAGTAGCGTGAGATACTATGCCCTAATTGCCGGAGGTGGGACAGCCGGCCATGCTTTGCCTGCATTACGGTTGGCGGAAGAACTTGCCAAGCGGCAACCAGATAGGAGAATTGGACTGATAGGTGGCCGGAGAGGATTGGAGCGGAAAGTATGGTCGTCATCGGCTTTCGATACTTATTATCTTCCAGGCAGGGGTATACCTCGTGTTACGAGTAGGTTGTCGTTTGCAGGAATGGTTAGATACTTGCTGGAGATGGTAGATTTTGTCATTAACCAACTTGGCTCCCTCCTTCAATCCATTAAGCTTATAGTTCTGAATAGGCCATCTGTTGTTGTGGTCTTTGGTGGATACAGTGCGATTGCTCCTGCACTGGTAGGTGTATCTATGGGCGTACCGTTGGTGGTTGTGAATGTGGATTCGATAGCCGGCAGGTCTAATCGTATTCTTTCGCATTTTGCCCGGGCAGTGGCGGTGGCTTGGCCGGGTACCGGCTTGCCCAAAGAACAGGTGACCGGTATGCCGGTGAGTTCAGGAATAATCGAGGCAGGAAGCGTCAGGAGAGCGATTCTCGGCGCCCTGTCCGCCAACACCGCTCCGGCTTCCGGGGATGGAGATGGTGGCGAGGATGTAGTTGTAGACCAATACGAAGCGGAAAAGTTGCGCCATTTGGCCAGGGGTACTCTCGGACTGCCGGAAGAAAGGACAGTGATTCTTGCTGTCGGTGGGTCTCTGGGTGCTCGTCGATTGAATGAGCTTGTAATGGAACTATCTTCAATATGGGAGGAGCGAGGTGATCTGGCTGTATACCATATAGCCGGCGAGAGGTTCTTGCAAGAGTCGTCTGCATATGCCGAACGCCTTGGACTGTCGGATAGTGGAAGTGCACAGGGAGGTCAAGAGAGAGCTGGCCGGATCTACTACGGGCAGGTAGGGTATGAACCTCGGATGGACAGAGCATACCTGGCTGCGGATTTTGCTATATGCAGAGCCGGTGCCGTAACAGTGGGAGAGTTGGCGGTGGCCGCCCTACCTGCTCTGCTGATTCCTCTTCCAGGGGCACCCTCACGCCACCAGGAGGCCAATGCAGCAGTGCTTACATCGATAGGTGCGGCCATCATGGTAGAAGAGGAAGACATGACTGCTGCCAAATTGGATGAGATGCTTAAAGGCATAGTAGACGATAGAGATCGATTGAGGAAGATGTCAGCTGCTTATCCTGGTCTGAACAACATTGATGGTACCTCCAATCTGGCCGACTTGGTGGGGCGTTATGTGGATAGAATTGGCAGAAGGGATAGAAGTGGCAGTAGCTGACCTCTCTGACAGACGCAATATACATGTAATTGGGGCAGGTGGCGCCGGCATGAGTGCCATTTCTACCCTTCTTGCAGCCCGGGGACACAACGTACATGGTAGTGACCTTAAGAGATCACCGGCTACCGACCGATTGAACGCTTTTGGTATACCGGTTACCATAGGTCACTCTCCGGATAATGTCGGTGGAGCGGATATGGTTGTAGCCTCTTCAGCTATCCCACACGATAATACTGAATTGACAATGGCCAGGAATAACGGCATTCAGATATTTAGCCGCGCAGAGATGTTGCATTCTATTTTCAAGGATAAGCAGATTATATCGGTATCAGGCACTCATGGAAAGACTACTACTACATCTATGCTCTCTCTATGCCTTGTGGAAGCCGGCTTACATCCGTCGTTTCTTGTCGGTGGAGATATAAATGAGTCAGATACAAATGCTGTATGGGATAGTGGTGACTTGGCGGTAGTAGAGGCCGACGAGAGTGATGGAACGTTTTTGGCACTGGACACCGATATAGCCGTCATAACCAATATAGAGCCTGATCACTTGGATCATTATGGTGATTTTGACTCACTGGTAGGGGCATTCGATCAGTTTGCACGCCATGCCAAACGAACGGTAGTCGTGAATGGGGACGATCCGCTTGCCTTTGCAATTGCGAGGAAAATAGGCGGTGAATCCGTCGGTATGGATGGATCGGCTACATGGCGCATAGTGAGCGGGAGTACGTATGTAAATGGTTCGGAGTTTTTACTTGCCAGACATGGAGAGTTATTCCCTGAAACCTTTAGAGTGCCTGTGATTGGAGAGCACAATCTCCGTAATGCGGCGCTGGCTGTAGCCACTGCGATCTATGCCGGAGGCTCCCCAAGTGCGGTGGCAACCGGTTTGGCGCGCTTCGGAGGTGTAGCCAGGCGATTCCAAAGGAGAGGATCCAGCCACGGGGTGATTTTTATAGACGATTACGCGCATTTACCCGGTGAAGTGAGCGCTGCGATCAAGACAGCAAGATTACTGCAGTCCAATAGGGTAGTGGTAGTTTTTCAGCCCCATCGCTACAGCCGTATTAGTATGCTGGCTGATGATTTTGGATCTCCTCTGGCGCTTGCGGATGTTGTCATAGTGACTGATATATATCCTGCCGGAGAGCCGGTATCTCCGGGGGTAACAGGACAACTGGTAGCTGATGCAGTGATTCGTTCCAATCCTGATGTGGTGGTGCACTACATTCCACGCCTCTCCCAGCTTCCCCAGCTTATGGACGAGATACTGGAAGAAGGCGATCTCTGTATTACCATGGGTGCTGGGGATATAACCACACTCTTTGATGAGATGCTGATGTACTGGGGGTAAGGTGCTTTCTGAGGTATACAATAGACTCGCTGCCAGAATGGGGAAGAAGGTATCCTGGGAAAAAAATATTGGCTCTATGACGACATACAGAGTTGGGGGAGCTGCCAGTGTGTTTGTTAGTATTCAGAGCTTAGAGGATTTGCAGGTACTCGCTTCCGTGCTCAATGAGATGGATTACAAAGGGCCCTTTCTGGTAATGGGAAAAGGCTCGAATCTACTCGTGGCTGATGATGGTTTCAAGGGAGTCGCCATCACACTTGGTCCTGCTTTCTCCAGATTTGGCTTTCCAGGGAGCCCTCATGGCGATATTATCCCCCAGGCGTTGAATGACTGCAATGAGCCTTGGGGTAGCCGCGTAAAACTCAGAGCCGGATCTGCACTGGCGTTGCCGGCATTGGCCAGAAAGGCTCTCAGTGAGGGGTTCCTTGGAGCAGAGTGGTGTGTTGGGGTTCCTGGATCCGTCGGTGGTGGTGTAAGGATGAACGCAGGTGGACATGGTTCGGACATGGCATCTATGCTCGACGGTTGCCTGCTGTTCAAGCTGGATGACGGAGGGTTGGAATATCGTCCGGTGGATGACATGAACCTCTCTTATCGCAGTTCAAATATAATGTCGTATGAGGTAGTTGTAAGTGCCGATATATGGTTGGTTCGCGGAGATCCTGCCGAAGGTAGGCGCCACATTGCAGAGATAGTTCGCTGGCGTCGAGAGCATCAGCCAGGGGGATCAAATGCAGGTTCTGTTTTTGTAAATCCCGAGATGGAGGCTGCAGGAAGCCTTATAGAACGCTCAGGCCTAAAGGGGATGCGTATTGGAACAGCGCAGGTTTCGACCAAGCATGCCAACTTCATCCAGGTAGATGACCACGGTTCTGCTGATGATGTCTATGGGCTTATGTGTTACGTTGCTGAGTCGGTGAAGGATAAATTTGGAGTGGAGCTGAGAACAGAAGTGCAGCTCGCTGGATTTTCTAATGGTCTGTCCCGTAAGTAGCGTGACGTTATCCGCCAGGCCACTAATACGATATATGATGGTTAGTGGGGTGATAGTTAGTGTTACATAGATCGTATAATGAGGTTCACATGATTACATGTAGGTGTTTTAGCAGCTATACAGTATATTTTTAAGAATATGCACAAAGCAAAAAAAGAGGCTATAGTAAGTAAGTCTGGTGTATAGGGTTTTAAGGAGATAGAAATGTTAGCGCCTGAATCAAACAATTATTATGCGCTCATAAAGGTCGTCGGAGTCGGCGGTGGTGGAGTAAACGCCGTAAACAGGATGATTGAATCCGGCCTTAAGGGCGTTGAGTTCATAGCTATGAATACCGACTCTCAGGCATTGCTGGCCAGCGATGCGGATGTGAAGCTCACTATAGGTGGCGACCTGACAAGAGGTTTGGGCGCGGGAAGTAATCCAGAGATAGGTAGGCAGGCTGCCGAAGACCACAGGGCAAACATTGAAGAGGTTCTTAAGGGCGCTGATATGGTGTTTATTACTGCCGGTAAAGGTGGCGGTACGGGTACGGGAGCTGCGCCGGTTGTGGCTGAGATTGCCCGTTCACTTGGAGCGCTTACGATTGCAGTAGTAACTAGGCCATTTAGCTTTGAAGGCAGGAAGCGTTCTGTCCAAGCCGATCAGGGAATTGAAAGGTTGAGAGAAAAGGTAGACGCAATAATAGTGATCCCAAACGACAGGTTGCTGTCGGTCTCTAACGACAAGACGACTCTGAACGCAGCATTCAAGGCTGCAGATGAAGTCCTTTTGCAGGGAGTGCAGGGCATTACAGATTTAATCAACGTTCCGGGACAGATCAATACAGACTTTGCTGATGTGCGAACTGTACTCGAGTCGGCGGGAACCGCCATTATGGGTATTGGCAGCTCTTCTGGAGAGAGCAGGGCTATAACTGCTGCAAGAGCTGCGATTACCAGTCCGTTGCTGGAGTCTTCTATTGATGGTGCAAGAGGTATTCTGGTAAATGTTGCCGGCGGCCCCGATATAGGCCTGCTGGAGGTGCACGAGGCTATGGAGGTCATCCACGAAGGGGCGCATCCTGAAGCCAATATAATCTTCGGAACCGTTCTGGATGATTCAATGGGCGATGAGGTCAAGATTACCGTTATCGCAGCGGGCTTTGAACGCTGGGAGGACAGTCGCCATCGTAGCTCAAATGCGGTGTTGAATACTGCCTCCAGCGCCGATAGGAACGGTAGCTCGCCTTCCAAGAATGGGGTGTCTGCTTTCTTTGATGATTTAAGCGACGAAGATATAATGGCAGGTATTGGGGATGATGATATTGATCTTCCCAAGTTTATGCATTGAGTTCCCTTGAAATAAGAGGTACTCCGGTAAGGGCATACTGGACAGGGATTGCTGACGGAGATCTTGCGTATTTGAAATTGGGTAGGCTTGATCCCAGTCTTGCCGGATTGATTGGATTGGACAGTTCTGCTCGTGAGTGGAAGCTGTCCAGAATCAGGCAGGTTCATGGTGGCGATGTAGTGGTAGATTTTGCTACTTCCGGGGAGGCTGCTGTTTACGCAGGACATGCTGTCTACGAGGAAGATCCTCCTGAGGTGATTGCCGCCAAAGAGGATGCCCCCATTCCAGAGGGGGATGCCATACTAAGTAGAGAGCACGGCAACTGCCTTTTGATTGTAACTGCAGACTGCATGTCTATAGCGCTGGGGAGCCCGGAGGGGATATATGGTGCAGTACATGCAGGGTGGAGAGGCTTGCTGGCAGGAGTGGTAGAGAATGCCATTGGCGCGATGTATGTATATGGTGCTTCCAGGGTAGTTGCAGCCATTGGGCCTTCAATTGGTAAATGCTGCTATGAATTTTCGCACAATGATGCATTGCCACTTGTTGGAAGATATGGTGAGTCAGTGATCAGTTCCAATTCAACCGGAAAGGAAACGGTTGATCTTCACGCAGCAGCAACGCAGGCTATAGAACAATCAGGAGCAGAGTTGTTCTGGCGGTCAGAGGAGTGTACTTACTGTAGCGGAGGGTATTATTCGTATCGGCGTGGAGACGGACTATCTCGTCAAGGTATGTTCGTGTGGAGATATTAATAGATTGTCCGATGGCGGATATTCTAGCTATTTTTGAAAAATAAGCGTCTACGAATATATGCCGGTAATAATTTCGCAGATATCCAACACATAGGTAGCCAGTTAGTGTATGTTATTAAGACAAAGGAGGTTTAGATGGCAGGATCAGTAATGAAGAAGATGGCGTTTTATCTCGGGCTTACCGATGATGATTTTGATGACCAGGATGACGTTTATGAGGATGATGTAAGCATTTCACCAACGTCTAATGAGGTATTGGCCAGTGATGTAATTAGGCCGATCAGTTCGTCTGACAGTCGTGCAGAGAAGCGTGATTATGGTAGTTATGTAGACGAACAGAACGCGTCATCAAATACAGGGGGCAAACGCCCTGAGCATAGATTTGGCTCGAAACAACCAACAACATTGCGTCCGTTGGCTGTGGATACGGCGATGACAGAGTTTTTGGTGGTTCGGCCCATATCCTATGCGGATTCAAAGGATATAGCAGACCATGTGATGCGTAGGCAGCCTGTCATTATCAATCTCCAATCGGCAGAGGCAGATATCCGGCGAAGGGTAATTGATTTTTGTAGTGGAGTGACATATGCGATAGGGGGTCATCTTGATAAGGTGGCAGATCAAGTCTTGTTGCTCACTCCGTCTAATGTCAAAGTAACAGCCGCCGAGAGGGAACGGATTAGAGAAGAGCACGAAATAGCCGAAGACTAAGAACGAGGGTATTCGTTTCGGAGACGATTTCTTTGTTATCCCAAGTCAAACTGGGTTTGCTTTGCCAACGCATTTATGTCTATGTCTTGATGCATGGGGCTCAATATGCCCGACAACTCGTCTGTTCGCTATAGCGCAGGTGGGCATCATCCAGATGCGCTTGTGGGCTCCATCCAATCATCTTACTGGTGATGCCACTTTCTGGGTGCGTTCAGGTAAGGTATTTGCATGATCATTAAAGAAATTCTTGTTTGGCTAATTGAGCTGTATATAATCATGCTTGTTTTACGAGCTGTGTTGTCTTGGTTCCCGGTCAGCCCAGGTTCTTCAATGCATGGTATATCCAGGGCGCTTGAATCCATTACCGAGCCTTTGCTGAGTCCGGTTAGGAAGGTCATACCCCCATTGTCTGCTGGGGGGATGGGTATTGATCTGTCTTTTATAATCGTATTGTTGGTTTTGCAGATAGTGGTAATTCCAATTGTACAGGCGCTCTGAAAGCTGTTTCCTTTTGCCTGTTCAACCCATGCCCTTGGCTAACGCAGTGTCTAGCATGTCTTATAAATGTGTCCACTATCCACCATATAGATATGTAGTTTGTCTAAAATATGATCTATGAGCAGTGACGAGAATGTAACACCTAATGAAGAAGTGGTTGACCCCTATAGCAAGCTGAGAAGTATTAGGGTAGTGGAGTTTCGGCAGGCTTTGCGTGGGTACAATATCGACGATGTCGACGAGTATCTTGAGCAGGTAGCGGTTGAGGTCGATACCGCGTTTGAACAGATAAGGCAACTATCCGATCAGCTCAATCAATCACATGCCAGAGTTGCGCAACTCGAGAGCAATACTGTCAGCCAAGTGCAGCAGGCGTCTGTCCATATAGCGGAAGCAGCAGATGCACTTGGTGGAGAGACTCTGGAGTCATTGCAGCGAACATTGCTTATGGCTCAAAAGTTTGTAGACCAGGTTCATGCTGAGGCGCAGGAGCAATCTCGTAGCACTATAGCGGCGGCTCAGCAACAGGCACACGATACGGTTGTCGCTGCAGAGCAGCGTGCACGCGAGATGCTTGCCAATGCAGATGCAGAAGCTAAGAAGATAATTACTGACACTGAAGGGCGTATGCGCTCGGAGGTTGCACGCTTGGAGCAGGTACGTGCCAGGCTGGCCAATGAAGTGGAGATGGTGGCTAAGTATCTGGATGGCGAGCGTGGAAGATTGCGTGGAGTGTTGGCAGAAATGCTTGCGTGGGTGGATGAGAAGTTCAATCCGGCGGTGGCTATGTTGAGTTCAGGTGACCAGGTGGAAGATGCGAGAGGAACGCAGGCTGGATACGATACAATCCAGTCTGATACGGCCAAAACTCTGGCGCAATCAGGAGATCGGGGTGGATCCGGTAACGGAGATTCAACGAATAAAAGCAACCATTCCACTGGTAAGGCTGTCAGGGATGACGAGGAGCAACATGGCTACAGCAAAGGTAATATATCCAATGGGCAGAGTCTGTCATCCAGCATGGCCTTCTCGCAGAGCAATGGATACGTGTCAGATATCGATGATCCTCTGAATCCTTATTAAGGACTATCTGTGTAAGCCGCCACTCTTACACTCAATACATAGCCTTGCATAGGGAAGTGCCCTGAGCCTGGCTTTAGGTATAAGTTTGTGGCAGGAATCACATCTACCGTAGCTCCCATTCTCTATGCCTTCGAGTGCATCGTCGATTAGTTTTATTGCTTCACTCGCTTGAGCAGATAACGTAAGGTCTAATTCTCTTTCAAGAGAAGCTGTTCCGCCTTCACCTGATTCCTCGTCGAACTGTACGTCACCAGGCTCTCGCTCCATTGCAAGCGATTCTGCCTCAGATCTTAGTTGTTCGATCTGCCCTTCGTAGATTGTGCGTTCCTTTTGCAGTGCCTCTCTCATCTCGTTGAGGAACTTTAAGTCACTTGCGTATGACTCTATCTCGAGTCGTTCTTGTGTAGAGGAGCTCCTGAGTTTACCTGGCATTCTGGCAGGCGCCAATCGGGGGTTACGGGATGTCCTAGCCTTCGCTGGTGCTTGGGCGCTGGCATTGGCATGTGAGCTTACTTTTTCTGGTGGCTTATTGACACTTCTTGATGGAGCCTGTGTAGGTCTGTTCCTCGATGAAGACCTCGCTGTAGCCTTTGGTTCCCCTTTTGTCCCGGCGCTAGCTGTCTTGGTAGTCGTTGTTGCACGATTCTCTGTGGTAGTCCTTGCATTACCAGCAGTGCCTGCCTTTGGCCTTCCTGCACTCTTGGTGCTTGTCTGCGCCCTGCCGCTTTTCGTACCTCGGGTATTTGTGGGTGTTTTGGATTTACTCGCACTCCGGTTATTTGCAGGTGCTCTGCCGCTTTCCGTACCCCGGGTCTTCGCAGCACTTGCCCTCTTCTCTGGTATGTTGCCGGTACTCGCTTTCGTTACTGTGGCTGCTCTACCGGCTGGCTTTGCTTTGGTAGTTGCAGGCGGCCTTTTACTCGTTCCAGAAGATTTTTGGTTGGTTCTTGTCTTCGCCGAGCCTGTGCTGTTTTTTGTTGAAGTGGTATTGGCTGTGGCCATGTAGGTTACTCCTCTCGCTAGGTTGTTTTATGTAAAACTCGAATTATATTATCATAGTGGTTGTCTGATGAATTTTTTCGTACAATATTGTTCACCTACGGTATCATGTTGTGAGCCGGGGCAAAAACAGAATACAATATTAATTATTCAATTATGAATCGCATAACAGGGAAAGTACAGATTATTAAAGCATTGATATGTCAATAAATACACAATATAACGCTTATCCGCAGGCAGACCAGCAGCCAGACTACTCCAATATTGAGGAAGATGTCCTGGAGTATTGGACCGCAAACAGAATATTCGATCGCTCTCTGAGTGAATGCGTCATTTATGAAGGTGGCGCCGGTGGCAACTACTCTGACAATAGTGACCATTCTACGGGTTCGGGTCAGGCCAAGAGAGAAGAGTTCATCTTTTACGACGGACCTCCATTCGCAAATGGACTTCCTCATTATGGGCATCTCCTTACTGGTTTTGTGAAGGATACGATACCACGCTTTTGGACAATGCGAGGTAAGTTGGTAGAGAGACGTTTTGGTTGGGACTGCCATGGACTACCGGCTGAAATGGCTGCTGAGAAAGACCTGGGCGTATCCGGCAGGGTTGCCATAAACGATTATGGGGTAGACCGTTTCAACGCTCATTGCC
>JAJZWU010000018.1 GCA_021846515.1 Actinomycetes bacterium
GTCTCTGTATTTCACGGAATAGGATGTCTTGAATATATGCAGTTAACGTTTGCGAGTGCTTGTGGGCACGCTTGAGTAACTCAAGATGTAATTCGTCAGGCACATTTCGGACCTGAATCATTCTAGTCATGCTATGAGTATACCACATGTGGATTACATGTGGATTACATCTACAAGCTATAAGAGGTTGTTTTTGCTGTTCTTTGGAACGTAGGTTGGAAGCTGCCGAGTAATCTTGTCATTGATGGTTTTTGCAATCTGCTGAGCCAGTCGAAAAATGCTTACCGGCATCGGCACACACTTGATGAGAGGAGTGATAATATGCAGTAGACGGTTAATCGGGAATCCGGTGCAAATCCGGAGCTGTCCCGCAACTGTGAATGGGTAGCTATTTTCATAAGAGCCACTGCCATAAGGTGGGAAGGCTGAAGAGTGCGAAGATCCATGAGCCAGGAGACCGGGCCGTCTGCCATTGGCACAGGACGCGTGGACGTGGAGGAGTATGAAAAGAGTTACAGGAATGGTGATCGGAGGTACCCGATCAGGAAAATCGGAGATCGCCGAAGGCATCTTTACCGATCTGGTGGGAGGGGTAGCCAGTAAGGCCGTGTATGTAGCAACCGGCCCACCGGCAGAGTCAACTCCGCTTACAGAGTATGATCGGGTTTGGGCAGAGCGTATCGCCATTCACAGGGAGAGAAGGCCATCAAGCTGGTCTACGGTAGAGGTAGGGAGTTTGGATGAACTCAGCTTATTACTTACATCGCTGGATACGCCTGTAATCGTGGATTCGCTGACCATACTTGCGGCACAACTGGAAAACCTCGAAGACATGCACAGCACACAGAACGCTGAGCCCGAATACGCAAACGCACACGCACACGCCGCCAATCCCGTACCAACTCCTGTTTCAGCTTCCGCACCCCTATCCGGCATCGAGCACATTGAGTGGTCAAAGGGTCTGGATAGTCTCAGACGCTCCCTCGCGACAAGGAAGCAGGCCGAGTTGGTAACTATGTTTGTCGCGGATGAAGTTGGCCTGTCTGTTCACCCTCCGACTCGGGTTGGGGTAGAGTTCCAGGATCGTGCAGGGATACTCAATTCTACTGTTGCCGCCCTCTGTGACAACGTATGGTTTGTTGTTGCTGGCTGGGCAATAGAGATGGACAGAGTGGGAAAGTTGAGATGACCGGCTTATCGGCTGCCCTGTTGTTCCTCACCGTATTGCCGGATAAGCTCATACCCAGGAAGTTGGCACCTGATGGAAGGTCGGTCAGTTACTCGTCACTGGTCTGGTTCCCGCTGGTGGGTATAGTCATAGGGCTCATCCTGGGTGCTGTATGGTATGGTACCAATCTTGTCTGGCCGCCCGGTGTTGCTGCCGCAATAGTAGTAGGAGCAGATCTTGTCTTTACTGGAATGCTGCATATGGATGGTTTGGTCGATAGTGCCGATGGACTGATTCCTCCACTTTCAAAAGAACGGAGGCTGGAAGTAATGTCAGATCCACATGCCGGAGCGTTTGGGCTGATTACGGTCCTTGCTGTGTTGCTTATCCGCTTCAGTACCCTTATGGAGATTGCACCATCAGTATTGCTGCTTATCGGTCTTTGGGCGATGTCGCGCGGCTATGCCGCGACAGTGATCAACATATTGCCGTATGCCCGTGAGAGCGGTATAGTATCGCTGTTCAACAGGCATGACCATACAGTACTGGAGACTGATCGTCTGGATGTTCGTCGGCTGAGCATAAAGATGATTCCTGGGGTAATTGGCCTGTGCGTTGCATTGGCGACTGTTATGTACTGGCATCCTATTGCAGGTTTGGCAGTGGTGATAACATCTACAGCAGTATTTTGCGGGGTAATGTTGTTCGGGTGGGAGAGGATTGATGGTTTCACCGGTGATGTGATAGGGGCGGCCATAGTTCTGTCGGAGACAGCCGGGCTCTTGATAGCGGCAATCAGGTAGAAGGACAGTTATGAGGTACTTTCAGGTTCGGCCATTTTGCAATTCCGAGAGGCGCTTATTGAAGCGCGCTATAGGCTCTTTTTTGGGTTTGACCGCAGCGTTTTTGATGCCTGAATTACCAGACAGCATTCACCCGGTAGCCGCATTCGGCAGGTTGATGCAACGATTGGAGCGTAGCATTTACCCTTCTAATGTAGGGCAGGTTAACTCGGATACCGGTCCAACTACCTCAGCTATCAAGTTAAGCAAATCATCCTCTTGTTCATTGAAATATCGGGGGGTGGCTTACAACCTGGTAGGCATACTCGGTTCTATAGCTTTGGGCTATCTATTTGAGGAGCTCTCACCATTTGCCTCCACCATCATGTTTCTGGAAGTCACAGCGGCGCCAAAGGCGCTCTACCAGATAGCTGGCGAGATAGGTAATGACCTTGTAAATGGCAATGTGGATAGAGCGCGTACAAAAATAAGAGGGCTTGTAAGCAGGGACACAAAATCGCTACAGCCGGATGACATCATTAGGGCATCGATAGAATCGGTAGCAGAAAACACGGTTGATGCCATTACGGCGCCACTGTTTTATGCCATTACAGTTGGGCCTGCCGGGGTGCTCGCCTATCGAGCTGTCAACACTCTTGATGCAATGGTTGGATACCGCAATGAACGTTATAGGGAGTTTGGGTGGTTCTCTGCAAGATTGGACGATATGGCCAACTGGGTGCCTGCCAGGATAACAATTATTGCAGTAGCACTTACCCGGCCTGCCATGTCTCTGGACATTCTCCGTCACGCCTACCGGCACGGTGCAGACCACCCATCACCAAATGCCGGGAGAGTGGAGGCGGCTTTTGCCTATGCCCTTGGTGTAAAGCTGGGAGGCATGAGCTCTTACGATGGAGAGATGACCGAACATCCTGTAGTCGGCAGGGGAGACGATCCGAACGAGCAAGACATAGAGAGAGCCATCGAGCTGAGCGTTATAGCCAGCATCATAAGTGCGGCTCTGATTGTATCTGTAGCTATGGGATTTGTGTATTTGCGAGGGTATTTTTGTAATGGCAGTTAATTCCCATCTACATGATTATCATTTAGCGGATACAGCTATCTCTATGCTATCTACCGAACACGGTGGAAATGTATATGAAGTAGCCAGGTTGCTCAGTGTCGATCCATCGTCTATCACCGACCTGTCTGCTACCATGAATCCGTTTGCCCCCGATCTGGGTAACCTTGTAAAGCAGGCAGTCGACATGGGATACCATCGCAGGTACCCGGACGAACACGATGCATTAAGAGAACTCGCTGCCTCTGTGGGAGTATCTCCTGATCGGTTGCTTCTCACCCACGGTGGCTCAGAGGCGATATCTCTTGTCGCCAGGCTGTGTGGTCGCGGCTACTGCGAACATCCGGATTTCTCCTTGTACGAGCGCTACCTTCCCGAGATAGATTTGAATGGAGTAAAGTTTCGTTCCAATCCACGTAACCCTACAGGCGAGTTGGCGGCAGCTTCGGAGTGTGCAGGTGTGTGGGATGAGGCGTTTTACCAGATGGCGACCGGAGAGTGGACTAGGGGAGATTTTGACAGTGGCTCCTATGTGGTAGGGTCTCTGACCAAATTGCTGGCCTGCCCGGGTATCAGGATGGGATACGTAATATGCCCAGATGATAAGTCAGCTCAGTCGCTGGAGCTGGACAGGACGGAGTGGACGTTTGGGGGCATAGAGTGCTATATACTAGCCAACGTCCTGGATAGTTGCGATATAGGTAACTGGTCTCGCCTATTGGCAGAGACAACCAGTGATCTGGCTACCCTGGTTGCGTCTTATGGACTTACAGTTCATTATAGTGATGCACCATGGGTCTTAGTACGAGGCGTAGGGGACTTGGGACAGAGACTTATTGTACATGGGGTACTGGTAAGAGATTGCGCCAGCTTTGGCATGCCAGGCACTTATCGTATAGCTGCCTGCCGGGAGAAAGAGATGGACAAGCTAGATGAGGCGCTTTCCAGAGTATTTTCCTATGATGACATAGAGGTGATTGGTTGATGGGAGTGCGCTGTTGACCAGGGGCATGATGGTAGTAGGGACATCCAGTAATTCCGGGAAGAGTACGGTGGTTACTGCGCTATGTAGGATATTATCGGATTCTGGCATCAAGGTTGCTCCATTCAAATCCCAAAACATGTCACTTGAGTCATACGTTACCGGAAATGGCGAAGAGATTGCAAGGGCGCAGGCTGCACAGGCATTGGCTGCGCGATGCACGCCAAGAGTAGAGATGAATCCCATATTATTAAAACCTATGGGTGACGAGCTGTGCCAGGTGCTTTTGTATGGTCACCCAATTGGAATTATGCACTACCGTGAATACCAGCTGCGTCATGAAGAGATGATGGGCCACGCGCTACGAGCGTTTAATGCCCTCTGTGAAGATTACGATTTTATTGTGTGTGAAGGAGCGGGCAGCCCTGCCGAGATCAACTTGCTCGAACACGATATAGTGAATCTTCCACTTGCAGCGAAGCTGGATATGCCAGCTCTCCTAGTGGCAGATATAGAGAGAGGAGGTGTCTTTGCCTCCATATACGGTACTTTGGCTGTGTTACCTCTCGAATTGGCCGGCCTTGTACGGGCTGTAGTGATAAATAAGATGAGGGGTTCTACAGACATTTTGGAGCCCGCCATATCATGGCTTTATAGTGCCACGGGCGTTCCCTGTATAGGTGTCATACCTCATGTGGATTCGATAGACATGGATGGCGAGGATTCTCTAACCAGGAACTCCTCTTCTATCTCCACCGGTAGGGCAGCTGGCGGCATACAGGTAAAAGCCATTACGGAGGGAGACATTACCCGTCATGGACTTACCCGTTCCGATCTGCTGGATATAGCAGTTATCGGATTTCCTCACCTGGCAAATGCCACAGATATAGATCCGCTCAGGCTGGAACCAGACGTATCTGTAAGGTATGTGTATGATCGTTCGATGTTGGGAGACCCTGATATCGTTATTCTGCCGGGAAGTCGTAATACGGTGGAAGATATGATGTGGATTCGCTCTAATTATCTGGCTGCAGCACTTACAGAAGCACGAGACAATCCAGACTCCTTTAGTATATTGGGGATATGTGCCGGATACCAGATGCTGGGTGAGTCTATAGATGACCGCATAGAGACAGATTACGGCTTGGTAGATGGTCTGGGTATGCTTCCGGTGAGGACGGTAATGGCGGAGACAAAGATTCTACGTAGATGTTACAGCGGCAAGTGGGTCGCCTCTGGTGGTTGCCCGATCGAAGGAGCCCAGCCAGCTATAGCTGGGTACGAGATACATCATGGGCACCTATCGTATAATGATACTAGTACAATTCCGGTAACTCCATGGTTCTTAATCGACACATCGGACGGGTACGAAAGTGAAGGTTGTACGGATACGGCAGGTGGAGTGTTTGGTACATCGTTACATGGCTTCCTGGAGGATACCGCTACCAGATCGTCGTTCCTTTCCCTGTGTGCGAGCAGGCGCAACAAATACTGGGCGCCATCAATGGTATCGGTAGAGCAGTACCGGCAATTTCGGATAGATAGGTTGGCATCTGCGGTACGTGAATTTGTTGATATGGACGTCCTGGAAAGTATATGGAGAGACTCTTGAATACGGAAAGACGCCCCATGAGTAGCCCTGAAGTCAAGTTGCCCACCGGGACGATTCTGTTTGTCTCCAATGCCTCTACCGAGTTGCTGGCGCTGCGTATGGCAGTAGAGATGCTACCTGCCGGCATGTCCGTAGTAAAGGGTACTGTACCTGAAGGCGTAATCGATGCAGTGCATTCTTTCAGCGATATATCATTTATTGTCCTTCGGCTGCTTGGGGGCGTAAAATCCTGGACGGAAGAGTTGACAGCTCTTCATACCCATTGCATGGAGCATGATATCCCGTTACTTGTTTTCGGTGGTGAAGCTTCTTACGATAGCGCTCTAGAGACTTTTTGCAATGTGGACCCTCTTGTATGTCGCGACTGCTTCGGCTACCTGGCATACGGTGGTGCGGCCAACCTATCCAACCTTCTGGTAGCTGTCTGGGAGAGATTGCAGGGGAAGACCGTAACAGCCGGACCTCCGGTCAGCGTACCTATGGTGGGGTACATGGATCTCGATCCTGTATCGAACGATGCTACCGGGGGCTCCGGCGCGGCAGGTAACCAATTAGCCGGAATCGATCCTCCGAGGGTGGGTATAGTAATCTACAGGGCGCAGAGTATAGTCGGCAATACCGCTTATATATACGAACTGGCCAGAGCGCTTAAAGCATGTGGTTCGCAGCCCGTGGGTGTATATACGTATTCGCTTCGTACCATGAGTACCATGAGACCTTCTACATGCGACAAAGAAGGAGAAGTTATCGATTATGGCATGGAGACTGTTTCGTTGCTTGCCGATCAGGATGTAGATGCAGTAGTTGTGACTACCATGTCAGCAGGGCAGTATGACCCACAAACAGAATCGTATGATGCATATCCACTCTGCCGACTTAATGTTCCAATCCTGCAGGGGATATGTTCTATGTCCACGAGAGAGGAGTTCGAAAGCTCATCTCTTGGCCTGCAGCCATTGGACGCGGCAGTGTCAGTTGCAATGCCTGAGGTAGATGGCCGTATCACGACTGTACCTTTTTCGTTCAAGGAAGTTATAGATGAAGACGATATTGTTGGTACCGCGTTGACTGCATATCGCTGTATTCCGGATAGAGTGGAAAGAGTAGCTTCTATTGCGCACAATATGGCCAAGCTGGGCAAGCTGAGCTCTGCTGAGAGACGGGTAGCTATAGTACTCTCCGCTTACCCCACCCGTCTGAGCAGGATCGGCAATGCAGTCGGTCTCGATACTCCTGCCTCTGTTGTCAAATTGATGAAAGCGATGTCCCATTATGGATACTCGCTGACAGGTATCCCACATTCTGGTGATGACCTGATGCATCAGCTTGCAGCATCACTGAGTATGTGTCCCAATGAATACAGCGAATACGCTACAGGATTGGAACTATCTGGATCGTATCCAGTCTCTTTGGACGACCCTCTGGAATATCCGGCCGATAACGTGAGAGAGTCGCTTGGCGGCCCTGGACTATACATATCCAAATGGAGTATGGATGTCCAGTTCTATATGTCTATCTTCAGCTCCCTCGATCCAGAGTTACAGCATCAGATGATCGATAAATGGGGAGATCCGCGGCCACCGTCAGGATGCTTTGAATTTCCTGGTCTTGATTTTGGCAATGTCATAGTAACCATACAGCCGCCGAGAGGTTTTGGAGATGATCCTGTATCTATATACCATTCACCAGATCTGCCGCCCACACATCACTACCTCGCTTTCTATCGCTGGCTGGAAACAGTTTGGAATGCGGACGCTATTATACACATGGGCAAGCATGGCACACTGGAATGGCTGCCCGGTAAGGGCGCCGGATTATCTGCGAGATGCTACCCCGATGCAGTTTTGGGATCAGTCCCACTTATCTATCCATTTATAGTAAACGACCCAGGCGAGGGGATACAGGCAAAACGGCGTAGTCATGCAATTATCGTAGACCATATGGTGCCACCACTGACCGATGCCGAGCTTTATGGAGACATGGCGCAATTGGAATCGTTGCTGGACGAGTATGCAAAGAACCAGTTACTCGACCCGGCGAAGTTGTCGCAGATTCGTGAAGAGATTACCAACCTTGTCATTTCTGGGCAGATACATCGTGATATCGAATTAGATGAGAACGACATTGTCGGCACAGATTCCAGGGGTTTCGATGAGATTATTCCTGCCATAGACGGGTATCTCTGTGAAATAAAAGACGCGCAGATTAGAGGTGGACTTCATATCCTCGGTGAGGCGCTTACGGATGATGCCGAGATAGACATGATTATGGCTATTACACGCCTGCCGCAGGGTAACATACCATCACTTAATGATGCAATCATGAGAGCCCTGATTAAGGGGGAGGCAGAGCCGGGAATTGGGAGAGATGCCAGAGATAGGGCAAAAGAGTTTGCCCGCAAATTACTGTCTGTCATGCAATCCAACGAGTGGAGGATAGATAGCGGTTTGCTGGCGGTAAAAGCAATGGACGATTCTGCGGATAGCTTTGTCGATGAAGTTGACCAATACGCACTGTTAGAGCAGGTAGCCAGAGATGAAGAGGTGCGTGTAGCTCTGGACTGGATCGCGACCAGGCTTGTACCCAATCTCAGAGCAACCAGCGGAGAGATTGACGCCGTACTGAGAGCGCTGGATGGCCAATTCATAATGCCCGGCCCGTCTGGTGCACCCAGTAGAGGTATGGCTAATGTTTTACCTACCGGGCGCAACTTTTACTCATGTGACCCAAGAGCTATACCGTCAAAGTATTCATATAATACCGGATACATGCTGGCGCAATCTCTGATAGACCGCTACAGGAAAGAAGAGGGGAGGTATCCCACCAGCGTAGCAATTGTAGTATGGGGAACTGCGGTAATGCGTACCAGTGGAGACGACATAGCAGAAGCTCTTGCTTTGATTGGCGTTCGCCCGCGATGGGACACCGAGTCGGGTAGGATAATCGACCTTGAAGTGATACCACTTGAAGAATTGGGAAGACCCAGAGTGGATGTAGTGCTCAGAGTATCTGGTTTTTTCAGAGATGCATTCTCTAATCTGATTGCCATGTTCAACGATGCGGTCGCGATGGTTGCTGCACTCGATGAGCCAACCGAGCTGAATCCGCTGAAGTCTGTAGATGCCAATCCTGCCAGGGTATTTGGGCCGAAGCCCGGGGCGTACGGTAGCGGAGTGCTGGATTACATAGAATCAGGTAAATGGGTATCACCCGACGATCTGGGTGCACTTTATCTGGAACGAAGCAGTTACGCATATACCGCCAATCGAAAAGGAGGGTCGTGGATGGAGTCTGATGTCGATGCTACCTATGCTGCCCAAGCCTTGGAACAACGTCTATTGTCTGTCGATATAGCCGCGAAGAACCAGGATAATCGCGAACACGATATATTTGATTCCGACGACTATTTCCAAGAGCATGGAGGGTTGATAGCAGCTATCCGCATGATAAAGGGTGCTACCCCAAAATCGTATTTCGGTGACAGTTCTGTTCCAACCCAGCCCAGGGTGCGAGACCTTGCACAGGAGGCTGCCAGAGTAGTTAGGACGCGTGTGGTCAATCCAAAGTGGATCAATGCAATGATGACCCATGGTTACAAGGGTGCATTTGAGATGGCGGCAACCGTAGACTATATGTTTGGCTACGATGCAACGGCCGGTGTAATCGACGACTGGATGTACAATAAACTTGTCGAGTCCTATGTGGCAGACAAGAAGGTAAGAGAGTTTTTTAAGAGATCAAATCCATGGGCGCTGGCATCTATTGTAAATCGGCTTCTTGAGGCCGCCAGAAGGGATATGTGGCAGCCCTCCGATGAAGCATTGGAAGCGTTACGTACTGGGTTGCTTGAGGTGGAAGGGTGGATAGAACAATGACCGCGAAAGAGATGCCCCTGTTCCCGTTTACTGCACTGTCGGAGATGGATAGGCTGAAGACGGCACTGATAATAGCAGCTATCGACCCATCAATAGGTGGTGTGCTTGCCATAGGAGAGAAGGGAAGCGCCAAATCTACTGTAGTGCGTAGCTTTGCCAGGCTGTTGCCCGGCAATGGGCCATTTGTAGAGTTACCCATGGGAGCTACAGAAGATATGCTGGCGGGCACTATTGATGTAGAACACGCCATCAAAAAGGGGGAAAAGAAGCACTTGCCGGGTATCATGGCCAGGGCCAATAACGGTATTCTTTATGTAGATGAAGTAAACCTACTGGCAAATCATCTGGTCGATATAATCTTGGATGCCGCAGCAAGCGGAGTCGTAAAAGTAGAACGCGATGGAATATCTACATCGTATCCCTCCAGATTTATTCTTGCCGGAACCATGAATCCGGAAGAAGGAGGCCTGAGACCACAACTGCTTGACAGGTTCGGGCTTTGCGTCCAGGTAATATCACCTACAGACCCATTGACACGGTCAGCAATCGTCAAGCGGCGTATAGAGTTTGACAATGACCCTGCCGGCTTCCTGGGGGCGTTTGAAGAAGAAGAGAGTATGCTTGCTCATAGGATATCTATCGCAAAACCAGCCTATTTGCCTGATGAGCTACTGGACGGCATCTCTGCTCTATGCACGCGCCTGTCACTCAGCGGTATGCGAGGAGACATTACATGCGCCAAGGCAGCAGCAGCTTTGGCGGGCTTTAACGGTAGATCTGAAACTTCCGTAGATGATGTGAGAGCTGTAGCGTTGATGTCTCTTTCGCATCGTCGTAAGCGCGACCCTCTAAAGGACGACTATATCTTTGAAGAAGAGATGGAAGAAGCTCTGAACGCTGTTTTTGGCAGCCATGATAATCATGTCTCATTCAATTACTCTCCAGACTTGTCAAGTGCTGTTCCTTCTGACATATCTCCTACTGGACATTCTTCCGATACTGTACCTTCCACTGCTAACCCCGGTGGCGATTCAACGTCTGATAATTCTGCGGAGAATGCCCCAGTTGCTATTCATGCCCCTTCGGTAGATGCCGGTTCCTATTCCGCCGGGGGAAATCCATCTTCCCCGGGAGATATGTTCAGCGCTGGTGAGCTGGAGGGCAATGCGATCAACCCAAGTAGTAACGCTGAATTGCAGGATACAGATATATCGTCCAGTGAGAGTAATGATCATCCAACCAAAGGTGATTTGCATGGCAGGCATGTAGGGGTAAAAGGTGATCTCAATTTTTTATCTGGAGTTGGCGATCCGGCCGGAATGCTGGCTGGCAACCGAACCGGAGGCCCGCAGGGCCTCCCCGGTAGCTCCAATAGCTTTAGCCAGAAAGCACATGGAGGCATGTCGGGTCGCCAAACGACCCCAATGCCTCTTTCGTCATCAGCCAGTAAGTACCAATACGGTTCTGTGGCTTTGGCGGCTACTATCAATAGAGCTGCTACTCGTAATGCTGTGGATAACGCCATAGCAGGGGATGATCTGCACTATTCTGTGAACGAATATACCAAGAAAGAAATAGCCGGAGAGCCAGAGCAGTCTTTGGCAGTTAAGGTGAAGCGTGCAGACATAATGGTAAATCAAGTGGAGGTGAGCTATCCTGAAGTATCTATTATATGTCTTGATGCGTCAGGGTCTATGGGCTTGAACGGTCGTATAGATATAGCCCGCTCTATAATTGAGTCGCTGTTGTACTCGTCATATCGGAAGAGAGAGAAGGTGGCAATAGTATCTTTTCATGATATAAGTGCAGATATACTATTGCAGCCCACAGGAAGCCTTGAAGTGGCTCGCGCACGAATAGACGCAGTAGAGACTGGAGGAAGGACTCCTCTTGCGCAGGGTATCCTGAAGGCCGGAGAATTGGCCGATCAGGTGATTTTGCAAGGTTACGTGCCTACCATCATCCTACTCAGCGATGGTCATGCTACCTATGCCCCAAGAGGGAATGACCCATATAAAGAAGCCATTCAAGCGGCACTTTCCATACAGGAATCGAATAAGCGATGCATTATGGTAGACACATCAGATGGTAGCGATATGCTGAGGCTGAGCTCCAATCTCGCAGAAGCTATGGGGGCGATTTTAGTGGACACGGGTAATTTGGATATTGTTATAGGGTGACATGCCGAGCACCGGGACTACTGACAAACGGGTCGGCGTACTCGAGGTGGATTGATAAAATCTGTTAGTGTGGCACTATGAGATTGACTGCAGCAACTGGTAGGCAGCAATTGCTTCTTGGAGGTATGAATTGGATGTAATAGTGGCGCTTGACGTAGGTACGACCGGTGTAAGGGCTATTGCTTTCGATCTGACCGGACAAGTGGTAAAAGTACAGTACCGTGAGCTTCCCAAATATTACCCGCAGCCGGGTTGGGTGGAGCAGGATCCCCTGCAGATGAGGGATCTCTCTTTTGATGTGCTGAGGAGTCTGGCTGCCGACTGCATGGAACTTGGCTTGAACATACTCTCATTGGGTATTACCAACCAGCGTGAGACCGTTGTTTGCTGGGATCGTAATAGTGGCCTTCCTCTCTATAATGCCATAGTATGGCAGGATCGTCGGACTGCCGACCACTGCAGGCAATTAGAGAGCTCCGAAGATGGCGAAATTATTCGCCGCAGTACCGGACTTCTGGTAGACCCGTATTTCTCTGCTACGAAGATAAAATGGATTCTGGACAATATAGTGGATACCACCCCGGATAGCCTGTCATTTGGCACTGTAGACGCATACATTATCTGGTCTCTTACCGGAGGAGAGAATGGAGGTGTATTTGCAACCGATCCATCCAATGCGAGCAGGACAATGCTTTACGATATATATAAGATGGCATGGTCGGATGAGCTATGTGATATGTTTTCTATCAAAAAATCCTGGCTGCCTGAAGTGGCGCCATCTTGTGGCCTGTTTGGTGAAGCGAACAGCCCTCTTTTGAGCGATTATCCAGACAGTCTAAAAGGTATTCACATTGGAGGAGTTCTGGGCGACCAGCAGGCGGCACTTTTTGGCCATGGTTGCCATTACGCAGGTATGGCCAAAGCCACATATGGAACCGGAACCTTCCTGCTTATAAATACAGGCGACACTTCCCCAGAGCAGATTCCAGATGGCCTTGTAGCTTCGGTGGCATGGGATCTTGGTGATAAGGTCGCCAATGATACCAACGGCAGTGATAAGGACGCTGATACCGGCAACATCCCACGTGTCAGCTATGTGCTGGAAGGTTCGATATTTTCTACCGGTTCCACCATTCAATGGCTTCGTGATCAGCTTGATATCCTGGAAGACGCATCTGAGATCTCATCACTGGCATCCCGGGTGGATACCTCCAATGGGTTGTACATAGTGCCGGCCTTCAGTGGGCTGGGAAGTCCCTGGTGGGATCCTCGTGCGCGTGGAACCATAGTGGGAATATCGCAGGGAGTCACCAGAGAGCATCTCGCAAGAGCTACACTGGAATCAATAGCATACCAGGTAAGAGATATAGCAGAACATATACAGAATAGACAGGATACGCCTGCCGGCGGACCGCAGCCGGGTCACTTGATCAACCAGCTAAGGGTAGATGGGGGAGTGAGCGCTTCGGACGAGCTGCTTAGGATACAGGCCGACCAGTTGGGTATTCCTGTAATGCGTCCGGTGAATACCGAATGCAGCGCACTCGGAGCAGCTCAAATAGCTGCACTCGGTACCGGTGTGTACAGTACACTAAAAGAGGTCGAATCTATGTGGAAATTGGATATACAGATGCAACCTGGATCAGAAAGAGCTATATACGATAGCGGCTACCAGGGTTGGAGGAGGGCATTGGAGAGATCTCTTGGATGGTCACTGGAGAGAGGAAGTGTGATATGACCAGTATTCTTGGTATAAACTGTTTTAGCCATGATACCTCTGCCTGTATTTTGGTAGATGGTATTCCGGTAGCTATGGGCGAAGAGGAACGGTTCAATAGAGATCGCCATACCAAACTCTTCCCTGATAATGCCATACAGTTCTGCCTGGAGCAGGCTGGATTGACCATGAGCGAGGTAGATGCTGTCGCATTTGCTCATCAACCGTGGAAGGACTTCCTTCTGGGGGCTTCAGATGCCTTGGCGCGTCTATCTCCAAAGAGGTTGGCTGCACAGAGTTATGTCGATGCCAGATTGGTTTATCGTGAGAGATACTTCAGAAAGAAATGGGGATGGCGTGGTGCAATCTATCATGTGGGGCACCATCTTGCTCATGGCGCATCTGCATACTATGCCAGCCCGTTCGATTCGGCTGCAGTATTGACCCTGGATAGAGGTGGTGATTTTCTTTCTACCACTCTGTCTTTTGCAGAAGGCCATCGTATAAGACCACTTGCCAAGGTACGTAATCCACATTCGTTGGGAGAGGTGTATTCGGCATTGACCTGGTACCTCGGCTTTTTACCCAATGCCGACGAGGGGAAGGTTATGGGACTTGCTCCATACGGAACAGACAAGTACGTTGATAGTCTTAGGGGATTATTCAAGCTGACCAGCGATGGCCTGTTCAAGGTAAACCTCTCATGGTTCAATTACCAGCGTGAAGGATCGCCACTCTCGAAGCGATTTATAGACAAGTGGGGTGCTCCAAGGGTTCCGGAGGGCGATATAGATGATCTGCATAAAGATCTCTCTTATGCCATCCAGGTAGTGACCGAAGAGGCAGCGCTGCACATAGCCAGGGCATTGCAGCGCACAACAGGCGCTCGATACCTATGCCTATCCGGCGGGGTTGCGTTGAATTCTGTTATGAATACCAGGATAGCTCGCGAGGCTGGATTCGATGATGTGTTTATCCAGCCTGCAGCAGCAGACTGCGGCAATGCACTGGGTGCGGCGTTGTTTGCATGGCATCAGATGCTCGGGCAACCGCGGGCATGGGAGATGCTCCATCCTTATCTCGGACCGGCATTCACCACCGCCGATGCTCTTGTTGCTCTGAAGTCAGCAGGGCTAAATCCTGTAGAGATAGATAATCCAGCACGTACAGCGGCATCCATGGTCGCGGACGGTAAGGTGATTGGCTGGTTCCAGGGACGTGCCGAGATAGGCCCCCGTGCACTGGGTGCCCGCTCGATAATAGCCGACCCTCGCCAGGCAGAGATGAGGGATAGGGTGAATGCACAGGTAAAGCGGAGAGAATGGTTTCGCCCCTTTGCACCAAGCGTGACCGAGCAGCACGCATCTACTTACTTTGATGACTATATACCCAACCCGTTCATGCTTATGGTCGAGAGCGTGAAGAAGGAGTATCAAGACAAGATTGCAGCCGTAACCCATGTAGACGGTACCGGAAGGTTGCAGACGGTGACGAGGCAGTCAAACGCAGCTTTTTACGATCTTATAGAGGAGACCGGAAGACTAACCGGCCTGCCGGTGGTGCTTAATACCAGTTTTAATCTGCGGGGCGAGCCTATAGTCAATCGTCCCGAGGAGGCTGTTGCGGATTTTTTGCGTAGCGACATGGACGCTCTGTTCATAGAAGGAGCCATGGCAAAAAAGGATGATGGTTCGAAGGATGATTAAGGCGCCAGTATTATGCCACAGCGCCTAACCGTTCGTGGCAACAAGAGGAGAACTCAGATCATCGATTATGCTGCCAGGAAATTTGCTGCTGATGGCTATCATGAGACATCTGTGGCTGATATAGTCAATGGACTTGGTGTCGGTAAGGGGGTATTTTACTGGTACTTTGAATCAAAGGATGCACTTTTGAAAGAAATACTTGTTGACGCGCAACGTGACTTACGCAGGAAGCAGCGTCAAGCCATAGCAGATGAGCCTGACCCTTTGCGCCGTATATCTGCAGCAATACGTACCTCATTCGTATGGCTCAGTTCGAACGTGCATCTGTTTCTACTTCTTGAACAGGCGAAGACTGATGAGAGGTTTTATAATCTGGTCCGCCATGGTGAGGAAATGGCGGTTGCAGATGCTCTCCCTCATGTAAAGGCAGGTATGGATGCCGGCATGATACGTAGAGATGATCCTCTGGTAATTGCCCATGCTATCCTGGGGGTGACAACCAGCCTTGCCCGCCTGTTGATCGTAGACAACAAGGAGGATCCATTACTGGCAGCAGATAGAGCAATTGCTTTTTGCATGTCGGGCGTATCCTTCAATGGTAAGGCGAAAGAACGACCTGCTGGAATATTGTAATACGACCCCATTGAAGATATTGCAATATGATGACTGTTAGGTAGCCGGGGCTTTTGCAGCTACGGGTGGACAGGGAGCCAATTTGCGGGTACGAGCCTTGCCTGGTTCCTGTACCGGCATTGCCTGATGTGCCGGAGGTGGTGGAGTATTCGGAGTCTGGTAGGCAAGGGGAAGGATGGCATTCAACGACGCTGAAGTTATCGGTGCTGCCGGTGATGCCTTAGCCAGCAGAGTCTTACCTGCAGGATACTGCGCCAGGAGTGTTGGGCTATCCAACGGCGCCGCAGGCAGGCTTGGATGCGACGTATCTGGTGACGAGAGGTCGAGGGTAGTAGTCAGATCACCAAAGGTAGCCCTTCTCCAATCCGATAGGTTGGGTACCTCCACTCCAAATCTTGTCTCCATAAACCTAAGTAAAGAGGTATGATCAAAGCGGTCTGAATTGACCCATCCTCCCCGGCTATAGGGAGAGATTGCTATTGTCGGTACCCTGAAACCGGATCCAATCGGCCCGTTGATTCCATAGGTATCTGATGACATGGCTACAGGAGAGATGTACTCACCTGGGGTTCCCGGAGGTGGCGTAGTTGGCTTTACATGGTCAAAGAACCCACCATTCTCATCAAAAGTGATAAACAGCGCTGTTTTTGCCCACACCTTTGGATTGCTCATCAGGGCGTTCAGCACGCGTGCAACCATCCAGGAGCCAAGCTGTGGCGGAGCGGGAGGATGGATGGATGAGATGACAGGTGGGATAAGCCAGGATACTTGTGGCAGGTTGCCACTGGATACATCCGACTCAAAGTTTGCCGGCCAGCTTGAAGCAAACGCGTTACGATATAATACGCTTGTGGGATCCTTGTACTGCTTGAAGTAGAGCAAAGCATTGAACCCTATACCAAGGTTTATAGACTCAAGACTGCCTATAGAGCTACCGGGTTGCTGGTAGGCCTTCCATGAGACCCCCTGGGACTGGAGCCGTTCAAACATAGTCGGCCAAGAGCATGAAAAGAGATAATCAGCAGCTGACCCCTTCCCGCTCAGGCCGGGGGTTGTTACGATAGGTCCACCTCGATTGCCACCAGGATCGAGCGTAGCGCTCATGGCATAGAGGCGGTTTGGCATGGTGGGACCCATTACCGAGCAGAAATAGTTATCGCATAGAGTGAAATTGTCAGCGAGAGAGTACCAGAACGGTATGTCGTTGCGATTGTAGTACCCCATTACCAGAGGGGCATTTGCAGGATGGTCAAACCTGGCATGAGTGGTGACCCAGGCATTCATGGCGCCTTTGTTCCAGCTCTCATGCTGCGGTCTCCAGTCATGGTCCGGAACATCTACGTTACCGATAATCGAGGCTCGTAACGCAACATCTGTGGTATCAAGATGGTAGGGGAGGAGGTAGCCCGGTGCACGGCCACCAGCAGATGCAGGCCATGGTTGCGCAAAAATACCAGGTGATCCGCCGGGATGATCGTTGAATCCCCGCACTCCCGGGTAAGAACCGTAAAAGTGATCAAACGAACGATTCTCCAGCATAAGCACTACTACATGGTCAATATCTGTCAGGCTACCGCCTCCGTGACAATGCTCTATTGTTGTAGTCGGGGGTTTCGGTACCTGCTTTGCCGGTGAGCTGCTACAGCCCGCCAGTACGAGAGCCGCTCCGGCAGCAAGTCCGGAACCGAGCAATTCTCTTCTGCTGATTCGATGCAATTTGGCGAATCTATCCAGATCCTCTGATAAAAATTTTTCTACATCCTTGGAGTTGTGCATCCCAGCAGTATCGAATAGTTTCCCATCACGTTCAAAAGTTTCATCGTTCATGAATAGCAATGTTAGCACAACGTATTTTCTTATACAACTACCCGGTAACATATATTCATGTAAGCGACCTACATATTATGGCAAGATCCGAGGGTTGATGAATATTACCTGCTGCTTCACAGTGGCTACCATAGAGCCACAATGGTTATTTTTTGATAAGCCCCTCTATATTGACAGTTGCCTCGCCACCGTAACGGATATTAAGGTTGATCAACGCCGCTGTCAATGACTCAAGCGAACCAGCCTGTGCAAGGCTGCCAACATAAAGGCACTTCACTCCGGGGATAGCTTCAAGCAGCTCACCAACTTTCTCTGCTGCCTTGGGGTAATCGGAGCATACAAGAATGCTGCTTGACAGTGGAGTATTGGGATCGCAAAGAACCGGCGCCGGTAGGTGGTGTCCTGCCGCAACAACCATTGAGTGAGGTATGGCAGCAGCCACCTGTGCAGCCATGGATCCCCTGGGGCCAAGAAATGGGAGAAGCTCCCTACCTTGCTTGACCAAGGCATTTACGGTTGAAACTACCGGTTTTCCTGCAAGTTCACTTGAAAGGCTTTTAACGGTGCTAACTACCCCATCCCAGGGAGTAGTGACAAATGCAATATCTGCACCGGCGGCTTCCTGGTTGGTTGCTTCGTGCAGGTACCGTGATAGCTCATTTCCCAAGCGTATTTCCGCAATAGCTTTGGTCGCCCTTTCCCTGTCACGCGAGCCCACATATATGTCAAATCGTGCTGTTGCCAATCTTGTAGCCAACCCTCGGCCAAGTGGTCCGGTGCCGCCAATGATACCGATGTTCATGTTTACAGTCTTGCATGATCCAGGCTGTACTGCAAACCGATGCATATAAGCTAACATATGTCTATGGCGTATCCGGTACGAGGTTTGGCAGATGGGGAGGTGGTAGCCCTTGAGGTGAGGCCGCACTGGGCATCACTGGGGTGGTCTCTCGTTGTATTCATAATATGTATCGCCATATCGTTTGGTGTAGTGATCTCAGCTCCGTCGGCGCCCTCTTTTGTTGGCTACATACTGCTTGCGATTGTCCTCATATCCGGAGCAAGGCTCGGCATCAGAATGTTGGAGCGGAGAGCTACCTCCATTGTCCTCACGTCTATGAGGCTTATCTATCGGCGGGGAATTGTAGGGCGTACCACACTGGAGATACGCCTCGAAAGGATAAATAATATTTCTACCAAATATTCTCTTATGGGGAGGCTGCTTGGGTTTGGTGATTTGCGTATTGACATGGGAGGAGAACAGGGGGTATCGGTATTCCCGTATCTTCCAAGACCTGACGCGGTATCAAGCATAATTACAGAGCAAATATCGCAATCGACCCAGGGATACAACTCTGGTGGTAATGGTAATGTTGCGACGCCCCCCGGTCCGATGTACTCGCAAGTAGCAGCCAATACCGGGATAAATGCAAATTATGGAATGACGTTGCCGACATCCATGGATGACACTCCTCCCCAGGGAATGCCTCAGGGAGCATTTGCTAGACGTGACCTGCGAAACAACCAAGGCAAGACGCTTGCTGAGCGATTGATGGAACTGGATCAATTACACAAAATGGGTATTATCAACGAAGATGAGTTCAACGCGAAAAAGGCTCAGCTCTTGCAGCAGCTTTAAGTGAATTGTTATGGATATACATGTAGCTTCTTCGCCTGCCGGTGGTGGAGGGAGAGGTAAGCAAAGGCGTAAAATAAAAAGCAGGAGGAGGAGTTTTCAGTTGCCTGTCGTTCTTGTGCTCATAGCTATGTGCATAATTGTGGTCAGCTCTATATTGGTAGCTGACAACGACCCTGCCAGCTCGGTGACTGGTAAATCTTCTGTCGTAAGTCATAGAAGCAAGTTTGCTGGTACAAAATCGACGAGCGGCGGGCATGCGGTAATCTATGGGCTCAATGGGAACTCGTCCTCAAGCTTATGTACGGCTAAGGCTCGTAGCATTAAAGTCCTATCGGTCACAAAGGATAACTCACTTATGACACAATGGAACAATTATGCGGATAGCGGTGTCGGGTGGACAGGTGGTGATTCAGTACATGCTTATTCCATCGGTAATGGATCCATCCTGTGGTCATTCGCAGACAGCTTTCTCGGTCCGATTAACTCCAATGGAACCAGGCCGTTTATGGCTCCACTTGTACACAATTTATTCGTAGTTCAGCATGGATCCGAGTATCATCTAAAGATAGATGGTAACGTGAACCAGCCATACCCACTTGTATCATCTCGTAATCCACGGAATTTCTATCTTGCATTATCGGGAGCAGTAGAGGGAGATAGATTCCAGGAGTTCTTAATGGAAATCCACAGGCAGGGGAATGGTGGTTTCCATTGGCAGCAGGTTAAGACGGTTATAGCCACCTTCTCCCTGCCCGCTTTGAAATTAACCGGTGTAACCCCCCTCCGCCAGCCAAACCTCTCCATTCAGTGGGGGTCTTATGTAATGAACCTGGGTGGATATGCTTATATATATGGCGCTACGGCCACATCGACTACCCAGAAGAAGATGTATTTGGCGCGAGTTTCCTCTGATGACCTGACTGCTAAGTGGCAATACTTTGACGGTAGCGGATGGACTGCTGATGCCTCAAGGGCTGCTGGCATCTATGATGGTGCCTCGGAAGAATTCAGCGTAACGCCGTATGACGGTGTGTATATAGTTATCAATTCATCGGTAAGCAATAAGTTTTCCGCCAAGGTGAACGTATTGACCGGCTGTAGCCCAGAGGGGCCCTTTTCCAAGGTGTCAAGCTTTGTAGCCAGTTACAGGGTAGGACCACTTGGCCAGTCTGAATTTCATTCTTTCAAGGTCTGGGTATACGAGGCGATGGATCAGCCGTCTTTGAATAGGGGACCTCAATTTCTTGTCTCATATAATCGCAATTCCCTCGATTACTGGGATCTTTTTCATAGTACAGCCATCTACCGCCCAGGATATTTATGGGTGACTATTGGTGTGGGCTTAAAGCACTCCTAACGCGGCTTAGCACGTATGATCTCGGCCAGTGACGAGAGTACCCCGTTTACAAACTTGCCCGATTGCTCGGTAGAGTATTCTTTGGCCAGCTCGACAGCTTCGTCCAGGATGACAGCATTTGATGTCTCACGATGCGCCAGTAGCTCGTAAGTCGCCATCTGAAGAATAATCCTGTCTATCAGAGGCATCCTGTCGGTATGCCAGCCCTCAGAGGCATTATCGAGCAGTTGGTCTATTCTATCTGAATACTTACAAACCCCCTCAAACAATTCCAGCGAGAATTGGTCAAGTGGAGCGGCCAGGGAGTCAAGAAGTTCTTCCGGTGATATATCTTTTATATCGCGCTCATATAGAACCTCCAATGTCCTGGTTCTGGCTTCATGGCGAGGAAGTTCTCGGCCAGCAGACATCAACACCACTTATTACAACGAGGCTCTTTGCCCAAAAGGGCGGTACGTTCACTGCCTTCTGGGACAATATTTTTATGCATTAGCTACTATACGCGAGTAATATACTCGCCTGTCCGGGTATCTACTTTTATCTTGTCTCCGGTAGAAACGAACAACGGCACCTGGATAACGAGTCCCGTCTCGAGGGTGGCCGGTTTTCTTGCTCCAGATACCCTATCTCCCTGCAAGCCGGGATCGGTTGCAGAGACGGACAGTTCGACAGCAGCTGGAAGATCTACCGAAACAACTTCGTCTCCGTACATCTGGAGCACTGCAGTATCACCTTCTTTTAGGTAGTCGGATGTGGAAGAGAGGGTGGACTCAGGAACGTGAACCTGGTCGTATGAGACAGTGTCCATGAAGACGAATGAGTCGCCTTCTCTGTAAAGAAACTGCATGTCTCGCTTATCAACTATTGCCTGCTCCACTTTTTCGTCAGCACGAAACGTCTTATCCAGCACCGCTCCGCTGCGGACGTTCTTCAGCTTAGTTCTAACGAAAGCTCCACCCTTGCCAGGCTTCACGTGCTGGAACTCAACCACCCGGAAGAGCCCTTCAGGTAACTCAAGCGTCATTCCATTCTCAAGGTTATTTGTAGATGTCGTAGGCATAGCTTAAGTATAACAGCCAAAGTATCTATGAAAAACCAGCTGCGGCTTTTCTTGAAGGCGAAAATTTATTTGGAGCCGAATATCTTGTGCCCGGGCAACCGTATCTGGGTAGAGCAGCAGTGTGTGGTCGTAGCTTTTATTGATAAGAAAGAATGCCCCGTCCGTAGGGAAGGTTCCCCGCCAATGCTGGCGATACGATGAAGCCTGCCAAGAACACCCGTCCGTAGCGGGTTATTTGCTGCTTGATGTCAGGGATTTGGATCCGTTGGCTGTGATAACGAGCATATCTTCAATACGTACCCCTCCTACGTCAGGAATGTAAATGCCTGGTTCTACCGTTACTACCATTCCTTCCTGTAATTCAGATTCCGACCTGCTGCTCAATACAGGCATTTCGTGGACATCCAAGCCGACACCGTGTCCCGTACTGTGGTTGAAATTATCACCATATCCTGCATTTTCTATGATATTCCTACACGCATTGTCGATGTCTGCGCATTTTACTCCCGGTTTCAGCATATCAATTCCAGCCTGTTGAGCATGGAGCACTATATCGTACACCCCTGCAAGTTCTCCATTCAGGTGACCGTTGCTACAGATAGTCCTGGTCATATCTGAGCAGTAGCCACCAAAAGTAGCTCCAAAATCCACCACGATAGCATCGTCACCACTGATTGTCGTAGATGAAGGCTTTGCATGAGGCTTGGCTCCATTTGGCCCCGCCGCTACTATTGTGTCAAAAGCTCTATCCTCTGCGCCGAGTCTGCGCATCCACCAATCAATCTCAAGTGCGAACTGGCTTTCGGTCGGGCTGCCATCCAGGGTAGGGATGCTCTCACGTAATGCCTCATCAGCGATAGCTGCTGCCTTCTCCATCAGGGCTATTTCGTTGCTGTCTTTGATTAAACGGAGTTGCTCCACAAGTCCGCCCTGAGGGGTAAATGCGATATCCAGCTTATTTTCTGCGAATACCTCTGCCCATCGTTGTTGTGCCGCCCAGGTGATGTTATCTGACTCCATGGCGAGCGAATCGATTCCGGATGAGCCAATAAATTCCATTATTGCGTCTTTTTGGGCATCGGGCATGGATGGACTACTTACGACGATTTCCAGGGAGGTAGATCTTGCAATATCGGCAGTTTCCTCTTTTACCTGTACCTCGTAACGGCTATCGGTTGTAAGAATGGATTGATTATACATAACCAGCAATAAAGCTGCTGACCCACTGAAACCAGTGAGATACCTGATGTTGGTCAGGTTGGTAACCAAGAGCGCAGCTACATCGTTTTCCTCCATCAATTTTCGCAGCCGATCAACTCTGGATAGTCCAGCTGGCAGGCTGGATGAGACAGTATCAAGCTTATTCATAAAATACATACTAGCCGTAACTCTTGATCACCGGCGACAGAATATCATCTGATAACCTGTAGACTATATGGTTGAAATTGACGACTTGCAGCAACAGATAGAGGAATTGTGGGAAAAGCGAGACAGTATTTCTTATGGCGATTCCCATGCAACCAAAGTCACCGAAAGTGTAATGGATTTACTAGAAGAGGGTAGCTTGCGTGTTGCCCAATGGGACGGCGCTGGCGGTGAAACTGTGGTCAATCTGTGGGTGAAGTATGCGATATTACTTATGTTCAAGGTACACGAGAGCGAATTTATCTCTGATCCTCCATTCACCTATAGAGATAAGGTCCCGTTAAGGTCTACCGACACGTTGAATAAAGTACGACTGGTTCCGGGGGCAATTGCAAGGAGAGGATGCTTTTTAGGAGAAGATGTTGTGTTGATGCCAAGTTTTGTCAACACCGGTGCTTACGTCGGAGAAGGTACTATGGTGGACACATGGGCAACGGTAGGATCCTGTGCCCAAGTGGGAAAGAGGGTGCACCTGGCAGGAGGGGTTGGAATAGGCGGCGTCCTGGAGCCACCACAGGCTAACCCAGTTATGATAGGAGACGATGTATTTATCGGCAGCCGTTCCATGATTACCCAAGGAGCCAGGGTAGGTAATGGGGCAGTACTTGGAGAGGGTACCCTACTCAATCCATCTATCCCCGTGATAGATGCTGATTCTGGTGATGAGATATCTAGGGGGTTCATCCCGCCCTGGTGCGTGGCATTGCAGGCACAACGCCGTAAAATCTTTAAGGGCGGTGAATTTTTTGTACCATGTGTGTTGGTCGTTAGATACATTACCCCCGGTGAGCGTCTTGACAAAGCTGCACTTGAATCTGTGTTGCGAGAGCATGGACTCGGATAAGAGTGGAGCCAGGCTCCTGGAACGAGCCGCAGAACTGGTAGCAATCCCGTCTGTGAGCCGCAATGAAGATGCTATTGCCGATTATGTATATAACTGCCTTGATTCATGGGTCCAATCCCTTGGCGACAGGGCAGGGCAGGTTGAACTGCTCAGGATAGACAATAATGTAGTATTGCGTACCACCAGAGAAACTGGTATGGGAGTTGGCGGCATAAGGGACGATGTAGGAGGGCATGGCGGTGAGAGAATAATACTTGCATCCCACTTGGATACAGTACCGCCAAGTGAAGATTGGGAGGTAAAGGTGGGTGATGGAACCCTTGAAGGACTTGGTGCCGTAGACACCAAGGGATCTGTTGCAGTTATGCTCGAACTTTCACTGTCCAGTTTGAATTTACCTGTCAATACGACGTTCATTTTTTATGCCTGTGAAGAGATAGCCAGAGACATGAATGGTCTGCGAAAGATTACCGCTTCTAATCCTGAATTGCTTAGAGGGGATGTAGCCATAGTGGGTGAGCCTACTGCTGGAATAGTGGAGGCAGGATGTCAGTCCACACTGACTGCTCGTATCGACATATTGGGGAAGAGAGCACATACCGCCAGGCCGTGGATGGGGAGGAACGCTATCCACTTAGCTGCACAGATTGTAGGTCGGGTAGCTGGATATGGAGAAAACGTCGTAGAGATTGATGGGTGTACATTCAGAGAGCAACTCCAGGCAGTCATGATCAATGGAGGTGTGGCAACAAACGTAGTACCAGACAGTGCATCTATTGTTATCAATCATCGCGCGGCACCCAATAGAAGTCGTGAAGAGATAGAAGAATGGTTGCATAGATACCTGTTCTCGGGTATCTATGATACTCAAGTTGCAAAAGGCACGGTAGAGAGTGCTGAGTCCATGGAGGGTACAGGAGAACCTAAGTCTACCATTGAGATACTGGACTATGCACCTGGAGCAATGCCATTGCTCGGTGAAAACCGGTGGATAAAGAGATTAGCAGAGTTGTCTCCTACTCACCCAAGGGCGAAACTTGGTTGGACAGATGTAGCTACATTTAGCGAGGCGGGAGTGCCTGCAGTAAACTTTGGTCCCGGTGATCCAGAATTGGCTCATACTCCCTATGAGCGGGTAACCGCCGACGAACTGGAGCTTGCGTACTCTGCACTGGTCAAGCTGATGTCCGGCTGAGCACTGCCGATCGGCTGACACTCAAGGTGTCCATCATGAATGTCCTGTTCGTCCAATTGGGTGTCTTCGTAAGTGTGCATACCCATCTTCATGCGGATCAATGCAATTAGCAAGAGGGCAGCACCAAAGGTATGCATCTCCGCAGGTATGACAGAGAACTTTGTAAACCAGATCGAGTACCCTAATATCCCCTGCAAGGTAAGTAGTATAACTACAATATGTGTCCTACGTATAGTGTCCTTGGGCGCCTTTTGGCCAAGCAGCGCTATGAAGAATGCTATAGCTATACCGTAAAATACGAGTCCTACATCTCCATGTATTTGCACCATCCCACCAAGTGATAGATGAAACCTGGGAGTACCGGGCTTCCCACTATGCGGTCCGGTACCGGTTACTATCGTTCCAAGTACTGACATAATCCAGAACATACCCAACATCAAGCTGGACAGAGCTACCATAGGAGTGGTAAATAGCGTACTACGATTTGAAGTTGCCAAGCCATCAGGGATGCCTGCCTGCCAATGAAGTACAGTAGCATTTGCGACAAGGATCAGCCCAAGTATCAGGTGGGCAGCCACAAGCGGTGGGGCCAGTTTGAGAAGCACCGTGATACCTCCCAAGACGGCTTCACCTATATAGCCGACCAGAAGTCCGATAGAGAGTAATTGCAAGTCCCTCCGTTTTGTTTCACGCAAGAAGGAAGAGACTACGACCATTGCTATTAGAATCCCAATTGCAATTATTGTTGAGCGATTGGTGAACTCTACCAACGAATGGTATGTACCGGGGGCTATAAGGTCATGTGAAGTACAGGCTGGCCACGTAGTACAGCCGAGTCCAGATTCAGATAGTCTTACCCAGGTTCCGGTAGCGATAAGAAGCGTAATAGCCACAAGGGCGACAAGAGACATGCGCTTAAATGCCCGGCTACTTATGCGCAGCGACTGCAGGTTAGCTCCTTTTTGCATAGCCCGTTCCGTTCATAGTTGTATTCTAGCCGGTACAGCAGCAATACTCTAGTCGATATCCCGTCCTGAACAGACAGCTGCTTCCTGTAGAAGTACGAAAGCCAGAGGCACCTGGGAGTTATCTGATTGAATCGGTCTGTCTGTTCTACTTTGATCAAGCGAGGTTGGCTATCGGTAAAATCCTTAGAGTGTGAAGGTCTACTGAAACGATGAATCCGCGAGAATGCGGCATTATGTTCCATTCCATTTCATTTGCAGGCCGCTTGCATACACTCCAGCTTCGTGATAAAGTAACTTTGATTAAGTATACGACCGTCAAGCGAGTCCGGAGAGACTCGTACGGATATAGGAGGCTCATTTTGGCTGAACGCGAGCGAAAACTTGCTACACCGAGGGGTGGAGTCTTCGTTCCCCGATCTCAGGTGATGTCGGTAGATGATGTAGATAGGGCGCTCGTCAGGATCGCGCATGAAATAATTGAGCGTAATAAAGGTGCTGATAGCCTTAGTCTTATAGGTTTACAAACTGGTGGAGTAGCGCTCGCATTCAAGCTAAGAGAAATTATCTCCGAAATAAGCAACGCAGAGATTCCTACAGGTACACTCGATGTGGCATTCTATCGTGATGATATCCAGTTAAGGCCGGTGTTACCTGAGGCGGTAACCGACATACCATTCGATATTACCAATATGACAGTGGTGCTTGTAGACGATGTTTTGTTTACCGGTAGGACAGTCAGGGCGGCACTTCATGCCCTTTCGGATTTTGGCAGAGCAAGGTCTGTCCAGCTGGCTGTACTTGTGGATCGAGGCCATCGTGAACTTCCCATTCGTCCTGATTATATAGGCAAGAATCTCCCCACACGACTTACTGAGCAGGTGGATGCAACCCTCGAAGGTGTGGTAATAGGAGACGTGGTGAAAAAACAGCGATGAGTCCGCTACGTAATGGCCTGCTATCTGTAGGAGATCTCGATCTCGATGGTATCGGTAACATTATGAAGTTGTCGGCCGTATTCAGTGAGGTCCTCGGAAGGGATATACCCAAGGTTCCTGCATTAAGGGGGAAAACAATGGCAATGGTATTTTCTGAAGATTCCACCAGAACCAGAACCTCCTTCGAGATCGCCGCCAAGAAACTCTCCATGGACATCCTCTCGCTTAATTCTTCTCAGTCCTCTATAAAGAAGGGTGAGTCGTTAAAAGATACTCTTGCAAACTTACATGCGATAGGAGCAGATTGTTTTGTAATACGGCACAGTTCAGCTGGCGTACCGGCACAGGCCTCCACATGGTTGCCGGTACCGATCGTAAATGCCGGTGATGGATGCCACGAACACCCCACTCAGGCGCTGCTTGATTGTTATACCCTAATCAAGGAGTTGAACGATTCTGGAGATAGTGCTGACGACGATCAGATACTAAAGTGTTTCAACGGCCTGGCGGTTACCATAGTAGGAGATGTAGAGCATTCCAGGGTAGCCAGATCCCTGGTTAAGATGCTTGACATGCTGGGGGCTGTAACTACTCTTTGTGGCCCAAAGACGCTTATGCCCAAATACGTAGATAAATGGCCGGTCAGGGTGAGGTACCGCTTGGATGAAGTACTGCCGGAGACTCAGGTATGTTATGTATTGCGCCTGCAAAACGAACGTGGTTCGGGTATCTATCTATCATCTATGCGTGAGTACGCCATGAATTGGGGGATAGATCACAGGCGTGATGCCCTATTGCCCGATAATGCCGTCATAATGCATCCGGGCCCTGTCAACAGGGGAGTGGAACTGGCTAGTGACATTGCAGATTCTACCAGGTCATTGATATTGGATCAGGCATCAAATGGAGTAGCGGTGAGGATGGCTGTAATCTATATGTTATTGGCCAATTCCGGAGATGTCACTTTCGACAAAGGCGCTTTCGACAAAGGCAATCTTGTTTCAATGCGTTATGCAGACAGGGAGACCAATGAGCAGGTATAGCTCTTGCCAGCCAATCTATCAGTGCGGAGCAAAGTGCGGTTATGGAGCAACCTCTGATTACAGAACGACTCAGGGCTGTGAGGCAACCTGCAGCAATGGAATCAAGTGGGGAATGGTGCATGGCTAAGTTTCTTATGCGAGGCGGTACTTTAGTAGATGCAACCGGTGTGCGTTCTGGGCTTGATGTTCTTATCGACAGGTCAGATATAGTAGAGATTGCACCAGACATCAGCCTTCCAAAGGGAGCGCGTCTTATTGACTGCGATGGTTGTGTGATCTCGCCTGGTCTGGTGGATCTACATACTCATCTGCGTGAACCAGGTAATGAAGAAGCGGAGACTATAGAGAGCGGCACAAGGGCAGCTGCCGCCGGTGGTTATACTGCAGTAGTTTGCATGCCCAACACTGAACCACCCATAGACAGCGCTGCTGTAGTCAGGGATATAATCTTTGTCTCCAAGGATGCGTTATGCAGGGTCGTACCGGCTGGAACTATTACCATAGGGCGTGAAGGTGAGAGGCTGTCACCCATGGTCGAGATGAATGCTTGTGGCGTAAGAATCTTTACCGATGACGGCAGAGGAGTGCAGAATGCTTTCGTTATGAGGCGTGCCCTTGAATACGCATCTGCCCTTGGTGCCATAATCGCCCAACACTGCGAGGTAGATGATCTGGCTGAACATACAGTGATGAACGAGGGCTACCTGTCCTCGATTATGGGAGTAAAGGGGGCACCAAATTGTGCAGAGGAATTGATGCTGATAAGAGACCTGGAACTTGCTGCGCTATGTGATGCGCGAGTACATTTCATGCACCTCTCTACCAGTGGTTCTGTAGAGTTGGTAAGACGGGCAAAACTTGCCGGTAAGCAGGTGACAGCCGAGGTGACTCCTCATCATATATCCCTTACTGACGAGATGCTATCTGGGTATAATTCTATTTACAAGGTAAATCCTCCACTTAGGGCGCGTAGCGATATAACAGAATTAGTGAAGGCACTGTCAGACGGAACTGTAGATGCAATTGCAACCGACCATGCGCCCCATACCAAAGCGAGTAAGGAGCTTCCACTGGACCAGGCACCACCGGGAATGATTGGGTTAGAAACTGCCCTGGCTGTAGCCATTACCGTGCTAAAAGGCAATTCCAGCGGTATCCCAGCTGAGGTCTCATCTCCAGGACGCTTGACCATAGAGCCCTCTGTGCTGCAGTATTCTATGAGCATGGTCGATATTATTGCAGCTATGAGCTGGAAACCGGCTGCAATTGCCGGTCTGGACATTGCCAGTGGAGGTCGTCATGGTGGTCCGCTCCAGCCAGGGGCACCTGCCAATTTGGCTGTCTTTGACCCATCTGCTGAATGGAAGGTAGATGCCAGCAGGTTGCTCTCCAGGTCGAGTAATTCGCCATTTGATGGTCTGTATCTAACCGGCAGGGTGGTACATACCATATATGAAGGGGAGCCGGTATATCTCGACGGGGAGGCCACCAGATGAAGCTCTCTTTTGTGGATGCGCTTTTGCTGAATGAACAGTCCGAACGCTTGCGAAATGCGGCAAAACTGGTACTTGCTACCGGTGAAGTATTCTCCGGCTACTCTGCCGGTTCGTTGGCAATGAGATACTCCAATCAGGGTGGCAGCCAGGAAGGGGTGGTGATTACGGGTGAAATAGTATTCAATACTACTATGGCTGGATACCAGGAAGTGATAACCGATCCCTCTTATACCGGTCAGATCGTTATGTTCACGTATCCTCATATCGGCAACTACGGTATAAATTCGAAAGACTATGAATCATCAAAACCATGGTTGAGAGGCATTGTCACCAGGTCTCTGGAGAACAGGACTTCATCCTGGCGAGCTGAGGATACCCTGGAATCATGGCTTATTCAGTACGATATACCGGCAATTACGGGTATAGATACAAGAAGGTTGACCGTGTGTATAAGAGAGCAGGGAGCTGTGGGGTGCGCATTTGGCACTGCTCCGGAATCAATTCTTCTGGAAGCTGCGCAGCGAGAGCCGGGTACCACCGGAGCAGATCTTACAGGTATTGTGACCACTGATACCGTGTATAACATTGGAGACCCAGGTAATAACTATAGGATCGTGGCATATGATTTTGGGATAAAGCGCAGTATGCTTAATTACCTTAAGCAGTTTGCCAGGGTGTCGGTAGTTCCTGCTACGTTCTCTGCCGATGATGCGCTCTCCTTAAACCCAGACATAGTATTTCTGTCCAATGGTCCCGGCGATCCGGCTGCTCTGGATATACAGGCCGGCATAGTCTCTGATCTGATCGGACGTGTTCCTATATTTGGGATCTGCCTTGGCCATCAGATCTTGGCGCGTGCCATAGGCGCTGCAACCTATAAGTTGCCGTTTGGGCATCACGGGGGCAATCATCCAGTGAAGAGAATGGCGACAGGAAGGGTGGAAGTAACCAGCCAGAATCACAACTATGCAGTCAGCGGCAGTTCACTGGAATCATGTGGGGCAAAGGTTACCCATGTGAACTTGAACGATGGTGTAGTAGAGGGCATGCGTGTGGATAGTGCCCGGATAGAGTCGGTACAGTATCACCCAGAGTCATCTCCCGGTCCGCACGATTCTTTTTATCTATTTGAATCTCTGAAGGAGCTGAGCCGATAATGCCAAAGCGTACGGACATCGAATCTATATTGATAGTCGGATCAGGGCCTATAGTCATAGGTCAGGCATGTGAGTTCGACTATTCAGGAACTCAGGCCTGCAAGGTCCTGCGTCAAGAGGGCTACAAGGTTATCCTGGTCAATTCAAATCCTGCTACGATCATGACCGATCCAGACCTGTCTGATAAGACTTATATCGAGCCATTGGACTTACAAACAGTGCAGGCAATTATTGAGCGTGAACATCCTGATGCTCTGTTACCTACCTTGGGTGGTCAGACAGCGCTTAATCTGGCTATGCAGCTGGATGGCTCTGGCGTCTTGGAGGCAAATGGTGTCCAGTTGATAGGCGCCAGTGTAGATGCTATTTCCACTGCAGAAGATCGTGAACGTTTCAAGGAGGCAATGCTGGAGATTGGGCTGGTTGTGCCTGCCGCGGATTTTGCCCACAATCTTGAAGAGGCTGAGAGTATTGCTTTATCTATCGGTTTTCCAGTAATGGTGCGTCCCAGCTACGTACTTGGTGGTGCTGGTACAGGAACTGCCGCAGACATGGACCAGTTTCGTAGACGTGCAGCAGAAGGACTGGCCTCCAGCCCTGTACATACGATACTTGTCGAGCGCTCAATAGCTGGCTGGAAGGAATACGAGTTGGAACTGATGCGTGACAACAATGACAATTGTGTAGTCGTATGCTCGATAGAGAACATGGATCCTATGGGGGTGCATACCGGTGATTCTATAACTGTTGCTCCTGCTCAGACCTTGTCTGATTGGGAGTATCAACAGATGCGTGATGATGCATTTGCCTGTATCAGGAGGGTCGGTGTCGAGACAGGTGGATCAAATGTACAGTTTGCTGTGAACCCTGAAGATGGTTCCAGAATGATCATTGAGATGAACCCAAGGGTATCTCGTTCTTCGGCGCTGGCTTCGAAGGCTACAGGCTTTCCTATCGCAAAGATTGCCGCAAAACTTGCAGTAGGCTACCGGCTTGATGAGATTCCAAATGACATAACCTCCAAGACTCCTGCCTGTTTCGAGCCGGTTATCGACTATGTCGTTACCAAGATCCCACGATGGGCATTTGAAAAGTTGCCGGGTGCTCCGGAGCAGCTTGGTACACGCATGCAGTCAGTGGGTGAAATAATGGCCATAGGGCGCACATTCCCAGAGTCCCTGCAAAAGGCTATACGCTCGCTTGAAAAGGGCCATGCTGGTCTTAACTGTGATACCAACGAGCGAATCTATGACGATATAAGTAATGATCAGTTGCTGTCATTGTTGTCGGAGCCCACTCCTGACAGGGTGTTTCATCTGGAGCTGGCTATTAGAAGGGGGATACCGGCAGATGAGATAGTGCGTCGCAGTAGAGTAGACAGCTGGTTTGTGAAGCAGATTGAGCTAATAGTGCTGGCGCGTAAAGCCATGGAACACATGCGTGAATCTGGATCCGGTATAGATTTTATTGGCAAAGAAGGATGGCTTTATCTGAAAAAGTTGGGGTTTTCAGATTTGCAGGTAGCTTACGCCTTTGGTATTACAGAGCAAGAAGCAACCGGGGCACGTCTTGCATGTGGTGCGTATCCATCCTATTCAGCCGTAGATACCTGTGCGGGAGAATTTGCTGCGTCTACTCCCTACCTTTACTCATCTTATGAACGCTCTGGCGACCTCCCACCATCCGGAAAAGATCGGGTGATTATATTGGGATCCGGTCCTAACCGTATTGGCCAGGGGGTCGAGTTTGATTACTGCTGCGTCCATGCTGTCTTATCTCTGAGGGATGCCGGATACGAGACTATCATGGTGAACTGCAATCCTGAGACCGTATCTACTGACTACGATACTGCGGATCGTCTTTATTTCGAGCCACTGACATATGAAGATGTTGAAAATATAATAAGAGAGGAGCAGGGATACGACAGTGACACCAGCAAATTACTGGGTGTAATAGTCAGTCTCGGTGGGCAGACCCCTCTCAAGCTCGCGTCCAGGATTAGCAGTGATCTTATCCTTGGAACCGATCCCGGCTCCATAGAGACTGCAGAGGATCGAGGGCTTTGGAGCGAGTTGCTCAAAAAGTTGGATATTCTGCAACCGCTTGGTGGTATGGCTACATCTTCAAAGGAGGCGCTCGACATAGCAGACGAGATAGGGTACCCGGTACTGGTACGCCCAAGCTATGTACTGGGGGGGCGAGCTATGGAGATAGTCTACGATACAGATAGGCTGCGTGAAGCAGTCGATGAGATGCAGTCGGTTCTTACCAGGGAGGGGGCAGCAGAGGAAGAGCGTCCAGTTCTTGTGGACAAGTTTCTCGAAGATGCAGTAGAGATAGATGTAGATGCTATTAGAGATGCTACTGGTGATACATATATAGGCGGCATCATGGAACACGTTGAGGAGGCTGGGGTGCACTCGGGAGATTCTGCCTGTGCTATTCCTCCTCCCACCCTGGATGAAGGTATAGTATCCTTGCTCAGATCCCATACTTCACGTATAGCCGATGCGCTTGAGGTGGTGGGGCTTATAAACATACAGTATGCCGTAAAGGACTCAGACGTGTATGTTATCGAGGCAAATCCAAGGGCATCACGCACGGTTCCATTTGTCTCCAAGGCCACCGGTGTCCCATTGGCCAAGATTGCCGCACGAGTTATGCTGGGTAGCACTCTTAGTGAATTAAAGGAAGAAGGGCTCTTCCATCCAGCGGTTCCCAGTGGGCACTTCAGCGTAAAAGAGGCAGTGCTTCCGTTCAGTAGGTTCCCTGACGTAGATAGCTTACTTGGACCGGAGATGCGCTCTACCGGGGAAGTAATGGGGGTAAGCAACTCCTTTGGGATTGCCTTCGTAAAAAGCCAGCTGGGAGCCAATGGCAAGTTGCCTGCCCCAGGCGCCGTCTTTATGTCACTTGCCGATCGAGACAAACAAGTATCTACCGGCATTGCATCGACCCTGATTGAGCTGGGATTCTCGATAGCAGCTACTGCCGGTACCGCCAAATATCTGGAAGAAAATGGCATTTTTGTAGGGATAAGGGTAGGAAAGGTAACTGGTAGCGATGATGCCGAGGATGGCATATTTGGCAGTCCTTCTGCTGCTGTCGATGCCAGAGTGGGATTATCTGGATGCCCTGATTTAGAGTTTGACGACGACCATCGCTTGCCCAGTGCTGTAGATCTCATTTCGGCCGGCCGGATACAGCTGGTTATAAATACCCCACGGGGTAGGGGACCCAGGGCCGACGGGCAATATATACGCAATGCTGCAACCGCTGCTCAGATACCTTGCATTACGACTATTGCTGCTGCTCGTGCTCTGGCAGCCGGCCTCAGGGAGTGGTACAACAGTAGCTACAGCGTCACAAGTCTACAAGAGCTATACGAAGGTCACTGAATGGCCGGGAAGCTGATACAGCTTGCAAGACTGGCAGGGCCGTCTCATGTGGACATGTCTGTGTCTGTTGGGGGGGTTCAGCTCAAGTCGCCGGTTATGACTGCATCGGGCACCTCGGGGTATGGAGTGGAGCTTGCGGGTTATATTGATCTGGAGAAGCTGGGCGCGGTGGTGGCCAAATCTATGGCGGTATTCGATTGGCCGGGTAATCCTGCTCCGAGAGTATGCTCAGCCCCGGCATCAATGATCAATTCAGTTGGATTGCAAGGAAAAGGAATATCATGGTGGCTGAGTAATCAATTGCCCAAGCTGGTAGAGCGCAGGTGCACTGTAGTGGCCAGCATATGGGGAAGGACTCTTGGTGAGTTTGAGCAGGCTGCTCGTCTTCTGGCATCGGCTTATGGCATATCGGCAATTGAATTGAATGTAAGCTGTCCAAACATCGAGGATCGTAATCACATGTTTGCTCACTCTGCTACTGCTACCGCTGATGTTGTAAGGGCATCGTTATCCGGTGGCCTACCTATTTGGGTAAAGCTATCAGCAAACACTCCGGATCTCATAGATATTGCCGGCCATGCCATAGATGCTGGAGCTGATGGGATAGTTCTTATCAATACCCTACTCGGTATGGCCATAGATATAGATAAACGCCGTTATGCTCTTGGTTCAGGGCCGATGGGTGGGGGGGTATCCGGTCCTGCTATACGCCCGGTAGCACTTAGAGCCGTACACGATGTACGGAAGACATTTCCGGAGGTTGGTCTTATAGGGGTAGGGGGGATATCGAGAGGAAAGCATGCCGTAGAGATGATGATGGCTGGAGCAAGCGCCATACAGATTGGAACAGCTACTATTCTCGACCCGAGAGCTCCAATGAGGGTACACAAGGAGCTACTTTCTTGGTGCAAGATGCATGGGGTTGCCCGGGTGGGTGATATTTCTGGCTGCCTGCTAAAGGAGGATAATTCCACTGAATATGATTCTGAACCAATATCTGCTGAGGAGATTGGGCAGTAATGATCGTAGTTTCTGATGAGTTAAGGGAGAGGCTAGTGCTTGCTCTGGATACGGACAACCTGGATGAGGCTCTGGGTATGTCCTTATCGTGTAAAGATATATTTGGTGTAGTCAAAATAGGGCTGGAGCTATATTCTGCATGTGGCCCAGAGGCGGTTCGCAAACTTTCTGGAAATGGGTTCAAGGTCTTTGTGGATCTGAAGTTGTATGATATACCGACCACTGTGGAGAGAGCATCGAGGGTACTTTCACACTCTGGATGCTCCTATTTTACTGTCCATGCAGCGGCAGGTAGTAATGCCCTTCGTGCAGCTGTAGAAGGTTCAGGATACGGTAGGGATATATCGGAGAATGATTCGGCTAAGGTATTGGCAGTTACCGTTCTTACAAGCCAACCTGCAACAGAGGAAGAGTTGGTATCCAGGATGGAGATGGCTGCTGATGCTGGATGCGATGGAGTCATATGTGCAGCTGGTGATATTCATCTACTCAAGGAACGCTACCCAGACATGCTTGCGGTAGTGCCAGGCATACGCTTGGCTGGTGATAGCTACAATGACCAGGTAAGGGTAGCTACTCCATCTCTAGCCCTGTCCAGAGGTGCCGATTTGCTGGTAATAGGCAGGGCAGTTACCGGGTCATCCGATCCTCACAAAAAGGCAATGGCTATAGTCGCTGACATAGAGGGCAGGTAAGCGTTGCCGTGAATACAAAGACGTCTCATTATACACACGGTCATCACGAGAGCGTGCTTCGCTCTCATTCATGGCGGACGGCTGAGAATTCAGCAAAGTACCTTCTCCCCTTTATCAAAAAAGGTCATACTATATTAGATATAGGATGTGGCCCCGGTACTATTACAGCGGATTTGGCTGAACTCGTATATCCGGGTCAGTTGGTTGCTATTGACAGCAGCGAGAAGGTAGTAGAAGTAGCTCGTGAGGCAATAAATAGTAGAGGATTGCAGAATGCTCATGTAATGGTAGCCGATCTCTATGATCTTGAATCGGCTGGAATTCAGAGTGGCTCATTCGATGTAGTCCACGCTCATCAGGTTCTCCAACATGTAAGTGACCCAGTTGAGGCATTGAAAGCTATGAGATCGGCATGCAAGCCAGGAGGAATAGTAGCAGCACGCGATTCTGATTACCATGCTGCTACATGGTATCCGGCATCAAGCGGCCTGGATAGGTGGATGGAACTTTACCAGAAAATAGCCAGAGCCAATGGTGGTGAACCTGATGCGGGGCGTCATATGCTTTCTTGGGCTCAAGCCGCCGGGTTCAGGAAGATAGTACCTTTGGCATCATGTTGGTGTTTTGCTACACCTGAAGATCGGACATGGTGGGGAGGTCTTTGGGCGGATCGGATTACAAAGTCATCCATTGCGGATCAGGCACTGGAAATGGGGCTGGCTACGAAATCTGATCTGGAGGAGTTGGCTGACGCGTGGAGGGAGTGGATCGAATCTCCGGCAGGTTGGTATGTCATAGTGCATGGAGAGGTTATCTGCTGGGCATAGGATTCCCTGGCTTATATTGAAATTTACTGCTTATCTAATCAACTTGCCTCGTTCAACGGCCTGTTTTAGCCGACCAGCTTATTTACGATAGAGACTTGGTAGGTTCAGGATGTTGTGGTTTTTGATCCACTACTTGGGCAGATCATCGAGTAAGCGTCCTGCACAAGGGGAGTAACGTCGTCTACGGTATTAGATGGCGGTGGAACGATGTTTACTGCTGCGCCATATCCAGTGAAGTCGATAGTCGCAGCTGCGGATACGGTACCTACAATTTCTGCAGGCATGGATACGTCGGTGACTAGCCTGACCAATTGGTTTGATCCATTTACATAAGCGTCAATCTTGAGAGTCATTTTACTCAGGTTGATTCCCGTAGAGCTGCTGGAGAGACATGACGGAGCCATGCTACTGAGAAGAGTCGTTGGGAGTTGAATAGCATATCCCGTTACAGTCTGGTTATCTACGGTAGAGGTACCCAGAGAGGTGACAAAGTTGCCACTGGAGCCCAGCATCTTCATCAAGTTTGGCAGGTCCCATATTAAGGCAAGAATAGCCGGCACATCGGAGGAGGATATACCCAACTTAGTAAGGTTGATTGAAAGCCAGGTTTTCCCAAGCGTCATTATTGTTGCAGGGAATGACACTGAGGTATATACGATACCGTTATCCAGCTCCATTTTGCCCGGGAAGGTAAGACCGAAAATTGTCGTACCAGCATTTAGTTCAAGAGCTCCTTGAGGTACGTTCATACTGCCTGTTCCATCCTCAGTTAGGCTTATTGCTCCAGCGTTAAGTGTCATATGAAGGCTTACATTTGATGTCGATGCGCCAACTTGCTGTACCGCACTCGCTACTATACCGCTTGCGCTTGAACCGCTTATCGGTAGCGTGCTACATGCAGCCGTCATCATGACAACGAGTCCGGCGGCGACTATCCCCAGTAATGTCTTAGAGCATCTTGAATGTGTTGTCTTGTGAGAGGATGGATTTGGCTCACTGCCGACAGGTAGGGAGACAGTCTTCG